>DASRWV010000121.1:0-13617 GCA_035687505.1 Nitrosotalea sp.
GCAGCGCGTTGATCGACATTCTCATGCGGATCCGAGGAAGGAGCAGACCGCCCGCGATCGCGCCAATCCCGAGGGCGCCGAGCAGCAGGCCGTAGCCGTCGGCGCCCAGCGCGAGCCGCCGGCTGGCGATGAGCGGAAGCAGCGCCCAGAGCGCGCTGGCCGGCACCAGAAAGAGCGCCGAGCGGAGCAGGATGCGGCGAACCACGGGCGCGTAGCGCACGTAGCGGCCGCCAGCGCGAAGCGCCGATATGAACGGCTCGGGAAACTTCGTCGCTGTGCGCACAGGCGGGCGCCAGGCGACGAGCACCACAAGGAAGAGCAGGTACATCGCGGCATTCAGGGCAAAAACCGCGGCGACTCCGGCACGGGCGATCACCACGCCGGCGAGTGCGGGTCCAGCGGCCCTGGCGATGTTGATGCTGATCGACGAGAGCGCCGATGCTGAGTGCAGATGGTTGCGCGGTACGAGGTCGGGGACCAGGGACTGATACGCCGGCAGAGTCACCACCGAAGCGGAACCGATCAAGAACGTGAAGGTCAACAGCAGCGCGGGAGGCATCTGGCCGGCGAAAGTCAGAGCGGCCAGTGCCACTCCAACGATGACGAGGAATGCCTGGACCGCCATCAGGAGGCGTCGCCGGTCGAAAGTGTCGGCGAGCACGCCGCCGACCAGGCCGAAGACCACGTCGGGCAGGTAGTCGACGGTCTGCACCAGTGCGACCAGGATCGAGGCATGCGGCTGGCTGACGAGCAGCCATTGCGCCCCTACTGTCTGCATCCAAACGGCGACGTTGCTGACCAGCACCGCGAGCCAGAGAGCCCGAAACACGCCGATGCGAAGCGGCGCCCATGTCGATACGGTCTGGCTCGGAGCGCTCATCTCAGCGGCGGGCGGGCGGAGATGCGTTCAAATGAGAAGGCGGCTAGCTAGGCGAAGGCGGAATCGCCATAAGTGCCGATGCGGCAGTTCTCCAGGCTGAACTTCCGCAGTAGGTTGAGTGCGCGATCGCTGACGATCAGGATCCCCTGCTCGTCCTGCCAGAAATCGCTGTCGTGTGGTTGGCCGGTGGGTCGCAACCATTTCCACTCCGGGAGTAGAGCGGCTATGTCGGGGAAGAAATGCTCGAACTGCGGATTCTTGGTCACGATCACCTCGTCGATCTGGGCGCCGGTCAATCCTTCATCGGCAATCGCCTTGGCCAGTGCCTCGGTCACGATGCTGCAAGGAAAGCTCGCGACTATGTCATCGCCAAGCCAGCTCACGAAGTCGTAGTGAAGCACGCTCACGGCAGGAGGGTTGGTGCTCGAATCCAGTACGGATTGCGGCCCTAACCCGCCCGCGACCTCAGCCCTGAGCGTGTACTCGGTCCGAGAAAGCGGGGCGTCGTTGTTTTCGTCGGGAGAGGGCGAACCCACGCATCCAAGTCTGGCGCACCTGTTACCTCGCTGCCAGCCGCGTCGTTGGCGTCGCATGCAGATTTCGAGAATGCCCCAACCGCTGCCCCTCGTCGTCGTCTCTGTTGCCATCGCGACCGTATGCTCACTGGTCGTCGCCGTGGTCGTCGTGGCGGCCGGCCGGCCACCTGTCCTCATGTCGGCGCCCGCGGCATCTTCGGTCGTTGAATCGGGCGTGATCACCAGCGGCGATGCGACAGTTTCGAAAAAGCCTGACATCGCATTCCTGTCCGTCGGTGTCGAGTCGCAGCAGTCCACCGCATCCGCCGCTCAGAGCGACCTGGCGACCAAGGCGGGCAAGCTCATCGCGCGGGCCAAAGCGCTGGGCATCGCGGACAAGGACACCAACACCTCTGGATTTTGGGTCGGTCCCTACTACTCGTCAGGCGGCCAGACGATCGCCGGCTACCGCGCCTCAGAGCAGCTGCAGCTCAAGTGGCACGCCGTCGACAGCGTTGGCAAAGCGCTGGATGCGCTGGTCCATGAGGGCGGCGCCACGAATGTCACGGTTTCCTTTGGTCTGGCCGACCCGAAGGCCGCGAAAGCCGAGGCGCGGACGCTCGCCATCGTCGACGCTCACTCTCGCGCGCAAGCGATGGCGGCGGCGGCGGGGGTCAACCTCGGGCAGGTCGTTCGGGTGAGCGACGTCACGTTTTCGGGCTACCCCTCGGCGTCCTTCAGCCCGAAAGCCGCCGCCGGAGACTCGACCCAGATACCGGTTGGAGAGCTCAATCTGACGGTCACGGTCGAGGTTGCGTACGCCATCGCCTAGGGTCACCATCAATGCCCAGAAGTGGCGCTTGAGTCCGCGAACTAGGTCGGGAGTCTTCTTCGGCGCCGTCGGCCTTGTTGCGGCGCCGGTCGCAGTGGGCTTGATCGTCGCGGCCGGATTCTTGACTCCTGGATACGACCCGATGAAACGAACGATCAGCCGCATGGCGGTTTCTGGCTTGCCTGCGGCCTCCCTTGTGGTGCTTGGCATCTGCCTTGTGGGGGTCACAGCCATCGCGCTGGCGATGGGGCTGGGTCCGCGCTCGTCTGGCGGCCGATCCGTTCTCGCAGTCGCAGGTGGGGCGGTGCTCGTGGCCGCGGCCGTGCGACTGGATCCTGGATCCATCCGGGCGACCCTCGAACATGACTCGGCCGCGGCGATCGGAGTTGTCGCGCTGGCCGCGGCGCCGCTTGCTTTGGCACGAAGTCATGGGCGCGTTTCGCTCGCGTTTGGGGCGGCTGAGGTTGGAGTGCTTCTGGTCGGCCTGGTGCTGCTGCCCACGACATTTGCGGAGTGGGGGCTGTGGGAGCGCTGTTACCTGGCCTTGCCGGTGGTGTGGATGTTCGTGATCTCCTGGCGTCTTCTGCGAACCAGCAGGATGAAGGCCTCCGCGGAAGAAACCGTCAAGGCAGCGGCGGCCAGCCAGAGCAACGGGGGCGAGTACGTCCCGACCGCAAGGGTGAGGACCGCGAACGAGTAGAGGAGGCCGCCGGCGACCTTCGACGAGAGGCTGTTGACCCGGCCGGCTGGGAGGGAGGCCAGGTAGAGGGCGAGGGTGATTGCGACCAGCGCTGTGTTCTCGCGGAAGATTTCGGGGTGGAGCATCTGGATCCAGACCGCTGCCGCGATCAACAGCAGGGTGTCAGCGATGGAATCGAGTCTCGCGCCCCTGGCGGACTCCTGATGTAGGCGCCGGGCAAGGTAACCGTCGAGGAAGTCGGTCGCGCCGGCACCCAGAAGTCCGAGAGCGACGAGACGGCCCTGGTGAGCCACCGCGGCGAGCGAGATGATCGGGATCAGGATCAGTCGAAGGGCTGACAGCGCGTCAGCGATTCGCGAGGTCATGATCACGACGCGAGTATGGAGGGGTTCGTGCGGCTCCCGGCGCAGGAGTTAAACCCAGCCTGCGTCCTTCCACTGAAGTGACTTATCGTCGCGGGTGATGATCAAGGCTTATCCGGACCGCCGCTGGCCGGCCTTCCTGCGCGTGCTGGCTGACACCGTGACTGTCGCGTGGACAATCGTCTGGTCCTACCTGGGCTTCCTTATCTATCAGACGGTGATGGGCCTGCAGGTGATCGCGGACGGGATCCGCAATACCGGGCTCACCTTCAACGGCTGGATCGCATCGTTCAAGAACGCGGTGCCAGGAGGGATTCCGCTCCTGACCCAGTTCCTCATCGACGCCGCCAATGCGCTGAAAAAGTACTCCGGAGACCCGCTGATTTCCGCCGGCAACCAGATTCACGACGCGATCTTTCAGACCGCGATAGTGCTCGCGCTGCTGGTGGCGGTGCCGCCGATCCTGCTGGTGCTGCTGCCGTACGCGGGGTGGCGCTGGCGGGACATGCGGGAGACCGGCGCGGCGCTGGCCTTTGTGCGGATCGCCTCGATGACGGGGCGGGCGGAGCAGGCGCGGGCGGTACTCGCCTACCGTGCGGTCTCGACGCTGAGCTTCCGGCAGCTGATGTCAGCGAGCGCCGACCCCGTGGGGGATATCGCCGAGCGGCGGTACGACCGGTTGGCCGACGCGATGATCAAGCGGGCGGGGCTCGATCCGACGCGGCTGGCGCCGCACGACCTGCCCGAGCTGCCGCCGCACCGAGGTCGATAGCTCCGGCCATCTATCGTTGTTGGCATGTGTCGAAGCATCAAGACCCTGCGTCACGCTGAAGTCGTCGCCACCGATGATGAGATCCGCGCCGCCGCCCGGCAGTTCGTGCGCAAGGTGAGCGGGTTCCGCGAGCCGTCTAGCCGGCACCAGGAGGCTTTCGAGGGAGCGGTCGACGAGATCGCTCTGGCCTCGCAGCGGCTGCTGGAGAGCATCTCGGGAAAACTCGCGGCAAGCCGAGCTTCGTAGGGACTCCCTCTCCCCGCAGGGGAGAGGGCTGGGGAGAGGGGCGTGAAAAACGACCCGTCTAAAGCTGGCAGCCTCGGCAGAAGTTCAACGGCTCGCGGTTGGACCCGAGCTGGCTGATCCGGTGACCGCAGCGCGGGCAGGTCTTCCCACCTTTCATGTGGACCGACATGAACGAGCGATCCTGCTTTGACTCGTCGTAGTTCGGGTTGGCCAGGATTGCGTCGACCGCGCGCTTCAGCACGACCGGGATCGCCTCGAACAGCGCCTCCTCCTCCGCCGGCTTGAGAGACGCCCGCCGGCGCAGCGGAAGCAAGCGCGCCTCGAACAGGATCTCGTCGGAGTAGGCGTTGCCGACCCCGGCCAGGAACTCCTGGTTTCGGAGCAGATCTTTCAGCTCGTCGCGGAACCGGCGGAGGCGCTTGCGAAACACCTCGAAGCCCATCTCCCGGACCGAATCCGCCTCCGGCCCGAGATCCGCCCAGCCCGGGACCTCTGTATCGCAGTCCGCAACCCAGTAGATCCGGCCCATGTCCCGGTGGTCCAGGTAGCGCAGCTCCTGGCGTCCCTCGATGCGCACTGTGAAGACCTCCGTCGCCGGAACGGGCGCTTGGCCGTCCACCATCTGGAAACGCCCACCGAGCATGGGGTTGATGACCAGCCAGCGGGGCGAACCGCCCCCGCCCAGCTCAGTGCCAAAGACGACGTGTTTGCCGCGCCGGATCAGTGAGACGATGCGGCGAGCGGGGAGTTCGTTGGCGAAATGCTCGACGGGGTATCGAAGCATGTGGGCCTTCTTGGGGTTGACGGTGGCGGCCGTGATCAGCTTGTTCTCAAGGCGGGGAGCAAGGCTGATTCGGACGGCCTCCAGCTCGGGTAGCTCGGGCATGTCGCCACGATACGGATTTGCGGTTTAGCAACCGAAATGTGGGGGTAATTTTAAGAACATGCGTTTGGACAAATTTACGGAAAAGGCTCAGGAAGCTTTGCAGGAGGCTGCCGAGCTGGCGCGGGAGACCGGCCAGCAGGCAATCGAACCGGAGCACCTCCTGCTCGCACTCGTGCGCCAGGAGGAGGGGGTCTCGCGGACCCTGCTCGAGCGCGCCGGCGCGTCCGTGCAGGCGCTGGAGCCGGCTCTCGTTTCGGCGGTGGAGCATTTTCCGAAGATCAGCGGTGGGAGTGGGCAGCCATATTTGAGCCCGGCCCTCAACAAGACCCTCGAGAAGGCGGAGCAGGAAGCCGAGCGACTGAAGGACGAGTACATCTCGACCGAGCACCTGCTGCTGGCACTTTCGGACGACAAGGCGCTGAAAGACGCCGGTGCGACTCATGACGGGCTGCTCACGGCCCTGCGCCAGATTCGCGGAAGCCAGCGAGTCACCGACCAGAACCCCGAGTCCAAGTACCAGGCTCTCGAGAAGTATGGCCGCGACCTGACCAAGCTTGCCGCTGAAGGCAAGCTCGATCCGGTGATCGGCCGCGACGAGGAGATCCGGCGCGTCATCCAGGTCCTGTCTCGCCGGACCAAGAACAACCCCGTTCTCATCGGTGAGCCCGGCGTCGGCAAGACCGCCATCGCCGAAGGCCTCGCCCAGCGCATCGCGCAGGGCGACGTGCCCGAGGGTCTGAAGGGCAAGCGCGTTGTGGCTCTCGACCTTGGCGCTCTCGTCGCGGGAACCAAGTTCCGCGGCGAGTTCGAAGACCGCCTCAAGGCAATCCTGAAGGAGATCGAAAGCTCGAACGGCCAGGTGGTCCTGTTCATCGACGAGCTGCACACCCTCGTCGGCGCGGGCGCCGCGGAGGGCGCCATCGACGCTGCCAACCTGCTCAAGCCCGCGCTAGCCCGAGGAGAGCTGCGCGCCATCGGCGCCACCACGCTCGACGAGTACCGCAAGCACATAGAAAAGGACGCGGCGCTGGAGCGCCGGTTCCAGCCGGTAATGGTCGGCGAGCCCTCGGTCGAGGACACCATCAGCATCCTTCGCGGATTGCGCGAGCGATATGAGGTGCACCACGGCGTGCGGATCAAGGATTCCGCGATCGTCGCCGCGGCGGTGCTCTCCCAGCGCTACATCACAGACCGCTTCCTACCCGACAAGGCGATCGACCTGATCGATGAGGCTGCGGCGCGGCTGCGCACGGAGATCGACTCGCTGCCGGCTGAGCTCGACGAGCTCGAGCGGCAGATCCGCCAGCTCGAGATCGAGCGGCAGGCGCTCAAGAAGGAGACGGACAAGGCCTCGAAGGAGCGACTTTCCGCGCTCGAGCGCCAACTCGCCGAGCTCTCGACTCAGCGTACCGCCCTGCGGTCGCGCTGGGACCAGGAGAAAGAGGCCATCGGCAAGATTCGCTCGCTCAAGGCGAAGCTCGAAGAAGTTCGCGCTGATGCCGATCGGGCCGAGCGGGCGGCCGACTTCGCGAAGGCTGCCGAGCTGCGTTATGGCAAGGCGGTCGAGCTCGAAAAGCAAATCGCTGACGCCAATGCAAAGCTTGCCCAGCTGCAGGGTGGCCACGCGCTCTTGAAGGAGGAGGTCACCGAGGAGGACATCGCCGAGATCGTCAGCCGCTGGACCCACATCCCCGTTTCCAGGTTGATGGAGGGCGAGGTCGCAAAGCTGATCGAAATGGAGCAGCGGCTCCACGACCGAGTCATCGGGCAAGACGAGGCAGTCAGCGCGGTCGCCAACGCGGTGCGCCGCTCACGTTCTGGACTTTCCGATCCCAACCGGCCGATCGGCTCGTTCATCTTTCTCGGGCCCACGGGCGTGGGCAAGACCGAGCTCGCCCGCGCTCTCGCCGAATTTCTCTTCGATGACGAGCACGCCTTGATTCGCCTCGACATGTCGGAGTACCAGGAGAAGCACACGGTCGCGCGCTTGATCGGCGCGCCGCCTGGTTACGTCGGTTACGACGAGGGCGGTCAGCTGACCGAGTTGGTTCGTCGGCGGCCGTACTCGGTGATTCTCTTCGACGAGATTGAGAAGGCGCACTCCGACGTCTTCAACGTCTTCTTGCAGATTCTCGACGACGGGCGTCTGACCGATGGCCAGGGCCGGACTGTCGACTTCCGCAACACCGTCCTGATCATGACGTCGAATCTGGGCAGCCACGTCATCCAGGAGATGTCAGGCCAGGATTTCGATCGAGTGCGCGACAAGGTGATCGAGGTGCTGCGCGAGCACTTCCGTCCCGAGTTCCTCAACCGGATCGACGAGGTCATCGTCTTCAAGTCGCTGACGCAAGAGCAGCTGACAGCCATCGTTGATATCCAGCTGAAGAACCTGGAAAAGCGGCTGGCGGACCGCAGTGTGACTCTTGTGGTCACCGAAGCGGCACGCAAGCTGCTGGCGCAGCGCGGCTGGGACCCGGTTTATGGCGCGCGGCCTCTGAAGCGGGCGATCCAGCGGCTGGTGCAGGACCCGCTGGCGATGATGCTGCTCGAAGGCAAGTTCGGCGAAGGCGATACGGTCGAGGTGGACGCCAAAGATGGGGCGTTCGTTTTCACCAAGGTCCCTTCCGCCGCACCTGTCTCAGCCGCCAGCTAAGCGAAGTTACCTACAGACCGTTCCAGCCGGCGGAAGTGTGAGGTCGATCAGGTAGGCGTCGATGGCCTGCTTGGCGCACACGCTCTTGTCGTAAGAGACGTGCCCGTTGCCCTCGCGCGTCAGGAGGACTGATCCGGTTAGAACCTTGCTGACCGCCTGCGCCCAGACATAAGGGGTAGCCGGGTCGCCTGTTCCACCGACCAGAAGTATCGGAGGTGCGCCGGCTGCTGTGATCGGGCCGGCGTTGCCTTTCGGTTTGACCGGCCAGTACGCGCAGATGAGATTGGAGTACTGGAAGGCCGGGCCGAATAGGGGCGAGGCGCTTGCGAACTTTGGTCCGAGCGCGTCATAGGTTGCGACGTCGGCCGGCACCGGTCGGTCTATGCAGTTGACCGCCAGGTTGGCGTCCGTCTGGTTGTCGTAAGTTCCGTCGGTCTTGCGACCGAGGTAGAGGTCGGAGAACCGCAGCAGCAGGGTGCCGTTGCCCTGATTTGCCTGCGTAAGACCCTGGTCGAGATACGGCCAGGTGCTCTGGTCATACAGAGGGGTGAGCACGCCAATCACCGCAAGGCCGCGCGTCAGGGAGCGATTCCCCACTACAAGCGGGGTCGTGTCGAGGCGCTGCATGAGGTCCATCAACTTCGTTCCGGGATCACCTGTCTGCGCATAGGTGCATGTCGGCGCCACGGTCTTGTGCGCCCTGCAATCGCTCAAGAACGACTGCAGGTTTTGCTCGAAGCCCACGAGCTGCGCGTAGAGCATGTCATTGGACGCGAGAGTCGGATCGATCACGCCATCGAGCGCGAGCGCTCGAACGTGAGTCGGAAAGAGATGGGCGTAGATCTGACCGAGGAACGTTCCGTACGAAAAGCCGAGATAGGTCAGCTTCTGGTCGCCGAGCGCGGCCCGGATCATGTCCATGTCCCTCGCCGCGCTGACGCTGTCGACGAAGGGCAGGACGCTCGCGCTGCGCTGCTGGCAGCCGGCGGCGAAGTTCTTGTCGGCGTCGATGGCCGTCTGTTTCTCGTTTGGGTCATCGAGGACAGGGTCGAGCGCGTTGAACACGTCCTCCTGGGGCCCATCGAGACATCGCACCGCGGCGCTCTGGCCGATGCCGCGCGGATCGAATCCGATAAGGTCGAGCCGCGTGTTGAGGTTTGCCATTGCGGTCACCTCGCCGCGCAAGAACTGGATGCCGGAGGCCCCGGGGCCACCTGGGTTGGTCAGGACTGAGCCGATGCGGCGAGCTGTATCAGTCGCCGGCTTGCGGCTGATCGCGATCCCGATCGTGCCCACGTCCGGATGCGCGTAGTCCAGCGGGACCTGCACTGTGGCGCATTGAAATCCGCCACCGCAGTCGATCCACTTGAGAGTGGAAGGTGACGGCGTTGGACTGCCCTGGGCAGCCTGCTTCGGATTGAGCGTGCAGCCCGCGGCGAGGAAAGTAACGAGCACCAGGATCGCTGCGACACGACTCGTCACCAATCCGAGTCTACCGGGTGCCGATTTCTGAGCGAATCCTCAGGAGCCTTCCAGCCAGGGCTCAGTCCATTGCCCAAGATTGACCAGTCGTGAAGTCGCTCTTCGAAAGCATGGTCTCGCGGCGAACGGCTCTCATCGTTGGTTTGGGTGCGATCGCAGCCGCGTGCGCGGGGCGCAGTCCTTCCGCGTCTCTCGGCTCGCCGACCCCTTCGTCAAACGCAACACCGCCGGCCGGCTCGGTCGCGACGCCTTCATGCATCGTCACTCCCGCCGAGACCGAGGGCCCGTACTTCGTCGACGAGCTTCTCAACCGCTCCGACATCACCACCGATCCGTCGACCGGGACAAAACGCGGCGGTGTGCCCCTCACCCTCACGTTTCAGGTGTCGCGGGTCGGCTCTGGCGGATGCACGGCCCTGAGTGGGGCGAAGGTAGATGTATGGCACTGCGACGCAGCAGGGCTCTATTCGGACGTCTCGGCCCAGTCGACCGTCGGACAGAAGTTTCTGCGCGGGTATCAGCTCACTGACGCCGACGGCATGGCTAAGTTCGCGACGATTTATCCCGGGTGGTATGAGGGACGCACGGTGCACATCCATTTCAAGGTTCGGACCTACTCCGGCACGACAAAGAGCTTCGAAATCTCATCCCAGCTGTTCTTCGATGATGCCGTTACTGACTCCATCTACAAGTCAGTCCCGTACAGCTCGAGGCCGAATCGGGACACTCGCAACCAGAACGACATGGTTTACACGTCCAACGGAAACAGCGGCGCGAAGCTCCTGGTGACGCCCACGCTAACCGGCACAGGCAATGCAACGACATTCGCTATCGGTCTAAATGTTTAGTAGCGCGGTGGCAGTCATGCCGGCGCCGTTGGTCCAGCGCCAGCCGCGTACTCCTTGCGCACGATGGCCGGTATGCGCGAGACAAAGCCGTCGCCGAACTTGAACAACAAGTCGAACTCGACCAGATCTTGGGATTGCCGGTCGGCAGACCCGCTGTTCCGGTTGACCGCTGCTGACATGTGGTTGCCTCCAATGGCGAAACTCACCTGATCGCAGTCGAGCAGCCACTGCATCATGCCCTGGTCAAGAAGCATCACAGCGGCGCGGTGGTCATCCGCGCTGACCCTAAATCGATCGTCGAAGTCGATCGACTCAAGCGTCAACTCGTGGCCTTGTGTAATGAGCGGCACCGAGATATCGCGCTTACGCACAACCCCGACGTAGGGCAGGTTCACGCCGGAAATCGTGAGCGTAAGCATCGAGTAGGGGATCCGCTCCATCCGCGGGCCGTCTGACCAAACACCACGAATCCAAGTCGAGCCGTCCGGGGATGCGAAGGAGTTTTCGAACATCCTGTGAAAGATCCCTCCAAGGTTGATCGGGTTCGGCACCATGCCGCGTTGGGCACAGAGCGTCGCGATCGCCTGCTGCTGTGGATCTTGCATTCGTCCCGAGTGTAGGCGAGCGTTTGACGACTGGCGACTACGCGGCACCTGGTCGGCCTGCTTGCTCGGAGGAGCGGGGAGAGAGGGATTCGAACCCTCGAGGGGGCTTTACACCCCCTACGCACTTAGCAGGCACGCGCTTTCGACCACTCAGCCATCTCCCCGGGGAGCCAACGCGACGTCGTTCGATTCTATCGGTCGCGACCGCTCTCCATACTTAGCACCCGATGGAGGCTCCAGGCGGACCAGGCGCGCCCCCCATGTGGGGTCCCGGTCGCAAAATGGCGTTTGGAGCGGCGCCTGGTTCGAAGAGCAAGCTCTGGTACACGGTCGCGGACGGGTCGCTCAGCGAGGTCTTCTTTCCGTTTCTCGACCGGGTTGCGCTTCATGAGCTGCGCTTTCTCACTTCCGCGGGGGGCTCGCCACCCGTTGACGACGCGGCCGATGGACAGCACCGGATCAGCTGGATCAGCCCTGGCGTCCCGGCCTTCACCGTCGACACCACCCACCACGAATATCGGCTGACCAAGGAGATCTTCTCCGATCCCGAGGAGAACGCCCTTCTGATGGCGGTCACCTTCACGCCCGAGCTTCCCGATGTGCGCCTGTACCTGCAGGCAACCGCGCATTGGCAGCCAGGAACCGAGGGCAACTACGGCCAGATCCTAGACACGCACCCACCAGCGCTCCTCATCCGCCAGCAGGACGTGTGGATCTGCATCGTCGGTCCATTCAGTCGTGCGTCCGCAGGCTACTTCCGCAGCTCGGATGTGCATGTCGACCTCAGCGACGGCGACGGTCGTCTGACCAACTCTTACGACCGCGCGGGCCCCGGCAACGTGTCGGTGGGCGCGGAGATCGGCATTCGCGCCGGCTCGTTTCAACTGGCCATCGGATTCGCTCACACGCGCGCCGATGCCGAAGAGGTCGCGAGGCAGGCGCTGCAGAAGGGCGCCAACAATATCCGCCAGGCATTCGAACGCGCGTGGCGGGCGCAGCCCGACATGCCCAAGGCGCTCGGGATGGTCAGCGGTGATGAAGGAAATCTCGCGCGCGCATCGCTGAGCGTGCTGCGCTGCCTGGAAGACAAGTCGCACGCGGGTGCGTTCGTCGCTGCGCCATGCGCGCCCTGGGGCGAAAGCAATCACGACGGCAACCACGTCTACCACCTGGTCTGGCCGCGCGACCTGTGTCGCATAGCAACTGCGCTGCTCGACGCGGGTGACAGCGCTGCGGCGCTGCGCGCGTTCCGACACCTGCAGGCGCACCAGCGACCGGATGGAGGTTGGTATCAGAACTGGTTTCTCGATGGGACGCCCCACTGGACTGCGACGGAGCTCGATCAGGTGGCACTTCCGATCCTTCTCGCGTGGCGATTGGGCGTGGCCAACTGCCTCGACCATGATCCGTACCCGGTCATGGTGCGGCCTGCCGCTCAGTTCATCATCCGCGAGGGTCCGCTTACGCAGCTCGATAGGTGGGAAGACCTCGGAGGGTTGTCGCCCTCGACGATCGCCGCCTGCATCGCCGCCCTGATTGTCGCCGCGGAATTTGCACATGAGGCCGGCGAGCACGTCGCCGCGAGCCACCTCCGCGCTGTTGCCGACTACTGGAACGACCGCGTCGAGTTCTGGTGCACGACGTCCGCCGGCCAGTACGTCCGCCTCTCGAGCGATCCAGACCGGCGTCCAACAGAAGGCGCTATCGCACCCGAGTTCCTCGAGCTCGTTCGCTATGGGCTGCGCAGGCCGAAGGACGAGAAGATCCTCCGCAGCCTCAACGGGGTGGACACGTCGTTGAAGGTGAGTCTTCCGGCGGGACCAAGCTGGCGGCGCTACGTCGGAGACCAGTACGGCGAGCATGAGGACGGATCGCCGTGGGACGGCAGCGGGCGCGGACGGCCGTGGCCGGTCTTGACCGGCGAGCGCGCGCGCCACTTTTTCTCGATGGGGCTTCCCGCGGCCGAGCTAGTGCGCACATTGGAGGGATTCGCCGGCCAGGGCCTGATGCTGCCCGAACAGGTTTGGGACGCGCCTGACATTCCGGAACGTGGACTGTTTTTGGGCCGCCCGACCGGTTCGGCCACGCCGCTTGGATGGGCGCATGCCGAATACATCGAGCTACTCGTCACGGTCGCCCTCGCGGGATTCCCCGACATCGTGATGCCCGCGCGGCGTCGCTACACCGAAGGGCCGATGCAAGAGCCCGCTTTCGTCTGGTCGCACAGGCACCAGATCACGCGCCTTGTCGCGGGCCGGCGCTTACGTGTGCAGCTTCCGCGTCCCGGAGCGGTGCACTACACGTTCGACGCCTGGGAGACGTTCGCAGAGGTCGAGGCCGCCGACACGACACTCGGGGTGTGGATCGCGGAGATCCCATGCAACAAGCTCGCGCCCGGCTCTCAGTTCTCCTGGACCGCACATTACATGACGGGCTGGGAGGGGAAGAACTTCACGCTCAGCGTGGACTAGACCGCAGGACCTCTGCGCACGCTGGGCACTGCGGTGGTGACGGCAGCCAGCACGAGCATGAGGGCTCCAGCCATAAGCCCGGCCGTTGTGGGACCAAAGGCCTGGACCATCAGGCCGGCTGCGAGAGCGCCGACGGGGAGTGCGCCGAACCCTGTCATTGAGCCAACGCTTGAGACACGTCCAATCAGGCGGTCGGGGACGAGCCGAAAGTAGATCGTGTTGCCGGCGATGTTCCAGACAGCGCCCATGAATGAGATGGATGCAAGCGCGGCGATCAACAGCACCGTGTTTGAGATCAGACCGGCCAGTGGGGTGACCGCCGCCCACAGCCAGATCGTGATCAGGACAATCGTGTTTGGGCG
>DASRWV010000122.1:0-3916 GCA_035687505.1 Nitrosotalea sp.
GATGCTGATATGGAGCGGCCTGTCAAGCAAATGGGGGTCCGGTGGCATGTGGGAGCAGGTGGGCACGTGGCAGCGGCGATCGACCACGCTGATATTCGCGGATTCGAACCGCATGGCAGTGGTACGCCGGAGGCCGCCTCGCTCTAGTCGCGCGGGTTCGGCGCGGTGCGCCTGACCGCAAAGCATCCTCGAGGATCCCTTCCGGAATGACGCCCACCTGCTCCCTCTTGCCCCGGACCCTTAGCGCGGGTCCGCCCAGCGCTCGGTCATGACGCCCCAGACGAATCCCGCGAGCTCGCGCGCGACGGCCACGCTGGCGACGCTGCCACGCTTCTCGCGGCGCACCAGGCGCCAGTACTTGGCGTGCAGACGCTGCTGTGCGGCGTGCGCGTAGGCGACCAGCTCGGGCGGCGCGCCGGCGACACGCTTGCGCCAGAGGTTGCCCGTCGCCGGCCGGCTGCGGTACGCGAAGGCGGCCTCGACCAGGATGCGCCGCAGGTGCGCGTTGCCGGTCTTGGTGATCGCACCCTGGCTGCGCCGCTCGCCCGAGGAGTCCTCGCTGGGCACCAGTCCGGTGAAAGCCATGAACGCCGCGGCCGACCGAAAGCGCCGAAAGTCGCCGACCTCGACCAAGAGCGTGAGCGCCGCGAGGGTCTTGATGCCGCGCAGGCAACACAGGCGGTGTACCAGCGGCGCGTACGACTCGCTCTGCGCGACCAGCTCGATCTCGGCGTCGATGAGCTCGCGCTGACGCAGGCGGGCCTCAATCGCGGCGAGGTGATGGCCCACCAGACCTTCGAGCCGCGCGATCTCGAAGCGCTGGCGGCGGACCCAGGCGTCGTGGCGCGCGGTCCACTTCTTCTTGCCCTCGCGGTACACCCGGCCGTGGCGCAGCAGAAACTTCGAGAGGCGATGACGCGCGCGCAGGATGTCCTCGGTGAGATCCTCGCGTGTGCGCACCAGGTCGCGCACCGCCTCCTGCTCGGGTCCGGGCACGCGCACCGCGGTGAGCTGCCCGGCGCGGTGCAGCCCGGCGAGGGAGCGCGCGTCGCGGCGGTCGGTCTTCACGCGTCGACCGGCCCGGCGTGGCGTCAGCGCGGGCGCGATCACGACGCACTCGACGCTCAGCTCGCTGAGCTGACGCTGCAGCTCGTACCCCGTGGGCCCGGCCTCATAGCACGTGCGCAGCGATGCGCGCTCGGGAAAGCGCGAGAAGAAGCGGCGCACCGCCAGCGGCGTGGCCGGCAGCGTGTCCTCGTCGATGCGTCCATCCGGTCGCAGCACCGCGACCGCGATGGTGTCCTGGTGCACGTCCATCCCGACGTACGTGAGCGTCCTATCCTCTGACATGGCCGGTGTTCCTCCATATGTGGCTCTCACCGCGCGCCGAGCGCGGTCAATCCACGAGGTTATGGATGGGCGCCGGCCGCTCCATGCTGTCTAACGAGAGTCCCGCCCAACGCCCGGTGGCCGTATCGTTCTCGTGTATGTGTCGAAGCATCAAGACGCTGCGCGGTACCGCTCCCGCGACCGACGCGGAGGTCCGGGCGGCGGCGCTGCAGTTCGTCCGCAAGATCAGCGGATTCAGGGCTCCCGCGCCCGCAAACGCGCTCGCTTTCGATGCGGCGGTCGCGGAGATCACCGCCTCGTCGGAGCGCCTGCTGCACCGCCTGCCGCCCAAACGCGCCCGCCCAGCGGCTACGCCAAAGGACGTATAGGCCCTAATCAGGCCGTTTCGACGGCCCTCCTCCCCGTTAGAGGGATAGACAGGCCAGTTAGCGCAGCCACACTTCCGCTAATTGGCTTACCGGCACGGTCCGGCTTGGAGGGCTGACCTGGGTGACGCTCCTGAATAGAGGCCTTTCCGTTGTGCTCGTGGCTCTCCTGGCGGTGAGCTGCGGTGGCGCCGGCCCGATCGCGCAGCCGACCGAGGATCCGCTTGCCGGGACGTTCGTGACGGAGGGCGGTGGCGGGGCGCTCGACGCCGTCAAGGCCCTGACCACCAGCTTCAGCACCGCACATCCCACGGTGCTCTGGCAAGGATTCGACGACGTCGGCTCGGACGCCGGCGTGTCACTGACCGTCAACAATACGGTGGACCTGGGCTTCATCAGCCGCGATCTCAAGGCGCCCGAGAAGGGCACCGTCGAAAGCGTGTCGATCGGCGCCTCCGGCACCGGCGTCGGCGTCAACGTATCCAGCCCGGTCAAGGCGCTGACCAAGGATCAGGTCGCGAAGATCTTCAGCGGGCGGATCACGGACTGGAAGGACGTCGGCGGCACCCCGGGCAAGATCCGCGTACTGCTGCGCGAGCCCGAGTCCTCGACGCGCTCGGCGTTCGAGTCGTACTTCTTCGGCTCGACCAAGCCGGTCTATGCGAAGGACGCGGTCGAGGTGTTCCAGATCGACGAGACCCTGAAGGCGCTCGGCTCGTTCAAGGATTCGATCGGGATGATGACGATGAACGCGAAGGCGTTCAGCACCGCTGACGTGAGGCTGCTCACGATCGACAACATCGCCGCGACCCGTGAGGCGCTCTCGAACGGCAGCTACCCGATCCGGCGCCCCCTGTTCTTCGTGTACAACACGGAGCCGGCAAAAGTGAAGCCGACGATCAAGGCTTTCATCGACTTCGTGAAGGGACCCGAAGGGCAGAAGATCCTGGCTGGTCTCTAGGGCCGTCTTCGTGAGATTCCTCAAGCAGCTCTTTGCGCCGAGCCTGCTTCGCGCGCTCGTCGGTCGGACGGTGGCGGTGGCCGTTGGCGCCCTCGTGGTGCTTGCGGCCGTCGCGCTGTACGAGTCCAACGATCTGGTCTCGAAGCAGTTCGAGGATGAGGCGAACGTTGTCGCCGTCGCCGCGAAGAACAACATCCAGGATCAGGCGTCGCTCGCCTTGCGCGCGGCCTCGCTCATCGCCGGTCTGCCGACGACCCGCGAGCTGGCGGAGGCGCAGGACCGTCAAGGACTGGAGGCATTCCTCCTTCCACAGAAGTCGCGTCTCAGCGTCAGCTTCATGAGCGTGGCCGATAACAACGGCCGCCTCGTCGCGGGCGCGCAGGACTTCGTCCCCGGAGAGACGCTCCTTCCGCAGCTGGTCACGGACGCCAAGGCTAGCGTGCAGCAATCCTGGGTCCTGACCGACGAACCGACGCATGGTCTGGTGATCCGCGCGATCTGGGAGATCCGCGGCAAGGACGGCGAGAAGATCGGCTTCCTCGAGGTCGGCACGATCCTCGGTAACGACTACCTGAAGACCATCAACACCAAGAGCGACGCGCAGGTCGCGCTCATTTGGAACGGCAAGGTGCGCGCGTTCACGACGCCGATACCGGACGACGCGGTGTTCCCGACGCTTGCGCAGGTCGACGGCGCGCCACGCGACATCTTCGCCCAGGACGTGAAGATCGGTAGCGCCAATTACTACGGCATCTTCCAGGTCGTCGGGCAACGGGCCAATCTCGGCGTTCTCGCGGTGTTGCTGCCGCTCGACGCGCTGAGCACCTCGCAGCGCACGCTGCTGGTGATCATGTTCGTCCTCGCCGCGAGCCTCATCGCGCTCGTCACGTTCTTCGCATATCGGTCGGCCACGGCCATGACCAGGCCGCTCGAGGACCTCGCCGCCGCCGCGCAGCAGATCGAGGCGGGCGACCTTGGCGTGCGCATCCGCCAGCGCTCGCAGCACGAGATCGGAACTCTGGAGCGCGCCTTCGACACGATGGCCCGCTCACTCAGCGAACGTGAGCGCGCACAGCAGGAGTACCTGGCCGAGGTCCGCACGGTGAACGAGGTCGCCGACGCGGTCGTCGGCGTCACCGACCGCGAGCGCATCTTCGCGGAGTCCCTGTCACGGATGGTCGCGCTGTTCCACGCCGACGGCGCGTCGATCGTGATCAGGGAAGACGCCCCTGGCTCGCCC
>DASRWV010000123.1:0-20306 GCA_035687505.1 Nitrosotalea sp.
GGTCTCGCCTGAGTCCTTCGCTTCGCGAATCGCGAGGTCGAACGCATCCGCGGAGTCGCGAATGCCACGGGGGTCGGCGCCGAAGTCCGTGACGGAGACTGAGTTCTCCGGCTGACGCGCGGGCCGGGCGACGTCCTGGAAGTCGACCAGATCGATGACCGTCCAGGCTGCGTTCGAACTTGCCGGCACGGTCAGGCGGACGACCTCTCCGGCCTTGTAGGTGTGGTTGAGAGGCACGCGCTGCTCGTCGTAGAAGTGCATGGGTCGGAATGGCTTCGTGATGGGCGGCGGCGGCGGAAATGTGTATGCGGGTACGCACGAGCACTCGGTGATCCACCAGTCCGGGTGCAGCAAGCCCGCGGTCGGGTCGTTCGTGAACGGATACTGGTTGTAGAGATACGAGTACTTCGACGTGAGCGTGATCGTCTTCTGCTGCGCGTTCCCTTGGCCATTCGCGTTCCCATCGCTGTTCTCGCCGACGCCCACGATCAACGGAGCATCGATTCCGCCGCCGGTCGGGGCGTCGGGGATCGAGTAGCGGATCGTGATCGCGTTCGCCGGCCTGGTCAGAGTGAAGGCGACGTACTGTCCGGGCGCCAGGCTTACGGCTTGCCGGCCCGACGCCTCGCCCGCCAGCGTGTAGGCCGACGTGCTGAACGGGAGGATCGTGCCGTTGGTCGCGGCGTTCTCGGCCTCCTGCTCGACGATACCGAGCTCAGCACCGCGGCCTGCAACGAGCGACGGGGAGATCGCGGCGATGGTCTCGCGCGGGGCGGCTTGCGCAAACCCCGCGCTCGAGATGCCGGATGCGGTGGTCGCGAGCGCAGCCGCCGCGAGGACAAAAGCTGCCCTCGCGAACGGCCGGCGCCTGGGGAAGGAATAGCGTGTTCGCACTGGTCAGAACCGCGGTTACGGTTTCGTGGAGTCGAGTACCTGCTGGAACCCTTTGGCCGCCGCGTCCAGAAGTGCCTGCGGGTCAGCGCTCGCGCTGGTCAGCACCGCTTGCACGCAGGGGTCGAGCGCGGCGAACATCTTCTGCGCCTGATTGCGGGGTTCGGGACGCAGGCCAGACGTCGAGTTGATGTAGGTCTTGTAGTTGTCGAGTGGCACAGTGGCGTATTTGCGATCCAGCGCGGTGAGCTTCGATTGGAAGTCGCCCTTGAACAGCTGAGCGGTCGGTGCTCCGACTGCCTGTCCGTTTGCGGCTCTCTGTGCGGTGGCGGTTTCCAGCACGCCCAGATCAAAGTTCGTATAGGTGACGAAGTCAAACGCGGCCTTGAGCACATCCGGCGATGACCTGGGATTGAAGATCCACACGTTGCCGCCCGTCAGGGTGAAGTTGCCCCCGTTTTGCGGCATCGGACCGAGGCCGAAGTTCTTCAGGTCCGCGCCGAACTGTGACTGCAGGTTGTTCAACTGGTCGGGCGCCATCACCACCATCGCCACCTTGTTGGTGGCCAGCAGTTCAAGCGTCTTGTCCTGGGTGAAACCCTGCGCCTTGGTAATGGAGTTGTCGGTGAAGCGCATGTCTTTGAGCAGCTGAAGCACGCTTGCGCCCTTCGGGCTGTTGAAGGTCGCTTTCGTCCCATCGGCGGATTGCATATCACCGCCCGCCGTGTACATCCAGTTGGTGAAGTGCCAGCCGCCCTGGTTGCCTGTGCTGGTTTCGGCGAAACCGAATACCGATGAGCTGGTCAGTGCTTTCGCATATCTGCGGAAGTCGTCCCAGGTCTTCGGCGGCGCGTCTGGGTCAAGTCCAGCCGCCGTGAACATCTTGCGGTTGTAGAGGATGCCCAGCGTGTAGCCGTTCGTGGGAATGCCGTAGATCTTCCCGGACGAATCGGTCACGATCGAAGCAATGCTTGGAGAGTAGTCCTTGAACTGGGGCCAGCCATTCGCCAGGCTGGTGATGTCGGCTGCCCCGTGCTTGGAAATCAGAAGAGGCGGCTCGGTGAAGTAACTCTGTACACCATCCTCCTGCTGACCGGCGGCGAGCCTCGCGAAGTAGGTCGTAGGATCGTAGGGATCGTCTTTGCCCACGATCTTCTCGTTCGCATGCGTCGACTCAAACTGCTTGACCAGCTGCTTGAACACGTACAGAGCCCCCGGATTGCTCGAGGGCGGCATCGAGTTCACCGTCGCAGTCGCGACGCTCGATGTGGAACCTGTGCTGCATGCGGCTAGAAACGATTCGAAGCTGAGCGCGCTCGCCCCGACCAGCACGGCAGAGCCCTTCAAAAAGCTCCTCCGGCTGACCGAAGACCCAAAGGTTGACTCCGTACCCATCAAAAACCTCCCTGAAAAAAGAGCCGGCCCAGTCGAACAAACTTTCGGGGTAACGTTTACTCTGTTCTGGGCCAGAGGTAAACATAGAAAATCCCACTTGTCAAGGGTGTCCAGTGATTTCGACTTCAACTTCGTGCGACAGAACCAAGGTATCGTTTACCTAAATTGACGAATCCTTTGACTCAAAGGAAAGGGGGAGCGCTCCGCCTTGGGGGAGAGATCGGCTAAGCGTTCGACGATGGCGCAAATCGCCAAGGAAGCAGGAGTCTCGACGACCACTGTCTCCAAGGTGCTCAATGAGCTCCCCGGCGTGGGCGCCTCGACACGCGTTCGTGTCCGGCAGGTGATCGAGCAAAACGACTATGTGCAGAATCACGCGGCCCGCCATCTCCGCAAAAGGCAGAGCTACCTGATCGACCTGGTGATCATGCGCCTCGAGGGCGGCTATGACGTCGGCATCATGCACGGTATCCAGGACGCGCTGGAGGAGAGCGGCTACCGTCTCGTGGTCTTCTCGACCAATGAGAAAGAAGCGAGCCAGCGTTTATGGTTGCGCCGCCTGCTCGACCAGTCCACCGACGGCGTGCTGCTCCTGCTCCCCTATGAGCAGATCGGCCTTGCCGATACTTTGATGGCGCAGGGCATTCCTTTTGTCGCGATCGGTGATCGCAACGAGCCAACGTCGGCCTTCCCCACCATCGGATCAACCATCTGGCTCGGGGGCTACACGGCCACGGAGTACCTGATCTCCCTCGGACATCGACGGATCGGCATCATCACCTTCCCACTCCATCTCACCACTTCGCGCGCGCGCCTGGCCGGATACCGCGAAGCGCTCGAGCGAGCGGGCATCCCAATCGATCCCGCTCTGATCTGCGAAGGCAGCTACCTGCTGGGCGATGGTGTCAAACAGACCCGTTATTTGCTCGATCAGGCGGATCCTCCCACCGCGATCTTTGCCGGCAACGACGCGCAGGCGGCAGGCGTCTACCAGGTCCTCTACGAGCGCAACATTCGGGTCCCCGATCAGATGAGCGTGATCGGCTTCGACGACGTCATGTACACCGCGCAGATGTCGCCCGCGCTGACAACCATTCACCAGCCGCTGGTCGAAATCGGCAAGATGGCGGTCAACATGCTGCTCCGCCTCATCGCCGGCCAGCAGCTCGAGTCAAATCACGTGGAGCTTGCAACTTCGCTAGCCGTGAGAAAGTCGTGCGCGCCACCCCGCAATGGCGCACTCCCTGGGCGACCTGGCTAGCGTCTAAACCGCTCGCCCGGCCGGAGCCCGGAAGTCGTACTTGACACCGGTCAGCTTCTCCGAAGCTTCCCAAAGGCGCCGCGCGTCCTCCTGGTCATGAGCCCGCGCGGTCGCTTGCACGAGGACAGGATGGCCTCGCGCTTCTCCGGGGCCATCGGGTCCCACGTACGAGCCGCCCTGCAATCCGGGAGCAGTAGCCGCATAGAGGATAGGAAGAGCGCCCATCTCTGCCGACTGCGCGAAAAGTCGATTGCTCAGGCGCATCAGGAGGCGCTCGTGGAGCGGGGGCCCGCTGAGCTGAAGATTGGTCGCCGAATATCCGGGATGAGCCGCGACGCTGATCAATCGCCAGCCAGCGGCCTTGAGCCGCCTTTCGAGCTCGAAAGCGAAAAGCAGGTTGGCGAGCTTGGACTGAGCGTAGGCGCCCCATCGCGAGTACCGGCGTTCGCCCTGCAGGTCGTCGAACCTCATCTGCCCGCCCCTGTGGTTCTGGCTGCTGACGGTCACAACACGAGCGTCTGGCCTTTCGTACAGGAGCGGCAGCAAGAGGCCGGTCAGCGCGAAATGCCCGAGATGATTGGTCCCGAGCTGGAGCTCAAAGCCATCGACCGTCCGCTTGTACGGCGCAGCCATCACTCCGGCGTTGTTGATCAGCAGGTCGATTTGGTCGTTGCCGGCTCCGATGCGGTCCGCGAACGCTCGTATCGAGCTGAGGTCGGCAAGGTCCAGCCGTGCAGCCTCCACGTTGGAAGATGGAAATGCAGCTGTGATGGCCCTTGCCGCTTCCGTGCCCTTCGCACTGTCACGACTGGCGAGGATCACCTTCGCGCCATGCCGGGCCAGCTCTCGCGCCACGATGCGACCAAGGCCGATGTTGGCGCCCGTGACAATGGCTGTGCGTGCGCCCTGATCGGGGATTTCCTCGGCGGTCCACTTCTTGGTCATCGTCGAAGCTACTTGGCGCCGCTCACCCCACCGTCGATGACCAGACCGGAAGCCATCACGAACTTCGACTCGTCCGACGCGAGATAGAGCGCGGCGCCCGCAACGTCCTCTGGCCGGCCGAGGTCGTTGCTGAGCTGGCGCTTGCGAATCGATGCCATTCCCTCCTCCGGGTCGGCATACGACTCCTTGAGGTAGCGCTCGACAAACGGGGTCATGATGGTCCCGGGCAGAAGGGCGTTGACTCGAATTCCAAACTGAGCGAGGTCTACCTGCATCGACTTCGTCATCGAGAGGACAGCACCCTTTGACGCGGCGTATGAGACCCGACGAGCGAGACCGATTTCCGCGATGCACGACGACATGTTGATGATCGACCCCGAGCGCTGCTTGATCATCTGGGGAACGACCGCCCGGCTCATCAGGTAAACACCTCGCACGTTCACTCTCATCACGCGGTCGAACAGGTCGGGCTCGGTCTCGAGCACATCGCCGACGCCGGCAATCCCCGCGTTGTTGAACAGGACGTCGATCCGATCGAAGCGCTGCACGACGCGGCCCACGACAGCGACCGTTGAGCCCTCGTCCGTCACATCGACCCGTTCGGCTACAGAATCACCGCCGGAGTGGGCGATTTCATCGACGGTCGCCTGCGCGGCCTCGAGGTCGATGTCGGCCACGACCACTCGAGCGCCCTCGCCGGCGAAGAGTCGCGCGCTGGCCTGGCCAATCCCCGACCCCGCGCCTGTGATGAAACAGACCTTGCCTTCGAGCCTGGTTCCCATTTCCACCATTAGCCTAATCTGCCGACCGCAACTATCCGTGGCCGGCGGATTGCGGGCTAGGTCGTTGAGCGAAGCTGCCCGGGGCCCGGCCGCCGCTGCTGCTGCTCGAACATCTCACGGATCTCGCGAACGCTCGTGGCGTCCTCCGGCTTCTTGTCCTCGGTGCGCAAGGAAACAATCCGCGGGAAACGCAGCGCGAACCCGGGCCGGTCGGCGGTCATGCCGGCCGTATGACGCGGGCTTGGCGTGATCTCGTCCGCCAGCACCTCCACGACGATCGCCGGCTCCAGCCAAGCGTCGGGGACGAACATGGAGTTCACTCGGGCCGGCTTCTCCGCGACCTCGAGGCTGGCCAGCCTTTGGTGGATCTCGCGCCAGCCCTGGTCGGAAAGGCCGGTGCCGAGCTTGCTGATGGTCACGAACTCATCCTTGTCGCTGTCGTAGACGCCCGCGAGCAATGCGCCAGTGCCGAACTCTGCCCGCTTGCCTTTGCCCCTGTAGTACCCCAGCAGGACGACGTCGATGGTGTCATTGAGCTGGCCGCTCGTGTTCCGCTTCAGCTTCACCCAGTTGAAGTTGCGAGCGCCGGCCTGGTAGGGCGAGTCGAGTCGCTTGGCCACGACTCCTTCCAGGCCGCGGCTGATGTTGTCAAGCAGCTCCCGCGTCAGCACCTCCGCCGAATCAGTTTTCATCAGCGGCGCGGGCACCAGCGTGTCCGATTCGCCGAGCAGCTCCTGAACGATCTCGAAGCGCTCCTCGTAGGGCAGCGGCGTGAGGTCGGATCCGTCGCGGAACATCACGTCGAAGACAAACGCTCGCATCGGTACGCGAGCAGCCAACTCCAGGATGCCCTCCTTGCGCCGGCGCGCAGTGGTTTCTTGGAAGGGGACGTACTCCTCGGACTCCGGGTTATAGGCGATCGCCTCGCCATCGAGGATGACGCGGTCGACGTTAAGGGAGGAGGCCGCCGCGACCAGCTCCGGGAACATCTCCGTCATCGACTCGAGGTTTCTCGAGAAGATGCTCACCTCGCCCGCGTTCTTGTGGATCTGGACACGAAGGCCGTCGTACTTCGGCTGGACTCCGACCATCCCAAGCTTCTTGATCACCGCCTCTGGGTTAGGAAGGCGCTCCGCGAGCTGCGGCCGCAGCGGGTGGCCGGCGGTGACCTTCAAAGCCGCGAGCCCGGTCTCACCTGCGTCCCACAGCGTCCGCGCGATCAGGCCGAGATCGGAGGTCCGGTTGTAGGCCGCCTCCAGGACGGGTCGCAGGGACCGGTCTCTTCTCTTTGCGAACGAAAGCGCATCGAGAACAGTCGGGTCGCCGATTCCGAGGCGCATCTTGCCCAGGGTGATTCGCACCAGGTGCTTTGCCGAGGTGGAATCCAGGTCGCCGAGGAGGCCGGTGAAGCCATCGAGCTTCTCCTGCTGGCTGCCGGCGCCTCCTGCGACGGCGATCTGGGACAGGCGCTGGTGCACCTCGACGACCGACGGCGACTCGCGGTGCGAGACGGGCGCGAGGCGCTGGGCGGTGACGCCGAGGTCGCCAGTCTCGCGGTTCAGCTTGATGACCTCCTCCTTCGGAACCGAGTAGGCGACTGCGATCGCGGCGATGAGCAGCCTCTCGCCAAGGCCGATCTCAACCGGCTCGAAAAACGGTGCGAGCCGGCCCTGGATGAGGTATGTGATGGGCTCGAGCTCGTCCACCGAACAGGCGCGGTACACATCGGACAGAATGCGAACCAGCTCGTTCCGGCTGTTTGTCGCCTCCATCTGGTCCAGGTTCGCGGTCAGGTCAACGAACTTCACGGCTGCTCACGTTAGTCAGCTGACGGGCGTTCTGCCACGGAGGATTTCGCTCCAGCTATGCGTTTAAGTTGCAGAGGAGATATTTACGATGCCGCAGAAGCAACACTTGCCGAGCGTGAGCGCCAAAGAGCAGCGGATGTACGAGCACATCAAGGAAAGCGAGCTGAAGCAGGGCCGGCCGACCAAGCGTGCCAAGGCGATCGCGGCGGCGACGGTTGTGAAGCATCACAACGCCGAACGTCACGCCAAGAAGAAGTAGTAGACCTGCTTACGTTCGACTTCGATAATCGTCGGCGTGCCCAGTGCCCCGGAGCAGATCAACGACCATAGGTTCTCGCTTGTCGCGCCTTCCGGGATCTCGGCGCAGCTGAGCAGCCGCGGCGCCGGCCTGGTGGCACTGAATGTTCCGGACCGGGCGGGCAACCTCGCTGACATCGTGCTCGGATTTGACACCGCCCAGGAATACGCGGATCACTCGCACCTGTACTTCGGCACCACCATCGGCCGGGTCGCAAACCGAATTCGAGGAGCCTCGTTCACGCTCGGCGATCAGACCTACCGGCTTGCCGCGAACGATCGGTCCAACCATCTTCACGGCGGCGCGGTTCGCAGCTTTGACAAGGTCGATTGGACGGCCGAACCGAAACCCTCGGAGCTTGGATCAAGCGTGGTGTTTCGCTACTCCAGCCCCCATCTCGAAGAGGGCTATCCCGGTCAGCTGGACACCATGGTCACCTACACCCTCACGGCACATGGCGAGCTGCTCATCGACTACGAGGCGCAGGCGGATCGAGCGACGCCCGTGAACCTCACCCACCACACGTACTGGAACCTCTCTGGAGGTGGAGCCGGAACGATTCTCGAACATGAGCTGCAGGTTCAGGCCGGCACCTACACGGCCGTCGACGACGAGCTCATCCCTACCGGCGCGATTGAAGCGGTCGACGGGACCGCGCTCGATTTCCGCAAGCCACGTGCGATCGGGTCTCGCATCTCTGAGCTGGAATCGACGGGCGCGCACGGTTACGACCACAACTACGTCCTGTCGGGAGCGCGGACAGAGCCGGCGTTCGCCGCTCGCCTCTCAGATCCGGCCAGCGGTCGGGTCATGGACGTCTGGACTACACGCCCATGCCTCCAGGTCTATTCGGGCAACTTCATGACCCCGACGAGGGGCAAGCTGGGCGCTCACTACGGCGTACGGTCCGGGATCTGCCTCGAGCCGCAAGGCTACCCGGACGCCCTCCACCATCCCGAGTTCGACTCTGTTGTCCTGGAACCCGGCAACGTTTTCCGAGCGACGACCATCTTCCGGCTGACTTCGCGTTGAGGCTTGAACGCCGCCACGTATGTCGCATCATTTCCGCTGATGCGATTGGAGACGTCAGTGGCTGCTCCGAGGCTGTCCGCCGGCATGGCCGTCCTGGCGGTTCTGCTCTCTGTCGCCGCGTGCGGCCCAACCTGCGGGCAAGCCGCCGCGCAGCCGATCGAAGGCTACTGGTCGTGGGAAGACAACGGCGTCCAACAGATCAAAAGCACCGGTTCAGGCAAATTCGAAGGCACCATCGTCAAGCAGTCGACGACGAGCAAATGCCCAGCCGCCGTCGGACGGGTAGTCGTCAAGCTGGATGGTGGCGGAACGCACTACACAGGACAGGATGAATGGTTTCGCATCGGTGACTGCGCTCGCAAATTTTCCAACGACACTGTCGTCGACCTTATGAAGAGCAACGGCGTCGCCCACCTCTGCTCGACCGGACCTTTCACCGACGTCTCGCCAGTGCATGACTGTAC
Source organism: Nitrosotalea sp. (assembly GCA_035687505.1). Lineage (GTDB taxonomy): Bacteria > Chloroflexota > Dormibacteria > Dormibacterales > Dormibacteraceae > Palsa-870. The sequence continues at coordinate 8,877 of DASRWV010000123.1, forward strand.
GGACCTGATACGCATCACCAATTTCAAAACCTAGTTTGTAGACGAGGGAGAAGCTATGGCACCGATTGTTCTCTTTGGAATTCAATTCACTTTCTGCCTTGTCGCCTACTCGCTGATCGCATGGTGGTATGGGGTACCCCGCCTCTCCAGGCTGCAGCGCGAGATGGCGTTGGTACCGCTCGTGTGGATTCATGTATTTCGCATAGTCGGCGGGGCCATCTTGGCTCCAGGCGCTGTCGACGCTGCGGTACCTCTCGAGTTTCGAACGATGATCGGGTACGGCGATATGGCCACGGCTGCGCTGGCTCTAGTGGCATTGGTTGCGCTACGTAATCGGCTGCCTGCTGCGATCGCATTGGTCTGGCTTTTCCTCGCGGTCGGAACGCTTGACACAGTGAACGCAATCATTCAATCGATGCGTTTCAGCGTGTTCACCCACGGCCTTGGCCTGAATTGGGTGATCGTCACCGCTTACGTGCCGGCGTTGCTGGTGAGTAGCGTTTTGATCTTCATTCAGTTGCGCAGGCCCAGCCGGGACCAAGCCTAGGTCAAACGTACCCGCAACCGCCAGCTCGCTCGAAGGTCTATCCGGCGACTCTCCCCTGCTCCGCACAATAAGAAGACGCGCGGGCGAGACTCGTGTCAATTCCACACGGTTCAGTTAGAGGAGAAAGCGATCAGGTGACCCCGGAGCACCCCTCTGAAGATCTGATGCTGCACCCCGGCCACGTTCTTCGCAGGGCCCTACAGGCGATGAACCAGCTTTGGGACCACGAGGTTTCGCACACCATCACGTCCCCGCAGTTCGCGGCGTTGAATGCGCTTTATGCCGAGCCCGCCATCGACCAGCGCACTCTAGGTGAGCGCATCTCTCTCGACCGTTCGACAATGGCGGAGGTAGTGGCGAGGCTCAGCGCTCGCGGACTGATCAGTGCCGCTCGCGATTCCAACGACGGGCGGCGTAAGACGATTCGGCTCACTCCCAAAGGAGTGACCACACTGCAACACCTCATCCCTCGCACGCATGAGATGACTCGCACACTTGTTGGAGCGCTCGACTCGAAGGAGCGGGCGGAGATGCTGCGGCTCCTGACGATGGTCGTCAGCTCCAACGAGCGCCGGCGAGCGCAGTCGACACATCCTCCGCGGTAGTGATCAGCCGAAGCGGATCGGCATCACTCCAAAACCCGAACAATCCGCTTCGATTTGAGCTCGGATCGCGGGAGAGTCCCTGTCTGGACGTTCTCGGCTATTCCCCGCCCAACGCTTTGTAGACGATCTCGTAGGCACGGATGGCGTCTTTTCTCGACTGCGCCTCGCGGAGCGCCGCGTCATCGATCCGTCCGGCGACTGAGTCGATAAAACGCCACTGCAGCACGCTCCGCTTCACTGCTGCGATCGCGTCTTCCGTGTATGGGTACAGGTCGAAGCCCAGACGCTCGCCCTTGTCGCCGTAGCCCGCGCGGCGCAGCTCGAGCGCGAGCTCGAGCGTCTCCATGAATGCGGTCGCGCCGACCATGTTGTCGTCGTCGAACGTGCCCCAGCCGCTGTTCGAATGTTGATGACCGAGCAGCCCTTCTCCGGCCAGCATCGCCGCGTACTCGGCAAGGTTTTCGCCGTTCATCAGGAGGTGTTGCCAGTCCATGTTGACCTGCACGTTGTCGAGGCCCTGCGCGCGCAACTTGTGGATGACGTGCAGAGTCATGCCGATATTGCGCATCAAGATCTTCATGGCGGGCTCCGAGTTCTTGTGCTCGAGGAAGAGCTTTATCCCGTGTTCCTTGCACCGTTGCGCCGCCAATCCGATGCCTTCCACCAACCAGGCCCAGCTCTCACGGTAGGGCGTCTGGAACGGATAGTTGTAGCCCTCGATTCCCGGCCAGATGATGAAGTTCGCGCGCAGCTTACCCGCCATGTCGGCCGCGGCCAGCGTGCGCCGGACGGCCTCCTTTCGCACCGATGCGTCAGGCGAGCACAGCCCGCCTCTGCCGAAAAGCGGATCGAGATGAAGGCCGGTCGCGATGCAGTAGATACCGTGCCCGCCGAGAGCGGCTTTGATCGCCTCGGCGTTGTCCTCATTGATCTCGTATGGATAGTGAAACTCGTAGTCGTCAATCAGGTCGCCCAGTCCCGCGACCGCCCGCTTCACCTTGTCGATCATCGGCTCGGTGGTCCACTGCGGCTGATAGCCCACTGGAACAAAGCGCGTGATCATCGGCCCCAGCGCCCAGATGCCAAGACTCGTCTTGAGCGTCATTTGCGATAGTCCCCCTCGATCCTTGTGAATTCGACCAGGTTGCCGACCGGGTCTCTACAGAAGAAACGCGGCCGGTTGGGAATCGGCGTGTCGTCGTAGGGCGCCAGGCCCGCTTCTTCGAGGCGGTGTCGGGTCTCCTCGAGGTCATCGATGTCAAAGCAGAAGTGGCGGGTCGACTCGACATGCTGCGCGCCCGGGAAGAAATGCAGCTCGAGGCCGTCGCCGGCTGAGAACCACACCAAACTCATACCGGCAAGGGTCGATGGGGTGGGTTGCTCGCGAAGCCCGAGGATCTCGCCGTAGAACCGGCGCACAGAGGCGGCCTCACCTTCGGGGTATGGCGACGAGACATGCTGCAGGCTGCGCAATATCACGGCTGCCGCACGCTCGGGGGCTCGACTCCGAGGTAGCGTCGCTGGGCATCGATGTCGCCAATCAGCTCCTGGGCGGTGGTCTCCGCGGCGATGCGCCCGGCGACCATGATCAGCTGCCGGTCGGCAAGGGCAGTCGCAACACCCAGGTTCTGCTCCACCACGAGCAGGCCCACGCCCTGCGCGGCCAGCTTGCGGATGGTGTCGATGACGTTCTCGACGATGATGGGCGCAAGGCCTTCGGACGGCTCGTCCATGATCAGCAGCTTCGGGTTGGTCAGCAGGGCCCGCCCAATTGCCAGCATCTGCTGCTCGCCTCCAGAGAGCTGACCGGCGCCGACGTTCTTGCGCGCCGCCAGCTTGGGAAAGGTCTCGTAGACGCGTTTGGGAGTCCAGCTTCCGTTGCCTTTCCGAGGAATGATCTGCAGATGCTCGTCGGTCGACAAGGAAGGAAAGAGCCGGCGCCCCTGCGGGACGAAGCCCAGGCCGAGCCTCGCAATGCGGTACGGGGGCAGGCCCATGAGCTGCTGTCCACCGAAACGGATGGAGCCGGTCGTGGACGCGAGCATGCCCATGATGGCCTGGCACAGCGTGGACTTCCCCATCCCGTTGCGCCCGATGATCGATACCGGTCGCTCATCGACCGTAAAAGCTACATCCTGCAGGACGTGGGCGCGGCCATAGAACGCGTTGAGGCCGCTGACCTCGAGTACCGGGACGCTCACTGTTTGTACCTCGTGCCCGTGTAGAGGTCGTGAACCATCTGATTGCCGCGGATGTCCGCCGGGCTGCCCTCCGCCACTACTTTTCCGTCGTGCATCATGGTCACCCACTGGGCGACGCGCAAGGCGACATCCATGTCGTGCTCGATCAAGATCAGGGTCATTCCTGGATCCAGGGCAAGCAGCTGCTCTGTCAACCTGTTCCGCTCGCCCGGCGACAGTCCGGCTGCAGGCTCGTCGAGCATCATGAGTTTTGGCGACGATGCCTGCGCCATGCCCACCTCGAGCTGCCGCTGCTCGCCATGCGATAGCTCGCGGACCAGGGTGTCGAGCCGGCCGGCCAGGCCGATCGCCTCAGCCGTCGCCCGCACACGTTCTTTGATCTGGCGCTCGAGGCGCGGCAGGCGAACCGGAACGAGATGTCCACGCCGTGCCCCGAGCACGGCAAGGTAGAGGTTGTCCTCGACAGACAGTCCCAACAGTAGTCGCGAGGTCTGAAAAGTTCGGGATAACCCGGAACGCGCGCGCAGGCGCGCGGGCTGGTGAGTCACGTCTCGGCCGAACAGCTCGATGGTGCCCTCCGTCGGGGGGAACTCGCCGGAAATCAGGTTGAACAAGGTTGTCTTCCCTGCTCCATTCGGGCCGAGAATGGCGCGTCGCTCCCCTGGTTTCACGGCCAGGGTCACATCGGCGACGGCGCGCAGGCCACCGAACCGCCTGCCGACCCTCCGCAAGTGGAGGATCGGCGCGGCGGACTCGGTGTTGGGCGATGCCTCGGTTACACCGCTTTGCGTAATGGGCTCATCATCCGAAGTTGACCGGGATTTCGTGTCCTACCCATGGCGGCGGTGTCTTCTTGACGCAGGGCGGGTTGGTCCGGTCGAGCGTTGAAGAGGAGTCGAAGAAGCCACCAAATGTCTGGTCCACCGCAGGGATCTGCAGGATGGTCTTGAGGCCGGGCACGTTGCTGCCTGCTGGCGGCGCCGTGACCTGGGTGACCCAGTTGTCGGCAATCGCCTGGCGGTTCTTGTCGAGGCTGACCTTGCCGTACGGGCCGTCGATCACGACCTTGGCCAGGGCTGCCTGGAGCGCCTTCTGGTTGCCTGAGATGTCGCCGTTGACCGATGTGAGTGCCATGCCGAGCGCCGTCATCGCGTTCCAGTAGCCGAGCGTGAAGACGCTGGCCGCGTCCTTTTGTACGTCGGGGTAGACGGAGAGTTCCTGGACGTAGGCCTTGGTTTGCGCCGACGTGCTATCGGCCGCGATCATGTTGGCGGCCACGGCGCCCACGAGCGGAGTTCCAATGGCCTTGAGCAACTGCGGGTCGATCCAGAACAGGTTGCCCATTACTTTCTTGCTGTTGATCGTCCCGTTGGCCTGCTGGTACTGCTTGAGGAAGGTGATCAGCCCGGCGCCGCCAATGCCCACGAAAGTCCCATCGACATTAGTCGGCATCTGAGCGACGAACGAGGAGTAGTCCGTCGTGCCAAGAGGGGGCCAAACGCGCTTGGTCACATTGCCGCCGATCGCGCAAAACTCGGCAATGAAACCTGCGAGCGACGTGTACGGAAATGCGTAGTCGTCGCCAATTACGGCGGCGGTACGCCAGCCGAGCTTGTTGTACGCATAGGAGCCGAGCCCGGCCGACCACTGCGCCCCGTCGGGGTTGAAGCGGAAGAAGTTCGGCGCCTGGACCTTCAAGGTCGCTTCCTGGGCGCCGGCGATGCCGTTGATGAAGGTCTTGTTCGGCTGGTTTGTCTTGGCGTAGTTGGCCACGGCGACTCCCTCGTCACCGGAGAGGGGGCCGATCAAAATGTCGGCACCAAGCTGTTCGACCAACCGCCGCGTCTCGTCGATCGCCTTGTTCGCGGTGGAGTCTGAGCAGCCGATGCCTACGATCTGGATGTCCTTGCCGGCGATCTTGGCGCCGGTCATCCCGTCCTGGGGCTTCGCTCCGCTGGCCTTGCCCCCGTAGTGGGCGGCCAGCACGGCCAGGGCGCCGCCGATGTCGTCGTTGTAGAACGAGCCAAAGTCTCCCTGGCAGTCGGACAGGATCCCGATCTTGATCACGCTCGCGGAAGGTGTCGCGTTGCTTGTGCACCCGGTTACCGCCAGAAGCCCTAGAACGGCGGTGGCAAGCAGCCGCCGAAATTCGACATTACGTTGAGGTCTAAGCAAATTCCTCTCCTTTACAACACGAATACGTCGGACACGCGATTCGACACCGAAGCTGCCCACTGTTGATATCTCCATCCACCTCCTTGACTACACCGCTTCGTGATGGTCGACAACGGCGTCGACTGTTTCAGGCGCCGGGTTCCTGGAGCTCTGTGTAGGCCCGCGCCCGGCGCGATTCCTTCTGGCCCACACGCTTTCCCAAATGCCGACCAAACCACCTGGTGACGCCAGGACGATCACCAGGAAGATCAGGCCGATAACAGTTTCGAATCGGCTAGGCCCGAGCCAGTCGCCCACATTTGGCATCCACACTCGGGAGTAGTTGTCGATCGTGGCGAACACCGCGGCGCCGATCCACGCCCCCTCCAGTCTGTAGAGGCCACCGATGACCGCGATCACGAGGACGTTGATGGTCTGCGCCACATTGATCCCACCCGGTGAGATCTGCGTCGTGTACCAGACGGACAGGATGCCCGCGATGGAGGCGATGAACGCTCCCACCCCGAACGCAAGCGTGCGGTGGAGCGCCACGTTGAAACCGAGCGCCTGCATGCGTGCTGGATCGTCGCGGATGCCCTGAAGGGCAAGTCCGAACGGTGTTCGCGCGAGATACCGGATGCCCGCGTAAATGAGAACCGACGCCGCCAGCGCGGTGTAGTAGAGCGGGAGCGGATTGATCACTGGGTTTCCTATCACCGCCGGCGGGGTCACGCTTCGGATTCCGCCGTACCCGGAAAGGGTGGTGACCTGGGCAAAGAAATAGAAAACGATCACCGAGATGGCAAGCGTGATCATCAAGAAGTAGATGCCATAGCTCCGCGAGGCGATGGCGCCGCAGAGGACACCGAACAGGGTGGCGACGGCGATACCCGCAGCGGTCGCGGCCAGGGGGTCCCAGCCGAGATGTCTGCCGCCTGCAGCATGGACCAGGTTCGCCATCGTGAAGCCGGCGACGGCGTAGATCCCGGTTTGTCCGAGCGAGATCATGCCGCCGTAACTGGAGAGAAAGATGAGACTGGCGGCGGCAATACCAAGCCACAGCGCCTTCGTCAGTATCTGGCTGAGGGTGAAGCTGTCGAAGATCGAAGGCGCGCCGGCGAGAAAGAGCACCAGCACGCCTAGCGCGACCCATCCAGGTAGCCTCCCGCGGCGGCCTGCAGCCAAGGAAGTCGAGATCCTCAAGCGGGTCGCCCGAACAAGCCAAGCGGCCGGACCGCGAGCATGGCCACGACGAGGATGAACGTGAGGAGGATCGAGTAGTTCGTCAGATCGGTTGTCCCGAAGCTTAGGTAGACGTTTGCGTAAGAGCTGACCAGTCCCAGAGCGAGTGAGCCGATCGCGGCCCCGCCGAGGCTCCCCATGCCACCGATGATCACCACGATCAGCGAGTCCAGCAGGAACGCTGAGTCATTCCCCGGCTGTACGGCGAGCATCGTCCCGCCGAGAACTCCAGCCAGCCCGGCAAGCAGCGCGCCGATGAAGAATGCTCCGGCGAAAACAACCTGGATGTTCACTCCAAGGGCCGAGACCATCGACCGGTCGTCCACGCCTGCGCGGATGATCATCCCGAACCGAGTTCGCTTGATCACCAGGAAGAGCACGCCGCCGATCGCGATGGCCGCACCGGTGACGACCGCAAGGCGAAAGAATCCGTAGTGCACACCGAAGAGCGTCACGCTCTCCGGCCACGCGGCGGGCGGCTGAATGGCCTCGGCGATTCCACCGAAATGGGCGACCATCTGGTCCGCCAGGATCACCGAGATGGCAATTGTGATCAACGCCTGGCGTAGGTCCTGGCCCTGGTTCCAGCGCAGGAACACCTGCTGCATCAGCACCCCGGCGAGACCGATGACCACGGTGGCTATCACCAAAGGCACGACCCAGGCGACCACCGTCGCGGGGTTCCCGCTCAACAGGTTGCTGCTGACCCCGTACCAGCTGGCCTGAAGCGTGAACGCGATGTAGCCGGCGAGCAAATACAGCGAGCCGTGGGCCATGTTGACGACCCGCATCAACCCGAAGATCAGTGTGAACCCGGCTGCAACGACGAAGAACAGGGCGGCCAGCGTGATCCCGTTCAGCGTGACGACCCAGAAAAGCCTGCCGTTCTGCCCGCCCTTGTAAGCGATCCAGGCGACGACGACCACGCCCAACAAGGCGAGCAAGATGCGGGGCGCCATCCGCAGGTCGAGTCGACTGCGCGTCAACGTGTCACGCCGCCAAGAGGTCGAGGGCCCAACGAGCGCAGCCCAATGCCTGTCGGCAAGCCAAATGACGACATCGCTCCTCCTGGCCGGTCTATCAAAACCTGTCAGGCGACGTTACATCCGCCCGGCAAACTCGTCAAGACCTTGCCTCCTGGGTGAAAGAAACTGTTATGTTGGCCCCGAGAGGCCTGGCGAGCGGGCCTGCCTGGGAGACGCGCGATGAGCGAGAAGACTGTTGTCCTCGTCGGCACTCTGGACACCAAGGGCGCGGAGTATCAGTACATGCGCGACCGGCTCGCGCTGGGCGGAGTCAAGACCATCCTCGTCGACGTGGGGACGCTTGACGCACCTCTCGCCACGCCCGACATCAGCCGATATGACGTGGCGAAAGCGGCAGGTGTGGACCTGAACGCCCTTACTGCAGCGCGCGATCGCGGTCGGGCAGTGTCAGCGATGGCCGACGCTGCGGCCATAGTCGTGCGGAAGCTCTACGACGAGGGTCGATGTGACGGTGTGCTCGCCGCGGGCGGATCGGGGAACACCGCGATCGCAACCAAGGCGATGCGCGCTCTTCCGGTGGGTGTTCCGAAGCTGATGGTTTCGACCATGGCCGCCGGCGACACTCGCGATTACATCGGGGCGAGTGACATCGCCTTGATGGCGTCGGTCACCGACGTGGCGGGGATCAATTCGATATCGGGGCGAATCCTTGCCAATGCCGCGGCCGCCATGGCCGGGATGGTGAACGCGCCTCCTATCGAGCTCGGCGAGCAGCGCCCCCTGATCGCCGCCACGATGTTCGGGGTCACCACTCCATCGGTGACGGCGGCGCGGGAAGAGCTCGAGCGGCGTGGCTACGAGGTGCTGACGTTTCACGCCACGGGCACTGGCGGTCGCGCCATGGAGGCGCTGGTCGAGGCGGGCTTCGTGACCGCGGTGCTCGACATCACCACCACCGAGCTGTGCGACGAGCTGGTGGGCGGCGTCCTTTCGGCGGGGCCACATCGCCTCGAGATGGCGGGCAAGTTGGGCGTGCCGCAGGTGGTTTCCGTGGGCGCTCTCGACATGGTCAACTTCGGAGCGCGGGACACAGTGCCGCCCAGGTTTGAGTCACGCAACCTGTACGTCCACAATGCGTCGGTCACGCTCATGCGGACAACACCGGACGAGTGCGCAGAGCTCGGGCGCCAGATCGCCCACAAGCTGTCCGCGGCGCGCGGGCCGGTGGCCTTCTTCATCCCTCTAAAGGGTGTCTCTGCGATTTCGGGCGAAGGCGGCCCCTTCTACGATCCCGCAGCTGACGAGGCGCTGTTTGGCGCGCTGCGCAAGAACATGGGCGCCAACGTTGAGATGCACGAGATCGACGCGCACATCAACGATCCCGAGTTTGCCCACGCCATGGCTGCCAGGCTCGACGAATTCGTGATGGCAAGGCGATGAAGAGCGACGAGGCCAGGCGCCGGCTGCGCGCCACAGTCGAGTCGGGCGGAGTGCTGATCGGGGCCGGGGCGGGCACCGGCCTGTCCGCCAAGTGCGCCGAGGGGGGCGGTGCCGACCTCATCATCATCTACAACTCCGGGCGCTACCGGATGGCCGGGCGCGGGTCTCTTGCCGGCCTCCTTCCTTACGGCGACGCCAACGCGATAGTGATGGAGATGGCCGGAGAGGTTCTGCCCGTGGTTGACCACACGCCGGTTCTCGCCGGAGTATGCGGAACCGATCCGTTCCGGCTGATGGACAACTTCCTGCGCGACATCGAGGCGGCAGGCTTCTCCGGGGTGCAGAACTTCCCGACCGTCGGCCTGTTTGACGGGACCTTCCGCGCCAATCTCGAAGAGACAGGCATGGGCTACGACCTCGAGGTGGAGATGATCCGCCTGGCCGCCGCCCGTGGCCTCGTCACGGCTCCCTACGTCTTCGATGTGCCATCGGCGGAGGCCATGACGCGCGCGGGAGCTGACGTGCTCGTCCCGCATATGGGGCTGACCACGAAAGGATCGATCGGCGCGCATACCGCGAAGACGCTCGATGACTGCGTGCCGCTCATCCAGGCGATGCGCGACGCGGCGGTGGCGATCAACCCGGACGTGATGGTGCTGTGTCACGGAGGACCCATCGCTGAGCCGGGGGACGCAGCCTACGTGCTCGAAAAGACTCACGGCGTAGTCGGCTTCTTCGGCGCATCGAGCATGGAGCGACTGCCCACGGAAGTTGCGATCACGGAGACGGTGCGCCGCTTCAAGTCGCTGACGCGCGGATCCCCAACCCGCTGAGCCAGCCGGCTCTTCACCAGCAAGGAGGAACAGATGCCGTCGAAGTTGGTTGACCCGAAGACGATCCCGACCCAGACCTTTGATTGGGGCCTTATCAAGCCGCTGGTCGCAAAGGCGAACACCGATAACCCGGCAATGAGCATGCTTCACGTCGTCCTCTTGCCGGGCAAGGGGCACACCCGCCACAACCATCCGGACGCGGACGAGATCCTCTACATCCTCGCGGGCCACGGCGAGCAGATGGTCGACGACGGCAAGCCCTTTCCGGTCGCGGCCGGTCAGGCCGTCTTCATTCCTACCGGCGCTTTCCACTCGACGATCAACACGGGTTGGGAACCGCTCTCCCTCCTCGCCATCTACGGGCCATCGGGAGCTGAAGACGCGCTGCGGGGCCTGCCAGACTTCAAAGAGGTGGCGCCAGGAAAGACCGCCGGCCTGGTCCGAGCCTGAACACATCAAGCCCGTTCATCAAATCCCGCAACCTGCGTTGACAGGAAGTGAAAGTACGCTTAGGCTGGGCCCGACGATTTGTGAAGGCTTCTGCTCTTAGATGGTGGATTCAATGAAACATCCTGGAAGCTCGAACATATCGGCCGGAGCCGATTCGAAGCTTCTCGCAGACCTGCGACAGGCGATGCCGGCGAGCCAGGTCTCGACCGAAGCTGAACAGCTCGACCGGTACGTGGCGGATACCTACTGGAAGGCAGTCGCGGCTCGTGCCGCGGGTGCGCCCCTCGGTAGGCCCGACGTTGTCGTCAAGCCTCACAGCGACGAAGAGGTGGCCGCCGTAGTGCGCCTCGCCAACCACCACCGGGTGCCTGTCGTGCCGTGGGGCGGCGGCTCCGGGACGCAGGGCGCATCGATCCCCACTCAGGGCGGGATCGTAGTCGACCTGACCGGGATGGACCGCATCGTCGAGATCGACGAGCAATCGATGACGGTGACGGCCGAAGCGGGTGTGAACGGAAAACGACTCGAGGCCGAGTTGAACAAGAAGGGCTTGATGCTGCCCCACTACCCGGCCTCAGCCGAATTTGCGACGGTGGGCGGCTACGTGGCGGCGAGGGGCTCCGGGGTGCTTTCGACCCGATACGGAAAGATCGAAGATCTCGTGGTCTCTCTCCGCCTGGTCACGCCCACGGGCGAGATCGTGGACACGTTGCCGGTTCCGCGACACGCGGTCGGTCCGGACATCGCCCCGCTGTTCATCGGCTCGGAGGGCAGCCTCGGTGTGATCACGCGCGCGCGGCTCGAGATCACGCCGCTGCCGGCCGTACGCCGCTTCGAGGTGGTCTCGTTTCCGACGGTCGCGGACGGCATCGAGGCGGTGCGCAAGAGCATCCAGTCCGGTCTGCGTCCTTCGGTGGTGCGCCTCTACGACGAGGTCGCGACCCGCATCACGCTCAGCCCGGTCGTTGGCAG
>DASRWV010000124.1:0-30990 GCA_035687505.1 Nitrosotalea sp.
AGTAGGGGGAAGACTTCGGAGTAGGGCTTTCCAGCGAAGGAGCGAGAAGTTAGCTGGGTGAGCTGGACCTTGGGGTGGCGGGCCAGGAGGTTCACGAGCGTCATCCCTGCGTAGCCGTTGGCTCCAGCCACCGCCGCCTTCACCGTTTCGCTCATGAATGCATGAGTATACAGGGCTTTGCATAAGCATCCGGGGCATTGAGGACTGGGAAGAAGTCGTTGGGCGGGGTTTGGGAGTTGTGGGCAGGACTTGTGGTCGGGCGGGGCTAGGAACGAACTGGGAACGGGGAGTTGGGTTGGGTTTTGGGAGTCGGATGGGGGCGGAATTTGAGTGGAGATTTACGCTTCAAAGCATTGACATCGAACATGTGTTTGGTATGATATTTCTATGCTCGCGACGCAAGACGTGCAGGCACCAGGCGCCTCCCAGCTGGCATTTGAAGAGCGTTCAGTTGAGGGCGCGGCAGAGGCCGAGGAGGTCAAGCAGCTGGTCCATCAAGCCGATCTCTTGCTGCTCCGTGCTGCTGACGCGGCAGCGCGTTTTGCGGCGACCAAATATTTCGACGAGCATGGCTATGCCACGGCCATCGACTGGATGCGCTTCAACTGCCGGCTGACGAGCACCGCGGCGGCCGACCTGATCGCGGTCGGCAAGAACCTTCATCGCTTGCCTGAGAGTGTTCAGGCGGTTGCCAACGGCGAGATTGGCTTCGCGCATGTGAAGCCGATGGCCAGGACAGCTAACGCAGTTGGAAGCAAGTTCGATGAGTCCTTGCTGCTCGAGAAAGCGCGAGACAACTCAGCGGGCAAGTTCTATTTCATCTGCAACCACTACCGGCACTCCGCTGACCGCGACGGTTATGAGGCGGAGCAGAAGGAGCTGGTGGAGAACCGCAAGCTCTGGATCAGCACCTGCGAAGACGGCAGCGTTCTGCTCAACGGAATCTTCGACCCGGAGGGTGGTGCCACCCTCCGCACGGCTCTCGAGCCCCTGGCGCGAAAGTCAGGTGCGCATGACGACCGTAGCCGCGAGAAGCGGTTTGCAGATGCGGCAGTTGAGCTCGCGGCCCATGGACTGGACAGCGGGTGGATTCCGCAGCAGGGATCGCAGCGCACTCACCTTCAGGTCACCACCACGCTCGAGACGCTGCTCGGCCTGCCCGGAGCGCCGGCGGCCGACCTGGAGTTCGCCTCGCTGCCGATTTCTTCGAAGACCGTGGAGCGCCTCGCCTGCGACAGCTCGCTCACCCGCATCCTGCTCGACTCCAAATCGGTGGTCATCGACGTCGGGCGAGCGAAGCGGACGATCTCGGGACCTGCGCGGAAAGCCCTGAACGTCCGCGACAAGGGCTGCACCTGGCCGGGCTGCGAGCGGCCGGCGAGCTGGACTTCCGGACACCATCTAAAGCACTGGATTCGCGGCGGGTCGAATCAGCCGCCCAACCTCACCTTGCTCTGCTACCGGCATCACTGGATGGTGCATGAGGGCAACTGGCAGATCGTCCGGGGCGACGATGGGCGGATGCTGACCATTCCACCGACTGTGACGTTCGGGCCTCCCGCGCGCGGACCGGACTGGTCCTAAGCCTGTTCTTCGTAGCCCAGGATCGGACGCAGCCAGCGTTCCGCTTCCGTGACTGGCATGTCCTTGCGGCGGGCGTAGTCCTCGACCTGGTCGCGGCCGACCTTCCCGACCATGAAGTAGCGCGACTGCGGGTGGGCGAAGTAGAGGCCGGCCACGGCGGCGGTCGGGGTCATCGCGCCGGACTCCGTGAGGTCCATGCCGATCGAGCGGGCGTCGAGCAGGTCGAAGAGCTTGTGCTTCTCGGAGTGGTCGGGGCACGCGGGGTAGCCGAAGGCCGGGCGGATGCCGCGGTACTTCTCGCCGATCAGCTCCTCGCCGGAAAGCTTGGGTCCGGTCTCGTACCAATCTCTCCGCGCGACCTCGTGCAGGTATTCGGCGAAAGCCTCCGCGAGGCGGTCGGCGAGAGCCTTGACCATGATCGCGCGGTAGTCGTCGTGCTCTTTCTGGAAGCGCCCTGCGAGCTCGTCCACTCCGAGTCCGGCGGTGACGGCGAAGGCACCGAGATGGTCGCCTCTTTGCGAGATGAAGTCGGCAAGAGACAGATAAGGCTTGGAGTCGCCGTGGTCGACCTGCTGCCGGAGCATGGGGAACCGGATTCCGTTCTCGAGAATGACGTCGTCGCCTTCCGCGTGCGCCGGCCAGAAGCCGTACACGCCTTTTGCCTGCAGCCAGTTCTTGGCCTCGATCTCGTCGAGCAGCTCTTTGGCGTGCTCGAACAGCTCGCGGGCCACAGCGCCGTGCGACGGGCTGTCGAGGATGGCCGGGAACTTTCCCTTGAGCTCCCAGGCGGTGAAGAAAAAGGTCCAGTCGATGTACTCGCGAAGCGTCGAGATCTTCGGCTCGATGACCTTCGTGCCGACAAATGGCGGCTTCGGCAGGTCGTCGAAAGCGAGGCGCTGGCGCTTGCTGCGGGCGTCGTCGAGCGTGAGCAGGGCGCGCCGCGTCGCCGTGTGCTGCGTGCGCAGCTTCTCCTGGAGGGCCTGGTTGTCGCGGTCGAAGGTGTGGCGGCGGTCCTTGTCGAGCAGGTCGGAAACCACGCCGATGACGCGCGACGCGTCGAGGACGTGTACGGTCGACCCGTCGTACGCCGGAGCGATGCGAACGGCGGTGTGCTGCTTGGAAGTTGTCGCGCCGCCGATGAGGAGCGGGATGGTGAACTGCCGCCGCGTCATCTCCTTGGCGACCACGACCATCTCGTCGAGCGACGGCGTGATGAGACCCGAAAGGCCCACGACATCGGCCTTCAGCTCGATCGCGGTGTCCAGGATCTTGTCCACGGGCACCATGACTCCGAGGTCGACGACCTCGTAGTTGTTGCACGCGAGCACGACGCCGACGATGTTCTTGCCGATGTCATGTACGTCGCCTTTGACAGTGGCGAGCACCAGCTTGCCGCGCACGCTCTTGCTGCCCGACGCTTCTTTCTCGGCCTGCATGAAGGGCTCGAGGTAGGCCACGGCGCGCTTCATCGCGCGGGCGCTCTTGACCACCTGCGGCAGGAACATCTTGCCGGCGCCGAACAGGTCGCCGACGACCTTCATGCCGTCCATCAGCGGCCCTTCGATGACGAGCAGTCCTTGCTTGTACTTCTGGCGGGCCTCCTCGGCGTCGGCCTCGATGAACTCAACCTCGCCGTGCAGCACCGCGTGGGCCAGCCGTTCCTCGATGGTGCCCTCGCGCCACCTGTGATCGACCTCGCGCTTCGTGCCCCCGCCGGAAACCGACTTGGCGAACTCGACGAGCCTCTCGGTGGCGTCGGGCCTTCGGTCGAAGATGATGTCTTCGACCAGCTCGAGAAGGTCCTTCGGGATGTCTTCGTAGACCACCAGCTGGCCGGCGTTGACGATGCCCATGTCCAGGCCAGCCTTGATCGCGTGGTAGAGGAACGCGGAGTGGATCGCCTCGCGCACTCGGTCGTTGCCGCGGAAAGAGAAGGAGAGGTTCGACACTCCGCCCGAGACGTGCACCCTCGGGAAGCGCTTCTTGATCTCGCGCGTGGCCTCGATGAAGTTCTTCGCGTAGGCGGAGTGCTCCTCGATGCCTGTCGCGATGGGCAGGATGTTGGGGTCGAAGATGATGTCCTCCGGCTGGAAGCCGGCCTTCTCGGTGAGGAGCATGTACGCGCGGGTGCAGATCTCGACCTTGCGCTCGAAGGTGTCCGCCTGGCCGGTCTCGTCGAAGGCCATCACGACCGCGGCGGCTCCGTACTCGCGCACCAGCCGGGCCTGCTCGAGGAAAGACTCCTCGCCGCCCTTCAGGCTGATCGAGTTGCACACGCCCTTGCCCTGCAGGCACTTGAGGCCGGCTTCGAGGACCGTCCATTTGGAGCTGTCGACCATCACGGGGATGCGCGCGATCTCGGGCTCGGTCGCGATGAGGTTGAGGAAGCGGACCATCGCCGCCTCGGAGTCGAGGAGATCGGCGTCCATGTTGACGTCGAGCAGGTTGGCGCCGCCACGGACCTGCTCGAGAGCGACCTGCACCGCGCTGGTGAAGTCGCCGCCTTCGATGAGGCGGCGGAAGCGGATCGAGCCCGTGACGTTGGTGCGCTCGCCGACCATCACGAACCCGGAATCCTTGGTGATCTGGAAGGGCTCGAGGCCGCTGAAGCTCGTGAGGGAGACGCGCTTGGGGACCTCCCGGGTCGCGATGCCGTCGAGGGCCGCTTTGATCTGCCGGATGTGTTCGGGCCCGGTACCACAGCATCCGCCCGCGGCGTTTAGGTAACCGGCCTCGGCGAACTCCTTGAGCAGGCGGCTGGTCGTGGGAGGCTCCTCGTCATAGCCGCCGAACGCGTTGGGGAGCCCGGCGTTCGGGTAGCACGTGACGTAGACGGGAGCGACCCTTGAAAGCGCCGCGATGTACGGGCGCATTTCGGAGGCGCCGAGCGAGCAGTTTATGCCGGCGGCGAACGGCTGGGCGTGCTCGACCGACGTCCACCATGCCTCGACGGTCTGGCCGGAGAGGTTGCGGCCGCTGCGGTCGACGATCGTGACCGACACGAACAGAGGCATCTCAGGCGCGACCTCTTTGACGGCCGCGATCGCGGCCTTGCCATTGAGCGAGTCGAAGATCGTCTCGATGAGCAGGAAGTCGGCGCCGCCCTCGCGCAGCCCTCGCGCGGCCTCCGCGTATCCGTCCTTCAGCTGGTCGAAGGTGACTTCGCGAAACGACGGGTCGTCGACGCGAGGTGACAGGGAGAGGGTGACGTTCGTCGGGCCTAGTGAGCCGGCGACGAATCGGTCCTCGAACTCGTCCGCGGCTTTGCGCGCGAGCCGAGCGCCTTCGAGGTTCATCTCGTAGGCGAGGTCCTCGAGGCCGTAGTCGGCCTGCGAGACGCGCGTCGCCGTGAACGTGTTGGTGGTGACGATGTCCGCCCCGGCTTCCAGGTAGTCGCGGTGAACCTGCAAGACCAGGCCGGGCTGGCTCAGGCAGAGGACGTCGCTGTTGTTCCGAAGCGGCTTGGGGTGGTTGCGAAAGCGTTCGCCGCGGAAGTCCTCGTCGCTGAGCCCGCGGTGCTGAAGCATCACGCCCATGGACCCGTCGAAGATCGCGATCCGCTGCTTGAACAGCTGATCGAGGCGGTCTCGGGTCGAAGTTGCGACGGCCATGGTGACCCTAAAGAGTACGGAAGCCTGGCCTCCCCGCCATGCGGGGAGGTGGCGCGAAGCGCCGGAGGGGATAGCTCAGTCTCCTACAGGGCTCCAAACCTGGAATCTACCGTCGTCGAAAAGGAGGCGCCGGCCGCTGGTTGGCAGCTGGTCGAGCGCGGCCTGTCGCTCCGCCGGGTGGGTCGGCCCGCTGATGTACGGCATGTGGTCGATGACCACGTAGCAGCTTGGGTCGAGGCGGTCGGGGAAGTCGTTGATGGTGTGGCGGTTGGCGAGCCAGACCGCGAGGCCGTTGTCGGCGTTGACGGGCGCGTCGGCGGGGATCATCGAGGTGGCGGTCCGCAGCTCGGCAACGGTGTTGGGATGCAGGTAGAGGCTCGAGTCGCCGCCAAGAGCCGGAGGGAAGCGGCCGGTGCCCCAGGCGAGAACGAACACGGGCACCATCGCCAGCACGGCGGTGGCGGGCGCGATCGAACGCATCTCCAGGAATTTGCGTGCCCCGACGCCTCCGGCGACCACGAGGGGAAAGAGCATGAGCAACACGTAGTGGAGATGCAGCACGTTTTGAGGCGTGTGCCCGCTGAGCACGTTGGCCAGGTAGGGCGGGATGACGAGGAGCAGCCAGCGCGGCGCGACAAGGGGAAGCAGGAACATGCTCACGATCACTCCGGCTACGACAAGGAGCGCTTCGGGATGGAAGGCCGCCCCGAGCACGGTGTTGACCGTCGCCGGCATCGAAGGGTCGAGGCCGAGCAGCCAGCGGTAGTAGACGAAGTCGCTGTAGCCGCCGTTGCGGAAATGCTGCTGGACGACGCCGGTCCCGATGAGGAACCAGGCAGCCGCGAGATAGACGACGAACCGCCAGTGCTTGCGGATCTCGGGCGCTCCATACGACCTCATGAGGAGCCCGATCACCCCGACCGTGTAGACCTGGTCCTCCTTGCACGAGAGCACCAGCAGGCAGAGCGCCCACATCGCCACGCGGTGTCCTCGGATGCCCGCCCAGCCGGCGAGCAGTGCGAAGGCGAGGGCCATGTTCTCGGGGTGAAAGAAGTCGCGTCCCGCCTCCTGGATGGCGGCCCAGAAGGGGATGGGGGTGGCCAGGGCGATCGCGAGCCAGGGCGAGGCGGGGCGGTCGGCCGGAAACAGGGAGCGGAAGAAGAGGTAGCCCGCAGGCGCGGTCGCGGCGAGGCCGGCTGAAGAAAAGATCAGCAGGACCGCGGGGTTGGGCCACAGCTTTTCGACAGCGGCCAGCAGCACGAAGATGAGCTCGAAATGGATGCCGAGGAAGTTCGCGCGGGCGAAGCTCGAGTAGAAGCCCTGCCCGACCGAGACGTTCCAGATGACCTGCTGGTCGTAGGCGAAGTCCCAGGCCGAGCCGGTCATGCCGTACAGGCGCATCAGCTCGCCGCGCAGGATCCAGGCGAAGGCGATGGCGGCCGAGACGAGAGGGACGGTGGGGAAGATCCACCAGGCTACGGGCCGGGCGTCGTCACTCATGTGGTCGGAGGGTAGTTGATCACTTATTTTGACGGCTGAACGCTGCTCCACCTCCCCCACCCGGGCGCAGCAAGCTGCGCCCGACCTCCCCACAGGGTGGGGAGGTGAATAGGCCCGACCTCCCCACAGGGTGGGGAGGTGAACATGCCGACCTACAATCGCTCAATGGCCACCCGTACTCGGCAAGCCGCGTCGGTCGCGCCGCGACTGTCGGTGATCGTGCTCGTCTACAACGAGCTCGAGAGCATCGCGCCGATGCATGAGGAGCTCATGGGCGTGCTCGAGACGCTCGACCTTTCCTATGAGGTCCTCTACATCGACGACGGGAGCCGCGATGGCAGCACGGAGCGGCTCGGGCAGCTGGCGGCGCGCGACCGGCACGTGAGGGTGGTGAGCTTCCGGCGGAACTTCGGGCAGACGGCCGCCGTGCAGGCGGGGATCGATCACAGCCGCGGCGAGATCCTGGTCTTCATGGACGGCGACATGCAGAACGACCCACATGACATCCCCCGGCTGATGGAAAAGATCGACGAGGGCTTCGACGTGGTCAGCGGTTGGCGTAAGGATCGGCACGATGATGCTGTGCGGGTGCTGCCGTCGAAGATCGCGAACTGGATCATCGCTCGGGTCACCGGTGTTCGGCTGAACGACTTCGGCTGCACTCTCAAGGCATACCAGCGCGAGGTGATCCAGGACGTGAAGCTCTATGGCGAGATGCATCGGTTCATCCCGGTGTACGCGTCGTGGGTCGGCGCCAGGATCACCGAGCTGACGGTCAATCACAGACCGCGCACTTACGGCCGTTCGAAGTACTCGCTGGCGCGAACGGCGCGTGTCCTGCTCGACCTGATCACGGTCAAGCTGCTGGGCAGCTACTCCACCAAGCCGATTTACTTCTTCGGCTTCGCGGCGTTTGGGTTGTGGGCGCTGGCTTTCGTCTTTGCGGCGATCGTGATCGTGCAGAAAGTCCTGCCGCCGTATGTGTACGCGCACAACAACCCCCTGCTGCTGCTCGCGGTGTTTCTCGGCATCGTCGGGGTGCAGTTCATCCTCATGGGTCTGCTGGCGGAACTTTCGATTCGCACGTATCACGAGTCGCAGGCCAAGACGACTTACGTGGTGCGCGAGATCATCGAGCGCTCACCCCGAAAGGAAGCCACGACGGACGGAAGGCCGACGGTCCACCACTGATGCAAGTTCCAGCCACCCCCTCCCTACCCTCCCCCTGAAGGGGGAGGGGATCTATGTGTGGGATCTGCGGAGTCGCCGGCGGCGATCCTGCCGGCGGCCGAGAGCTGGTCCAGCGGATGTGTTCGGCCATGGTGCATCGCGGGCCGGACGATGAGGGGACTGCGCAGCTCGACGGGGTAACGCTCGGTATGCGGCGGCTGTCGATCATCGACATCGAGGGCGGGCACCAGCCGATGCACAACGAGGACTCGACGGTCTGGGTGATCCAGAACGGCGAGATCTACAACCACCTCGTGCTGCGCGACCTGCTCCTCGCAGCCGGCCATACCTTTAATACGGAGTCCGACACGGAGGTCCTCGTCCACGGCTACGAGCAGTGGGGCGAGGAGATGGTCGAGCGGTTGAACGGGATGTTCGCGTTTGCGTTGCTCGACCGGCGGCGCGGTTCGGTTTTGCTGGCCCGTGACCGGATGGGCATCAAGCCGCTTCATTACGCGATCGATGGGAAGCGCCTCGTGTTCGCGTCGGAGCTGAAGGCGCTGCTCCGCGACCCGGCGCTGCGGCGCGGGATCGATCCCGCCGCGCTCGACCAGTACCTCGCGTACGAGTTCGTGCCCTCGCCGGCAAGCATCGTGCGGGGCATCAGCAAGCTGCAGCCCGCGCACACGCTGACGTGGTCGGTGGCGGATGGCGCCCACCGGCTGCGGCGCTACTGGTCGCCGGAGCTTGGGGTTGGCGACGGGCACCGGAATCTCGAGGAGGAAGGTGAGCGCCTTCGCGCGGTGCTGCGCGAGTCGGTGCGGAAGGAGCTGATCAGCGACGTGCCGCTGGGAGTGTTCTTGTCCGGGGGAATCGACTCGAGCGCCGTGGCCGCGATGATGACCGAGCTCGGGGGCGAGGTGAAGAGCTTTTCGGTGGGCTTCGCCGACCGGTCGTTCGACGAGTCAGATTACGCGCGGCAGGTGGCGCGCCACCTCGGCACGGAGCATCGGGAGCTGACTCTGGAGCCGGACATGCTGCTCGGCTTGATTCCCAAGCTGCCGAGCCTGCTCGACGAGCCGCTGGGCGACGCATCGATCATCCCGACGTACCTGCTGGCGGAGTTCACGCGGCGGCACGTGAAGGTTGCGCTGGGAGGGGATGGAGGCGACGAGCTGTTCGCCGGGTATCCGACGCTGCAGGCGCACCGCCTCGCGGGGTACTACATGCGAGCGCCCCGATTGTTGCGAGAGGGGCTGGTGGAGCCGGTGGTCCGGCGCCTTCCGGTGTCGCGAGGCAACTTGAGCTTCGACTTTCGGGCCAAGCGGTTTGTGAGTGGGGCGGGTTATCCGGTCGCGGAGCGGCACCAGAGGTGGATGGGCTCGTTTGCCACGGAAGAGAGGTCGGCGCTGCTGTCGCGGGAGGTCCAGCACGAGGTGGACGTGGATGGCGGTTATGCGGACCCGCTGAACCAGGTCTTGATGATGGACATGCGGCTCTATCTGGAGAACGACATCCTGGTCAAGCTCGACCGCGCCTCGATGATGGCGTCGCTCGAGGGGCGGGTGCCACTGCTGAACAACGACTTCGTCGAGTACGCGACCCACCTGCCGCTGAACATGAAGCTGCGGGGCCTGCGGTCCAAGTTCCTCTTGAAGAGCGCGCTGCGGGGGCTGCTGCCGGAATCGATTTTGAACCGGCCTAAGAAGGGGTTCGGAATCCCGGTCGCGCACTGGTTTCGTGGGCCGCTGAAGGAGCAGATGCTGTCAGTGCTGTCGCCGGAGCGGATCAAGCATGAGGGTCTTTTCGACGCGTCAGCGGTGACGCGTCTCGTCGCTGATCACCTGGAAGGCCGGCGGGACAATCGCAAGCAGCTGTGGACGCTTTTCGCGTTCGAGCTGTGGCACGAGGGGTACTCGCGCCCTTAGGCGAGGTTCGCCTTTTTGCTTATCTCCTTGCCCTTCTTCCGCATCTGGTTGACCTGCTTGCGGAGCCCCTTGCGGCGCTGCTCGCCGCGCTCGGGATCCATGAAGTAGGTCGCCACCGCGGCAAGGCCCATCCACACCAGCAGTCGCGTGAATCTGTTCGTGAGCATTTTAATACAGAAACGGCTGAGCCTCCTGGATCACCTAAGGTTCTTCTTCCCCATGACACGCCGAGCCCTTCTGCTGTTCCTCGCGATGAGTGTGATCTGGGGCATCTCGTACCTGTTCATCCGCATAGCGGTGACCGAAATCTCGCCATTGGTGCTGGTCTTTACGCGAACCACACTGGCCGCGCTGATCCTGGTGCCCATCGCCCTGTTTCGCGGTGAGCTGCGCGGCCTCGCGAAGCACTGGCTGCCACTGGTCGCGTTTGCTGCTTGCGAAGTCGGCGTTCCATGGGTGTTGATGTCGCACGCCGAGCAGAGCATCTCGAGCTCGCTGGCGGGTCTTTTGGTGGCGGCAGTGCCGCTCGTGGGAGTGGTGATCGCGACAGCCGGCGGCAACCGCGAGCATCTAGGCCTGGCGAGCATCTCGGGATTGCTGCTGGGAGTGGTGGGCGTGGGCGCGATCGTCGGGTTCGACCTCAAGGCCTCGAACTCGCTGGCTCTGGTCGAGATGGCGGTCGTGGTTGTCGGCTACGCGCTAGGCCCGGCCATCCTCGACCGCTACCTGAGCGGGCTGCCATCGGTGGGTGTGATCGCCATCGCGCTCTTGGCGTGCGCCATCGTGTACGCGCCGTTTGCCGCGCTGGAGTGGCCGCAGTCAGTGCCGTCGGTTTCGGTGGTCGCCTCTATAGCCGTGCTGGCCGTCGTGTGCTCGGCGCTCGGATTCCTTCTCTTCTTTGCGCTGGTTGGCGAGATCGGCCCGGTTCGCGCGACGGTGATCACCTACATAAACCCCGTGGTCGCGGCGGTACTTGGCGTGATCGTGCTGAACGAGCGGTTCACCGCCGCCATGGCGGTCGGTTTCGTGCTTGTAGTGTTGGGGTCCGTCCTGGCGACGCGGCGACGAGTTACCAGGTCAATCGGTGCCTAGCTCTCCGTCCACGATTATCAGTGAGCCCGTCAGCCATGCAGTCGCGTCCTCGACGGTCCCGAAGTAGGCGACCTGAAGCTCGCTGCCCGGGAGCTGGCCCAGCATGTCCTCGATGTGGATCCTGGTCAGCCCGGTGTACGGGACCACGAGGGCCATGCGCCTGAGCCCTGCAGCGTGGGCACGAGGGAACCAGTTGCGATCGATCAACTCTTGATCGGCGGGGTTGATCGCTTTCATGTTTCTGCAGTCGGCGAGGCATCGCGACCCGTGATGCTCCGCTAAAGCGCGGATCCCAGCCTCGAGCAGCAGCTCGAACTCGTCAGGGTCCGCCCAGGAGCGCCAGTCGATGTAGACGGCGTGGGACTCCTGGTCCCAGGTCACGACCGCCACCCCGGGGCGATCGTAGAAGACGTCTCCTTCGAGAGCACCGTTGACCATCAGCCGCTGATCGGAACCTCCGAGACGAATTTCCTCGCGGCTTCCAGCGTGGGGAAGGTACGCGAGGCCAGGCCGTGGTCGGCGCACAGGTTGGCGACGTCCTGCACGCACAACCTGCCTAACCCGGTATCCGCGATCACAAACCCGATTCGCTTGAGCCCGGCCTTGGTGGCGAGGGGCAGCCAGGTCTCCTTGATCCACCGCTGGTCTTCGTCGACGATCACCTTGACCTTCCTCGAGTCGCTGACGTAGGCGACTGCCCGGTGGTCCCGAATCGCCTGGATTCCCTTGGTGAGGCCCGCGCGGAACTCCGCGCTGTTGGCGAACGCTCTCCATTCGGCGTGCACAAGGTTGTTGACGCTGTCCCATCGAATCGACAGATAAGGCTCGTCCACGTATATGTCATCGGAATTGATGCACGAGGTATATGCCTTCGGAGCTTCCCGAGTCGACATCAAATTGCCCGGTTTTGCCCCCCGTAAATACAGGGGTTTCGAGGCAAGGGGTCACGTCGCGGGCTGGTTTTAGGGCGTGTTCATGGACCGCCGCCAACCTTGGCCTATCGGTGCTGAAAGGGCGCCGAAGTACCCGGCGAGGTGCCGGAGAGGAGGTTGCAGTCAAATGATCAAGTTCAAGAGCAAGTTGGCGCTGCTGGCCGTTCCCGCGGTCCTCGCATTCGCCGCTGTTTCCTACGGCTCGGTGGTCGCGTTTTCGACCGCGAACCCGACGCCGGCACCAGCACAGTCCGAGGCAGCAGAGCCTGCGGAGGCGGCTGGTGACAAGGCGGAGGCGAACGAGCCTGCGCTGCCTGGCGGCGGTTACGCCGACGCGGACAACACCAACGCAAACACCCAGCAAGAAGGGATCCACTAACCGTCTCCTCAGTTCGACCGAAAGAGGCCCGCAACGTGCGGGTCTCTCTGTTTTTGCCCTTGCCGCTTCCTGATTCACAGGCGAATGCCAGCGGTGGTTTAGAGCTGGTTCAAAGGCCCGTCGCAACCTGAGCTCATCGACGCGGAAGGTGCGCCGAAATCCCCGGCCAAACGCCGGAAAGGAGGTCCAGTGAAATGATCAAATTCAAAAGCAAGGTGGCGTTCTTGACCGTTCCTGCGGTCATGGCGCTCGCCGCGGTGTCGTATGGATCCGTAGTCGGCTTTGCGTCGGCGAACCCCAGCCCGAGCCCAACCGGGACTGTGGCAGCCGCGGAGCCGGCGGAGTCCGCTACGGCGCCTGAGACGGCCGAGCCCAACGAGCCGGCGCTGCCCGGCGGCGGCTATGCCGATTCAGCAAACACCCAGGCGGACACGCAGCAAGAAGGCATCCACTAGGACGCCAACTGCATCTTCGAAGTAAGTGAGACCGGGGCGGAAGTCGCCCCGGCTCACATTGTCGACTCAGCCGATTCTCAGCTCATCGTCGGTCTGGTTTTAGGGTCTGTTTGGGAGCGGCCCGCATCCTGACCCGTATCGGCGCACCAATGCGCTGAAATGCCCGGCGGTTGGCCGGAAAGGAGGTGAGTTAATGCTCAACTTCAAACGTAGGTTGTTGTTCCTGGCAGTCCCTGCCGTGCTGGCAGTGGGCGCCATTTCCGGGTCGGCGGTCGCCTTTGCGGCGTCACCGAGCCCGAGCCCAGCTGGACCCAAGGCAGCGGAGGCTGCAGAGTCGGCTGAGGCTGCAGAACCGGCTGAGGCTGCAGAACCGGCTGAGGCTGCGGAGCCGGCTGAGGCTGCGGAGCCCGCGACCGGTACCCCTAAAACCGCAAGCACCGTCCGCTAGAGGAACTTTCGGTTTTATCCCCTTCGAATTGCGTGAGACCGGGGCGGAAGTCGCCCCGGCTCACCAGTTTTCGGGCCCGACATACAACTTTTCACACCACCTTCAGGACAGCGTCGAAGGTCGGTGTTAAGCTGCCCGAAATTCGCCAGAGTCCTTGACTCAACATCACGCGGGGGAAATTGAGATGAAAGGAATTCGTAGGTGTGTCTCCACGTACCTGGGGGCTGCGATCATCGCCTTCGGCGCGCTAGGGGCCGGGCCGGTCGCCGCGTCGGCCGCTGCGCCTCCACCCCCAACACCCTATCCAGCCCCGACTCCTTACCCGGTGTCGCCGACGCCTGTCCATATGGACCTCTCGCCGCCGCTTGCTTCCATGCAGCCGGCGAACTACAACTTCGAGTCGGCGCTCGGAAACGATCGCGGCGCCAAGCCGATCCGGCACGGTAATGCGCCCGCGGTAGGCGCGGCCGCCTCGCCCTCGGCACCCAGCCCGAGCGCGCCCATGCCTGGGATCAACTTCGATGGCGTCGGCCAGGGCTTCGGCTCGTATGTCGTGTGCTGTGCACCGCCTGACACCAACGCGTCGGTCGGTCCGAACCACATCGTCGAGACCGTGAACCTCGATCTCGCGGTCTTCAACAAGACGGGTGGGCTGGTATACGGCCCGGTGCCGATCAACACCTTATGGAGCGGGTTCGGTGGCGGATGCCAGATCGACAACGACGGCGACCCTACCGCCCTGTATGACCCGATGGCGGACCGGTGGCTCATCAGCCAGTTCGCCGTGACCACGACGCACTACCTGAACTGCGTCGCGATCTCGCAGACTCCGGATCCCACCGGTGCGTACTACCGCTACTCGTACTCGTACTCGAACTTCCCGGATTACCCGAAGTTCGGCATCTGGCCGGACGGCTACTACGTGACCTTCAACATGTTCAACGGCAACACGTTTGCCGGTGGAACAACCTGCGCTTACGACCGGACCAAGATGCTGACCGGCGCGGCTGCCACCCAGCAGTGCTTCAACGCCGGCTCGCTCTGGGGCGGAATGCTCCCGTCGACGACCAACGGTTCGACCTTGCCACCTGCCGGCGCGGTGAACTACGTGCTCGGGCTCGACACTCCCGCGACCTCCAACAGGATCGCGTACTGGAAGTTCCACGTCGATTGGACGACGCCTGCCAGCACGACGATGACCGGTCCGTCGTTTTTGACCGTGTCCACTTACACGAACTCGTGCGCGGCCCAGCCTCGCGGCGACTGCATTCCTCAGGGAGCAGGAGGGACGCCTCTCGAATCCCTGGCCGACCGGTTGATGTATCGCCTCAACTATCGGAACCTTGGCAACCACGAGGCGCTTGTGGTGAACCACACGATCGAAGTGGGTTCGGGTTCCTCGCTCCACTCGGGAATGAGGTGGTACGAGCTCCGGCCGGACGCAGCTCGCAACTTGACGCTTTTCCAGGAGGGGACTTACGCGCCCGACTCCAGCTGGCGGTGGATGGGAAGCATCAACATGGACCAGGCTGGCAACATCGCGGCGGGTTACAGCGTTTCCAGCTCGACCATCAGCCCTCAGATCCACTACACGGGGCGCCTCGCGACCGACGTGGCCGGCATCATGACCCAGGGCGAGAACACGATCATCAATGGGGGCGGTTCCCAAACCGGCGGCCTGGCCCGTTGGGGTGACTACTCATCGCTGGCTGTCGATCCAACCGACGACTGCACGTTCTTCCACGCCAATGAGTACCTGAAGGCGAGCGGTTCGTTCAACTGGAGCACCCGCATCGCCTCGTTCAAGCTGCCTTCTTGCCCGGCCACGGCACCGACACCTGACTTCAGCCTGTCGGTTACTCCGAGCAGCCAGACCGTCACGCAGGGCGCCTCGGCGACCTACACGGTCAACATCACGCGCACGGGTGGGTTCACCGGCGCGGTGTCGTTGAGCTTTGGCAGCTCGCCTACTGGTTTGAGCGGCACGTTCTCGCCCAACCAGACCACCGCGGCATCTTCGACGTTGACAGTGCCCACTACGCCGAGCACGGGGACGGGCCCATACACGATCACCGTCACCGGTACAGGCACGGGCGTGCCGACGACCCGCACCGCGACCACCAGCCTCACGGTCAATGCCCCGGCGACGCCGGACTTCAGCCTCTCGGCCACTCCGGCCAGCCAGACCGTCACGCAGGGCACAGCCGGAAGCTACACAGTCAACGTCGCGCGCTCCGGCGGCTTCGGCGGTGGAGTCACGCTCAGCATGAGCAGCTCTCCGGCGGGGCTGACGGGAACTTTCACGCCCAACCCGAACACCGGGGCAAGCTCGTCGTTGAGCGTACCGACCACCAGCACTACGCCCACGAACACCTACACGATCACGATCACAGGTACTGGCAACGTCCCAACTCACACGACGACGGTCACCCTCGTGGTCAACCCGCCGGCGGCGGGTGACTTCAGCCTCTCGGCTACGCCCACCAGCAGGTCCATCAAGCAGGGAACCAGCACGACGTATGTTGTCAACATCACGAGGACGGGCGGATTTGCCGGGGGAGTCAATTTCAGTGTGACCGGCCTACCCGCGGGGGCCACGGCCACCTTCGCACCGACCCCGGCCACCGCCGCGAGCTCGACCCTCACGGTCGCGCTCGCGAACACCAGTCCGATCGGGACGTACGCACTCACCATCACCGGAGCTAGCGGCAGCCTTTCTCACACTACGTCGGTGACGCTGATCGTCACCCAGGGTTGCTTCGGAAGCGACGGCGACTGCTGACCTGACCCTATAACCGGTCGCGGGTAGCGCGCCCGCGACCGGTCCTCTCTCCATCAAGCGTTTAATTAGTCGAATGGAGACCACCAAGGAGAAACGGCGGCAGGAGCTGGTGCTCGCCGCGTTCAATCAGATCGCGGAGCATGGCTTCGAGGGCCTTCGGACCAGAGACGTTGCAGCCGAGGTCGGGGTCAACATAGCGACGCTGCACTATTACTTTCCTACCAAGGAGCCATTGATCCGAGGGGTGCTGGAGCACGCGATGGGGCGCTTCCGGTCCACCCTCGCTCCGCACGGGTCGCCCGGGGATCAGCTGCGGAACCACCTCCGCGCTGTGCGCAAGCTGCTCGCCGACGAACCCGAGCTGGGCAGCGTGATGGGGGAGCTGGCTCTGCGCTCCGCAAGGGACAAGGCGATGGCGTCGCTCATGGCTGAGATGTATGACAACTGGCACACCACAATGCGTGGGTTGATTCGCAGAGGTGTGAAGGAAGGCAACCTTCGGCCCGAGCTGGACAGCGATGGGGTGGCTGCGCTCGTGGTCGTCATGCTAACCGCGATGACGCTGCCCACGATGACCGCTGAGCCGCGAACCGGCCAGGCGATGCGGCAGCTGGAACGATGGCTGGGGGTATCGGGGCAAAAGGCGGCGCGTTCAAGCAACTGATTGATGGGCGTGCTATTCTCTTTTGAGCACTCAATCATCTGATTGAGGAGACTGAGGAGGTAAAGCAATGGCGAGCGCCGTCGAATCGAAGACCCGTGTTCCCGGCTTTGTCGGGTGGTTCAGCCCGATCGCGATGCGGATGCTTGGCGTTGGAATTCCGCTGGGCCCGAATGCTCTCATTACTGTTCGCGGCCGGAAATCGGGACTGGACCGGACGACCCCCGTCGCTCTGGTCGAGATCGATGGCAAGCGATGGGTGATCGGGACGTTCGGAGAGACCAACTGGGTGCGCAACCTCCGCGAGGCGGGTGAGGCGACGATCACTGCAGGGCGCCGGACAGAGAAGGTGAGGGCAATCGAGCTCTCGCCTGAGGCGGGAGGGGCTTTCTTCAAGGATGTACTCGGCCCGTTCGTGGCGGCCATACCTCTTGGGCTTGGTCGGTTGATGCTGGGATCCGTGCTGGGGGCGAAAGACATCCTTGACGACCCCATTGGGTCAGGCGTCACGCATCCGGTGTTCGAGGTTCGCGCCGCTTAACATCTCAGCGTTAGACCGCTGACCTCTCGACCTGCCGGGCTCTCGCGAGGGCAAGCCACATGGCTGCTCTACGGAGTGTTCAGCTGCATGGCGTTCCTGCTCAACGGACTGGGTGGGGTGCTGGAGCCGCTGCAGAGGGATCTGCACGTCAGCCGTGGCGACGTGGCGTTCTACCCGAGCCTGTTCGCGGCCGGCCTGGTCGTGGTGGGCGTCGGCGGTGGGGCGCTGGTGGGCCGGATCGGCCGGACGGCGGCGCTCCGGCTCGCGATGGCGGGGATGATGTTGGGCGGGCTGCTGCTCGCCACTCCCAACCGGGTTGCGACTCTGCTCGGCGCCCTGCTCCTCGGCCTGGGCGGGGCGGTCCTGGTGCAGCTTGGCCCGGCCCTTCTTGCCGCGCTGCATCCCCAGGCGCCGACCGCGGCCGTCGGTGAGGCCAACGCCCTGGCCAGCACCGCGTCGGTCATCGCGCCGCTGGCGGTGGCGGCAGCGCTCGTGTCCGGTCTGGGGTGGCGCATCGGCTACCTAGGACCGGCGTTGCTGGCGCTCGCCCTTCTCACCGTGCCTGCCTGGCGGCTGGCGATGCCGGAGGCACCGATTCTAGTCAGGGACTCGGGGAGTTCCCGATCGGCGCCCCTGCTCGGCCCGTGGTTCGACGTGCTGGTCGCGGTGAGTGTCGAGTTCTGCTTCATCTTCTGGGCGCCGTCCGCCCTCATCGATTGGGACCACGCGTCGATCGGGCAGGCGCCGGCGCTGGCGTCGCTCTTCCTGGTCGGCATGGCCACGGCTCGTGGCCTGGCAGCGCCGATCACACGTCGGCTGGGTGAGAGGCGGGTGCTGATCCTCGCGTGCACCGGAGTCGCGGCGGCAGGGTTTGCCCTGTTCTGGGCGGCGCCGAACATCGTGCTCGCGGCGGCCGGGCTGCTCGTTGCCGGTCTGGGGTGCGCCCTTCTCTATCCCACCACCGTCAGCCGGGTGGTGGCTGTCTGGCCGCACGCTCCGGATCGCGCCGCTGCCCGGGCGGCGCTTGCCTCGGGCCTGGCGATCGGCGTGGCGCCTTTTGTGCTGGCTCGACTTTCGGACGTGACGGGGCTCCGGAACGCCTACCTCATCGTCCCGGCGCTGCTCCTTGTTCTCGCTGCGCGAGGAGTGTTGTCGAAAACGTCGACCGCTGTGTGACTCCCGGAATCGTTTTCACCGCGGTTTCGCTGGCGCTCGGCAAGCGATTCCTCACTGCTACAAGTCCTCCTGCACGGCTGAGGGTTTCGGCTCTCGTCTGAACAAGGCGAGCACGTTGGCGCCGACCAGCCGCGCGACCAGCAGAAGAATCGCGAATACAACGAAAACCGCGATGGCGATCGCCCCCAGGGGACCGAACCATCGAACGCACGTGAAGAAAACGGAGATCAGGAAGAATCCTGCGGCGACCACCACATCTACCAGCGGACTCTTGCTGTTGGCGATCCGCGGGTCGTGGGCGAGTCGCAGGCCCAGGAAGACGCCCGCGACCGGGATGGCGATAGTGAGCGGGATTCCAATCAGGTATGCCTTCGTCGAAGCAATGGCTCTGAACGCGCGCGGCGCAAGGAAAGTGACGCGCCGATGGACGGCGTTGATAGCCACGATCCACGCCGTTTCGAATCGAGACCAGGCTGCGCTGATCGCTTTCGTATTCATGCTGCGTACGCGATTGCTCAAATCAGTTCGAAGGGTGTATAGCACGCGCGGGGTCGAATCACGAAGATACCTTGGTGGTTGGCGTAAACGAAGTGCGGCGGTTCGCGATGACCTTGCCACGTACTACGGAGGCGTTGGTGGGAGGCCGGGTGAAGTACCGCGTCGGCCGGATCGTCTATGTCTCCTTTTCTCGCGATGAAACGGTGATGGGCTTCGGATTTCCGAAGGAAGAGCGGGACTGGCTGGTGGGTGGTTCGCCGGACAAGTTCATGCAGCCGGATCGCTCAGACCTTCGCTACCACTGGGTCCTCGTTCGCCTGGCGGCAATCGACGAAACCGAGATGCGAGAGCTCGTGCTGGATGCGTGGCGAATGGTCGTGCCCAAGCGGGTCGCCGCAGCCTACGAGGGCGGATGAAAATGGTGGATCCGAGGGGATTCGAACCCCTTACCTCTTGAGTGCGATTCAAGCGCTCTCCCAATTGAGCTACGGACCCACGTCGTGTTCGAGCTGAGGGGAAAGGCCAGTATACCCGGGCCCTGATCGAGTCCCGACGCGGGAACAGCCGACGCCGACCGTCCGTTCCTATACTCGCCAGATGTCGTTTTTGTTCAAGGGCAAGCGGCTCCCGGAGGGTGTCGATCCGGCGCGAATTCCGCCCGGCCAGACCCTCACGGCTCCCGATCGCTGGCCACTTCTGCACTTCGGACCGGTGCCGACCACCGACATTGCTAAGTGGGACTTCAAGGTGTTCGGTGCCGTCGAGCACGAGCTGACGCTCGACTACGGCGAGCTTCGGGCGCTGCCCTCGAAAGATGTGGTTGCGGACATCCACTGCGTCACAGGTTGGAGCCGGCTGGGTGACAAATGGACTGGCGTGCCGATACGCGAGATCCTGGATCGCGTCAAGCCGAAACCCGAAGCCAAATACGTCACCGCGCACTCGGAGTACGGCTACACGACGTCCGTGCCGATTAGCGTGCTGGAGGCGGAGGAAAACCTCCTGTGCTACGCGTGGAACGGCCAGGACCTCGCTCCAGATCATGGCTGGCCGCTTCGGTTGTTCGTGCCCTCGAAATACTTCTGGAAGTCGGCCAAGTGGCTCCGCGGGCTAGAGTTCATGGATCGCAACCGGCTCGGTTTTTGGGAGCAACGTGGGTATCACGACGAAGCCGACCCCTGGAAAGAAACCCGGTACTGGTAGCCGGGGCGATCTAGCCCGACCTCCGCTCGTCACTTTCACCACCGATTTCGGCTCGGGTTCGCCGCTGGTGGCGGCCATGAAGGCGATGGTGCTGGCCGCGTGTCCCTACGCAGTGCTTGTGGATGTCAGCCACGAGGTACCGAGGTTCGACGTTTCGGCCGGGGCGTTCATGCTCTTCGCCGGCACGCGCCACTTCGGCGCCGACTCGGTGCACCTGGTGGTCGTCGACCCAGGCGTTGGCACTTCGCGGAGGCGCCTTGCGATCCGGGCCGGCGGGCGCTATTACGTCGGGCCAGACAACGGCCTTTTCGGGATCGTCATCGAAGAGGTTGGGCTCCAGGACGCGGTCGAGTTGGCTCCCCGCCCGCACGGAGCGCCCACCTTCGAGGGGCGAGATGTGTTCGCGCCCGCGGCCGGCGCGTTAGCGGCGGGCATTCCCCTCGAATCGCTTGGGCCTGCGACGGACCCGCCCAAGACTCTCGACAACGGCTCGCCGCGTGTGCTGTGGGTTGACGGTTTCGGCAACCTGGTGACGAACGTGAAAGCACCCGCGCGACGGATGCGAATTCACAACCACGACATTGTCGCGACGGCGAAGACCTACGCCGACGGGCGGCCGACGGAGCCATTCGTCTACATCGGGAGCATGGGGTACCTCGAGGTCGCAGTGCGAGAGGGCCGGGCGGACAAGCTGCTGGGCGCGCGGCCGGGGATGAAGGTCGACCTGATCTAAGGCGGCCTTAACAACCAGGGTTTTCGTCTGGCTCTGGCTTCGGTAGTTTTCGCCGCGCTGTGGTTCGAGTGGTCTGCCTGCTGATCTCCCTCTGCCTCGTGGGCTGCTCGAACCCGGCCCATCCAGTGCCATCCCTGGCCATTAGCGGCGCGCGCCAACCGGTGCGCCTCTGGCAGGACGAGAGCATCTTCGGTCTGGTCAGAGACCTCATCGCATCGGCGCGCGTCCGCGTGATGGTCGAGATGTACGAGTTCGAGCGTGCGGACCTCATCCGGGAGCTGGGCGAAGCGGTAGGGCGAGGAGTCAACGTGCGCGTCATCACCGATCCCACGGTGACCGTCAATCGCCAATCCACAGCTGTCCTCGACTCACTGCGCGTTCCCGAGCTTGTCTACCCGGTTGACGACCGCCGCCACCAGATCGACCACGTGAAGCTCTTGATCGTCGACGCGGAAGCCGCGGTCGGCGGCATGAATTGGGGGAACCACAGCGATCGCAATCACGACTACGTCCTCGAAACGCGAGTGGCCGTAGACATCAATCGCCTGGTTCGCATCTTCGAGCAGGACTGGAGCATGGCCGGTGGACATCCTTCGCCGCTGGCCGCAGTGGCTGGCGAAGTCGCACAAACGGCGCCCGGCGCTGAGATCCGCTCGATGCTGATCTCCGCGCTCGTCCACGCGATCCAGCGGGTCCTGGCCGAGGTGTACACGCTGACCGATCCGGAAGTCATCGCCGAGATAGTCGACGCGCATCGCCGTGGCGCCACGGTTCGCGTGCTGCTGGACCCCCACCAGCCGTACAACCAGCACGGATACGAGGTACTTCGGGCGGGCGGCGTGGAAGTGCACTGGTACCCGGTTCCTCGCCAGGCGAAGCTCCACGCCAAGATCGGATTGTTCGACGGCATCCTGGTGCTTGGGTCGGCGAACTGGACGCTAAGCGGGCTAGGGGTGAACCACGAGCTGGACATCGAGACGGGCGATCCGGCCGCGGTCGAGACGTATGCGGCGCGCTTTGCCGCGGACTGGGCGAACGCCGGTGGTTAGCCGGGCGGGGGCCCGGACTGGCCAGGCGAGGGCGGGCCTGAGGAGCCCAGCGAAGGCGGGCCTGAAGTGGTCGACGTGGGGCCGAAGTTGACCTGCGGCACCGCGCGGTCGGCCTCGTCGGCCTGGAAGAACCCAAACGGCTTGAAGCCCAGGGCTCCGGCGATGAGCGAGGTAGGGAGGGTCTGCAGCTTGATGTTGTAGTCGCGCACGTTCCCGTTGTAGAAGCGGCGCGAGAACTCGATCTTGTCCTCGGTGGCGGTGAGAGTCTCCTGGAGGCTGGTGAAAGCCGAGATCGCCTTGAGCTCGGGATAGTTCTCGGTGGTCGCGAACAGGCTGCGCAGGCTCTGGCTCAGCATGTTCTCGGCCTGCCCGATCTTGGCCGGGTCGCCGGTCGCGCCAGCCGCCACGGCAGAGGCACGGGCGTTGGTGACCGCCTCGAGGGTCCCGCGCTCGTGGCCGACATAGCCCTGCACGGTGGCGACCAGGTTCGGGATGAGGTCGTGCCGGCGCTTCAGCTCGACGTCGATCTCAGACCAGGCTTCCTGGGTCCGGTTGCGGGCTGTGACAAGGCCGTTGTAGGTGAAGACCAGCCACAGCACGACGAGAATGACAACGCCAACTAAGACCCACCAGCCCATCAGGAAAAGATCCTACGCGTGAGCGCGCCGCGCCCAGCGGGTCTTCTTAAGCATCTTCTTGTGCTTGTGCTTGCGCATCTTCTTGCGCCGCTTCTTGATTACCGAGCCCAATCCAACTCCCAGACACGTTTTGATGTTTAAAGGGGGGTTGCCCGCCCAGCGCGGGCTCGGGAATCATACCGGAAGCTGCCAGGGCTCCGTTCGAGCCTAAACTCACCCCGATGTACTTCAACGACGCGCACGAGGAGCTGCGGCTCCACATACACAAGTTCCTCGAGAAAGAGGTCCAGCCATACCTCGAGGAGTGGGAGGAGAAGACCTTCCCGAGCTCGATCTTCAAGAGGTTCGGGGAGCTCGGATTCCTCGGTCTGCGGTATCCCCCCGAATACGGAGGCCAGGGCGGGGACTACTTCTCCGCCGTCGTCCTGGCGGAGGAGATGGCCAAGGTCGCCAGCGGGGGACTCGGCATGGCTGTGTCGGTCCAGACGGAAATGGCCACCCCGCCTGTCTTCAAGTTCGGCACTGAAGAGCAGAAGCGGAAGTGGCTCGTCCCGGCGATCCGCGGCGAGCAGATCGCCGCGCTGGCCATCACGGAGCCGGACGCCGGCTCAGACGTGGCAGGGATCACGACGGTGGCCCGCCGCGACGGAAATGACTACGTCGTGAACGGCCGCAAGATCTTCATTACCAACGGGGACCGCTGTCACTGGGCGCTGGTCGTGACGAAGGCCGAACGAGACCGCGGCCACGCGGGCTTCAACCTACTCGTGATCGAGAAGGGAACGCCCGGATTCCAGGTCACCCGCACGCTGAAGAAGCTCGGCATGCACTCGTCCGACACCGCCGAGCTGCTGTTCGAAGACTGCCGTGTGCCGGTCGGCAACCTGATCGGCGGGGAAGGGGAAGGCTTCAAGAACCTGATGTGGGAGCTCCAGGGCGAGCGAATGATCACGGCTGCCGGAACGATTGCCGGCGCCGCTCATGTGTTCGAGTACACGATGGAGTACGCACGGAACCGGATGGCGTTTGGCCAGCCGATCTCGCAGTTCCAGGTGATCAAGCACAAGCTCGTCGACATGGGGACGAAGATCGCTGCGGTCCAATCCTTTGTCTACCAGACCGCGAAGCAGTGGGATGAGGGCGCATACCCGGTGCGCGAGGTGTCACAGGCGAAGCTGCTCGCGACTCAGGTCGCTTGTGAAGTGGCCGATGAGGCGATCCAGATCCTGGGCGGGCACGGCTACATGAGCGAGTTTCCTGTCGAGCGCGCGTGGCGCGACGCCCGCCTGGCGCGGATCGGCGCCGGGACGGACGAGATCATGAAGGAGATCATCGCCAAGACCTACGGGCTTTGATCCAGGCCACGCTGTTCGCAGGATGTGAGCCGGAGGTCGCCGCCGGCGTCGACGGCAGAATCATCGCGGTAGGCGATGCCGCCCGCTCGGCAGCAGGGCGCAAGGCAAGAATCATCCGCCTATCCGGCCGCGCCTGGCCCGGCGTGATCGACTCGCACATCCATCTCGAAGGCCTCGCCGATCGCCACCTGACCCTCGACCTCACCGGGGCGGCAAACCTCGAGGAAGCGCTGGCGCGAATCAAAAGCTGGTCCGAGCAGCTGCCCCAGGACGCCTGGCTGGGGGGGGCGGGCTGGTACAACGACGCCTGGCCGGAGGCGGCTTTTCCCACTCGCAAACAGCTCGACGAGGCGGCCGGCGGAAGGCCGGCTTACCTGCGACGCAAGGACGGGCACTCGGCGTGGGTTTCCACCTCGGCGCTGAAGCGTGCCGGCATCGACCGTGCCACCGAGGACCCACCTGGCGGCAATATCGATCGGAGTAAGAGCGGCGAGCCTACAGGGATCCTTCGCGAAACCGCCATGCAACTCGTGTCCGACCTGCTGCCGCCTCCCACCGAGGCAGAGCTGGACGAAGCGATGGCAAAAGTCCTCACCGACCTCGCCGCCCTCGGTGTAACCGCGGTCCATTCCATGGACTCGGCCAAAGGCTTTGGCTCGTGGCAGCGCCTGCGACAACGCGGCCGGCTGCCCATCCGCATCACCTACAACCTCCCGCTCAAAGATCTACCGCATGCAGAGCGGATGGGTGTCCAGTCCGGCTGGGGCGACGAATGGCTTCGGATCTGGGGCGTCAAGGCATTCCTCGACGGATCACTGGGCAGCCGCACTGCGGAGATGCTTGACGGCACCGGCACGGCTCGAATGACGCAGGCCGACCTCAAAGACATGATCCAGCGGTGTGCACGCGCCGAGCTCAACGTCTGTCTCCATGCGATCGGCGACGGCGCTGTGCGGCGGGCGCTCGACGCGCTCGCCCCGCACAAGGACGCGTGGCAAGAATGGCGGCCGCGCATCGAGCACGCGCAGTGCGTGAACCCTAAGGATATGAAGCGCTTCGCGCGCATCGGCGTGATCGCCTCCATGCAGCCCATCCACGCGGTGGCGGACCGCGAACTGGTCGACGAGTACTGGCCGCGCGTCACAGCCCAGGCATATGCCTGGGGCGCGCTCGAGCGCGGGGGAGCGCGATTGGCCTTCGGCTCAGACGCACCGGTCGAGACTGCGGACCCACTCGCCGGAATCGAGGCGGCGACGGCGTGGCGCCGCAAATCGAACTGGCACCCCGACCTCGCCGTGTCAACAGCGTCGGCCCGCCGCGCTTACACAAGCAACGGCGCTTACGCCGTCGGCATGGAAAAGGACCTTGGCTCGCTGCGTCCAGGAAAGTTGTGCGACCTGACCGTGCTCGACCGAGGCCGCGTCGTGGCGACCATCGTCGGGGGCGAGGTCAGCTTCTTGCGAACGCCTCTCGCAACTTCGCGGCGGTCTGCGACAAAGCCTCATTGACGACCTTCACGTCGTCGATGACCGGCATGAAGTTCGTGTCGCCGTTCCAGCGCGGCACGACGTGAAAGTGCACGTGGTCCGGAATGCCCGCTCCCGCGGCTCGACCAATGTTGACCCCGAGGTTGAATCCCTCGGGCTTGAGCTCACCTCGAAGCACATCGACTGTACGGCGAACCGCCCGCATCAGAAAGGTCGTCTGCTCGTCATCGAGCGCCTCGAGCCCCGGCACGTGAGCAATCGGAGCCACCAGCGCGTGACCCGGGTTGTAAGGGAACTTGTTCAGCATCACGAGCGCGCCTTCGGGGCGCCACACGACCAGCTCGGCGTCTTTGTCATTCGGGTCCGCGATCACGCGGCAGAACAGGCAGCCTGGCCTCTGCTCGCCCTCGATGTACTCCATGCGCCAAGGCGCCCACAGACGCTTCATTGATCTACGTCCTTTTCTTGTTGCTGGTCACTGCCGTCTGGGGCTGGACCTTCGTCCTTGTCAAAGGCGCGCTCCAACACTACCCGACGCTGCCGTTCCTCGAGCTCCGCTTCATCCTTGCGTTTCTCGTCCTGGTGGTGCTGGTTCGCCGGCTGCCGACACGTCGGGAGCTGCGTGTCGGTCTCATCGCCGGCGCAGTGCTCGCGGCCGGCTACTGGACGCAGACCGTCGGCCTGACGATGACGAGTCCCGCCAACTCCGGCCTGATCACCGGCCTATTCGTCGTCTTCACTCCGTTGATCGACCGCCTGTTCGGCGCGAGCCTCCGCTGGTGGACCTGGATTGCCGTCGCCGCCGCGCTGACCGGCACCGTGATGCTCGTCGGCGGACCATCGAACATTGGGCTCGGCGACCTCCTCACCGTCGCCTGCGCGATCCTCTATGCGCTGCACATCGTCCTGCTCAGCAAATGGTCGCCCGGCCTCCGCTCGGCGCCACTCGCGATGGTCCAGATGGGCGCCGGCGCGCTCATCTTCACAGGGACCGGATCGTGGTCACTCCAAGCTCCAGGTCCCAATGTCTGGTTCGCGATCGTGATCACCGGCGTGTTCGCCTCGGCGCTGGCTTTCTACATCCAGACCTGGGCGCAGCAGAACCTCAGCGCGAGCCGGACCGCCCTCATCCTGACCACCGAGCCGGCCTGGGCCCTCGTCGCCGCCGTCGTCCTGGCAGGCCAGCGGTTCGGGGCGCTGCAGGCCGCCGGAGCAGCTTTGGTGCTCGCCGCGATCGTGGGCCACGAACTCGCCCATCTAAAATTCAAAGCCCATGGAGTCCAAGCCCCGCCGTAGCTCCTACGTGCCACAGGAGATTGAGCCCAAGTGGCAGAAGACGTGGGAAGAGCGCGGCGTCATGAAGGCGTCCGACAACTCGCCGAAGCCGAAGTACTACGACCTCGTCATGTACCCGTATCCGTCCGGCGACCTCACCGTCGGGCACGCACGCAACTATGTGATGGGCGACGTGCTCGCCCGCATGAAACGGATGCAGGGCTTCGAGGTCCTTCACCCGTTTGGATGGGACGCATTCGGCCTGCCCGCCGAGAACGCGGCGATGAAGCGCGGCAACCTGCATCCCGAAACGTGGACGCTCGCCAACATCGAGAAGGGAAAAGCCGAGTTGAAGATGATGGGGATCCTGTACGACTGGGACCGCGAGGTCACCAGCTGCATGCCCGATTACTACCGCTGGACTGAGTGGCTGTTTCTCCTTTTCTACGAGCGCGGGCTGGCCTATCGCGCCATGGCCCCGGTCAACTGGTGTCCGGTGGACAAGACGGTGCTGGCCAACGAGCAGGTGATCAACGGCAGATGCTGGAGGCACCCGGACGTCGAGGTCGAGAAGCGCGACCTCGAACAGTGGTTTCTGAAGATCACCGACTACGCTGACCGGCTGCTCGACGACATGGTGCTGCTGGACAAGTGGCCGAACAAGGTGCGCGTCATGCAGACGAACTGGATCGGCCGCAGCCAGGGAGCCGAGGTCGACTTCCCCGTGGTCGGTCTCGAAAACGAGGTGGTGCGCATCTACACGACTCGCCCGGACACGTTGTTCGGAGCGACCTTCATGGTCCTGGCCCCGGAACATCCCCTGGTCGAGCGGATCACGACCGACGAGCACCGCGCGCGCGTCAAGGAATACGTGGAGCAGGCGCGCAAGGCGACCGAGATCGACCGCCTGTCGACCGAGCGTCCGAAGACAGGTGTGGCGACCGGCGGCTTTGCGATCAACCCCGTCAACGGCGAACAGATCCCCATCTGGGTCGCCGACTACGTGCTGATGACATACGGCACCGGGGCGATCATGGCCGTTCCGGCGCACGACGAGCGCGACTTCGAATTTGCCAGGACATACAACCTGCCCATTCGCGAGGTGATCGCTCCGCAGGGCCAGCCGCCGGACACGCTGACCGAGGCCTACACCGGGCCGGGCGTGATGGTCAACAGCGGCGAGTTTTCAGGGCTCGATTCGAAGGCGGGAATCGAGCGGGTGATCGAGTGGCTCGAGAGAGAGGGCAAGGGGAAGCACGCGGTGAAGTACCGGTTGCGCGACTGGCTCATCTCGCGCCAGCGGTACTGGGGATGTCCGATCCCCATCGTCTACTGCCCGACCGACGGCATCGTGCCGGTGCCTTACGCCGACCTGCCGGTCGTGCTGCCGAAGGAATACAAGCCGCTTGCCGAGAATCCTTCATTCATCAAGACGACCTGTCCGAAATGCGGGCAGGAGGCGCGTCGAGAGACGGACACGATGGACACCTTCGTCGACTCGTCCTGGTACTTCCTGCGCTACGCGAGCCCTCACGAGACGACGCGTCCCTTCGACCCCGAGCTGGCCAACCACTGGATGCCGGTCGATCAGTACACCGGCGGCGTTGAGCACGCAATCCTCCACCTCCTCTACTCGCGCTTTTTCACAAAGGTGCTGCACGACGCAGGTTTGCTAAATGTGTCGGAGCCATTCATGCGCCTGTTCAACCAGGGGATGGTGAAGCGGTTCGGGCAAGTGATGTCGAAGTCGTTGGGCAACGGTGTGTCGATCGACGAGCTGGTCGCCGCGCAGGGCGCTGACGCGGGCCGCGTCTACGAGATGTTCATCGGTCCGCCGGAAGAGGACGTCGAATGGACTGACTCCGGGCTCAACGGAGTCTCTCGCTTCTTGCTCCGAGTGTGGAGGCTCGTGCTCGAACCTTCGACGATCGTGGTCGAGGGCTCGGACGCCGATGCCGCGGTGCTGCGCCGCAAGGTCGCGCAGACGGTGGGCAAGGTGACGGAGCATTTCGACGAGCTCAGGTTCAACACCGCGGTGGCCGCCCTGATGGAGCTGGCCAACACCATGCAGGACTACTTGCAGCGCGGAGGCGCGCAGGACGGCGAGTGGGTCTATTCGGTGCGGACGCTCGTCAAGCTGCTCAACCCCCTTGCACCGCATCTTGCCGAAGAGATGTGGGCGAAGCTAGGCGAACCTGGAATGCTGGCCGATCAGTCGTGGCCTGTTTTCGAACCCGGCGCGGCCGCCGAACCCAAGGTGACGCTGGTCATCCAGGTGGGCGGGAAGCTGCGCGACCGCGTCACCGTCGACGCAGGCCTCCCTGAGGAGGTGGCGCTCGAGGTCGCGATGCGAAGCGAGAAGGTTCGCGCCGCGCTCAACGGGCGCGGCCCCTCGAAGGTGATCTACGTCCAGGACCGGCTGATCAACCTCGTCCCTTAACAACCAGGGTTGACCTGCCCCAAAGACCGCCAATACGATCCTCCCGCCGCATCCCCCCTCGGGTGGGTGGGGGGGAGTGGGTGGGTTAAGAAAAGACGCGATCCTTATTGCTGTGGGACTGGGAGCCGGATTCCCGAGTCAAGCAGGTAGTCGGCGGTCACTGTTGAGCCAGCTTTGACGCTCACCGCCGCCGGACCACTGACGATCCGCCTGTAGTTCTTGGCGCTCACTTTGTACGTGCCCTCGGTGAGTTCGATCCTGTAGCGCCCGTTGTTATCGGTAAGGGTGCTCGCCACCTTCTCCCCGGAGGTGAAGCTCAACTCGACCCCCGCCGCGGCCATCATCCTGCACGGGACTGCGTCCTGCGGCTGCGCAGGCTGTGCAGGCTGCGCCGGCTGGCCCGACTGTTTCGGCGGCACCTGCTCGATGGGGCCGCATGGCATGACCGACACCGTTCCGGTGACCGTCCCCGTGCCTGAAGGCGACCCTCCCGGAAACGAATACGCGCCGCAGGCTGCGGTCAGCAGAACTAGCACCCCGAGCAGGACGTTTCTCATCTCTAGACCCAACGCTACCGGCTGCCCGCAGGTCACGCACGCCGATCGATCCCGTGCCCCCCGCGCGCTAGTGTTGAACCTCGCTGCCCGGTGGCCAAGCGGTAAGGCAGAGGACTTTGGATCCTCGACCGAAGGTTCGAATCCTTCCCGGGCAACCATGCCGATCAGGCGCCTTAACACCCTGGGTTCCTCCGGCAGGACATCCAACCTAGGCTCGGTTCATGCGCCTCATCCCGGGCTGGAAGCACATCCTTCTGCTCGCCGTGCCGCTTGCCCTGGGCCTCGCAGCTCTGGCCGGCGCCTCCCTCTACGCCTCCACCGCGGCCACACCGCCCACGGCCCAATCCATCCCCCTCAACGCAGCGCAAGACGTACCAACCGCACCTGGCCTGATGGTCCACGTGGCCGGCGCCGTCGCGAAGCCGGGAATCTACAGACTGCCCCGGGGTGGCCGCGTCTACGATGCGATCGCCGCTGCCGGCGGCCTGAGGCCCGACGCCGACCTCACGCACCTTCCCAACCTCGCCGGCCGGCTCAGGGATGGCGAGCAGGTGAAGGTCGCCTTCGCAAAAGGCGCCTCCGGCACCGTGACCTCGCGCACCAACCTCAACACCGCGTCCCTTGAAGAGCTCGAGTCGTTGCCTGGATTCAATGAAGCCTTCGCGCAGGAGGTGATCGACTACCGGGTCAACTTCGGCGGATTCCAGAACACCCGCGAGCTGGTCGACATCCTCGGCATGAGCGAGGCCGACTACGTCATCGCCCGTCGCTACATCACTTTGTGAGTCGCTTCCCGGCCCTGGTCGTAGCGACTTCATGGTGTGTCGCCCTCACCGCGACAGTCGTGCTCGCACCCGACCGACCGACCATGGGGGTGCTCGCGATCGCCCTGGCAATCCCCTGTCTGGCAGCAGCGCTAATCCTCCGGCCCGCCATCCTGGCGATCGCAATCGCCTTCGCGCTCCTCGCCGTCGGCCGCGCCGAACTGCCAGCAGCGGATCCTCAAGCTCAAAGCCGCGCCACCGGCCTCGCCGGCCAAACAGCGACCATCACCGGCCGCGTCGCCGACGACACCCGCCCATCCGGCGGCGGCGGCGAGGTCCTGGTCGAACCAAGCCGAATCCTGATCGGCAGCACGCAGGTCAGCGGCGTCGGCAACCTGATGGTCCGCTGGCGCGGCCCGACCCAGACCGGCTTCGGCGACCAGATCAAGGCCACGGGCAAGCTGATGCTGCCTCGGGACATGCCGGCCTTCGACCGCCGTGCCTATCTCGCCCAGCGCCATGTTTATGTGGAGCTCCAGTCCACCAGCTTCAACATAGTCACCGACGGATCCGGCCCGGCCAGCTTTCCCGCCTGGCTGCGCACCCATTACGCGCAGGCTCTCAACGACGCGCTCCCGCCGCCTCATGCAGGCGTGCTCATGGGAGTCGTGCTCGGCATCCGTCAGGGCATCCCGCCCGCGCTGCAGAACGCGCTCATCGCGACCGGGCTGG
>DASRWV010000125.1:0-4067 GCA_035687505.1 Nitrosotalea sp.
GGCTTCACCCATTCGCGAGCCGACGCCCGCGCGATCTCTACCGCCTGCTTGACGCCGCCTTTCCATGGCTCCCCGTGGCCCGTCAGCATCGTCGATGCCTCCAGTTTCTCCAGGCGCGCCAGCGATTCAAAGGCGACGGCGCTGTCCTGGTTGATGAAATCCGCAGGCAGACTCGGGCGCGGCTCTCCTGTGAGCACGTCCATGGTGCACAACGCATCGCCGCTGAAGAGAATGTCTCGGTCCTCGAGGTGAAGCGCGCAGTGACCAGCGGTGTGGCCCGGAGTGTGCACTACACGAGGACTTCCGGGCACCTGGACAACCTCGCCGTCAGCGAACTCGTTGACGGCCGCAATGGGCACGCGTTTCATCACGCCGTTGCTCATCGCGTGGACCAAGTATCGGTACAGGAAGGGCTTGAAGCCCTGCTTGAAAAACGGCGGCGCCTTCCCGTCACCACCCTTGCCTGTCAGCGTGGGAATCTCCAGCGGGTGCGCGTACACCTTTGCGCCAGCCGCCGAGCGCACCCGTTCCGCAATGCCAAAGTGATCGGGGTGCGAGTGCGTCAAAAGTATCGCGTCGATATCCTCCAGACGGCGGCCCATCGACTCGAGCTCCCGCAGAAAACCTCCCCAGTAGCCTGGCAAGCCGGCGTCGAGGAGTGTGAGCCGGCCTCCGTCTTCGATCAGATAGCCGTTGATGAAGCGGGTCCCAAAGCGCCTGACACCTATTGCAACTTCCATGTCCCCTCCATTCAGCTTCATCCGGCCGGGCCGTGCGCGCCTGACCAACGTTACTGCCGTTCTCCCCAATTTCGTTGACCCGATGTTGACGGTCGCCGACCTACCGTCGAGATCATGGAATCGATCTGGCCGGGGATCCTGGGCGGGGTCATGACCGCGTTTGTGATCTACCTGTCGCTGCAGGACTTGACTCGCCACGGCAACCCGCTTGTGGTCCTAAAGTGGCGAGCGCAACACCGTGAGTCAAACAAGCGGGAGGCAGGCACCCCTAATCAGCAGCGGGGCTGACCACTCGAGCTCGGCCGGACTCCGATGGGAGGCGCCGGACTGGGTCGTCTGGCTCATCGCCCTGGCCGGCCCGGCAGTGCTCACGGCCGTTCTGGTCACGGTCACCGGCGCCGACAAGCGCGACTACGTCTTCCTTTATCTGGGCCTGGTCGCGGCTGTCGGCGTCCTGCGCGGGTTGTGGCCGGCGCTGCTGGCCTCCTCCGTCAGCTTCGCCTTGCTCGACTACTTCTTTGTGGAGCCCTACTACACCTTCACGATCTCGCATCCGCGCGACTTTCTGAACCTCGTCCTGTTTGTGGTCACAGCCGGAATCGTCGGCTTGCTCGCCTCGCGCCGGCGCCGAGCACTGATCGAATCGCAGGCGCTGGCGGGACAGCTTCGGGAGGTGAATGCCGAGCTGATCCACCTGAACAAGGAACAGGCCGAGGCCGCTCAAGCCGCCTTGCGCTTGGCTCGCAGTGAGCAGCAGATCCGGACGTTGCAGGAGGCGGACCGGCTGCGGCGGGAGCTCCTTGCCAATGTGTCGCACGAGCTGCGAACGCCCCTCGGCACCATCCTCACCGAGAGCACGGATCCCTCCGCGG
Organism: Nitrosotalea sp.; assembly: GCA_035687505.1. Lineage (GTDB taxonomy): Bacteria > Chloroflexota > Dormibacteria > Dormibacterales > Dormibacteraceae > Palsa-870. The sequence continues at coordinate 1,613 of DASRWV010000125.1, forward strand.
CGCGCACAGTCGCCGAGGCGGAGCGCCGGTTCGCCACCGTGGCGGCGGAAGCGAGACGCCTGGAGGCCCTGGTCAACGACATGCTGGACATGGCGCGCATCGAAGGTGGCGCTCTCGACCTCAATCTGGAGCCAATGGACCTCGACGATGCGATCGCCGCCGCGACGGAGCGATTGCGCCACGCTTCTCCCAGCCGTACGGTGGAGTGGGATAAGTCCGCGGCCCGCATCGATGTCCTGGCCGACTGGGGTCGCGTCGGCCAGGTGCTGGACAACCTCCTGGCCAACGCCGACCGCTTCGCGCCTGCCGGCACACCGATCACGGTGGAGGCTTCCCGGGGCGAGCAGGGGCTGGCGACCATTCGCGTGAGCGATCGCGGGCCTGGCGTCGCAGCCGAGCTGAGAGACCGGGTGTTTGAGCGCTTCGTGCGCGGCGATTCCAAGCGCGACCAGGGCACCGGGCTGGGACTCGCCATTGTGAAAGGCCTGGTCGAAGCTCACGCCGGATCCGTGGCCTTGGACGAGTCGTCGGCGGGAGCCGGCGCAGTTTTCAGGTTCACGCTGCCGCTGGCCGCGAACCAATCCTCGTGAGCAGGATCCTGCTGGTCGAGGATGACGTTGGGCTGCGCACGTCTGTGCGCCAGATCCTGGAGCGCGACGGTCACCAGGTCAAGGTTGCGACGGACGGCGCGGCAGGCGTGCGCGAGCTCGAATCAGGCTCATTTGAAGTGGTGCTGCTCGACATCGGCCTGCCGTTCGTCGACGGATGGCGGATTCTGGGCACGCTAGAGGGGAAGCGGCTCCCCTCCGTGATTGTGATCAGCGCCCGCGGCGAGGAGCGGGACAAGGTCCGCGCCCTGGACATGGGTGCCGACGATTACCTCGCCAAGCCCTTCGGCGCGGATGAGCTGCTGGCTCGCATTCGCGTCGTGCTTCGCAGAGCACAGCCAGTGCCTGGACCGAGCCTTGTGGTTCGGAGTGGCGATGTGAACGTCGATCTCGCCAGCGGCACCGTGACTCGCGACGGAGTCGAAGTGCGATTGTCGCCGACCGAGTACGGACTGCTCGCCGCGCTGGTGAAACGCTCAGGCCAGGTGATGGACCACCGCACGCTGTTGCGCGAGGTCTGGGGTCCCTCGTACGGGGATGAGCGCAACTACCTGCGCACGTTCGTGCAGCGATTGCGATCCAAGCTCGAGAAGGACCCGAGCAACCCTTCGATCATCGTCACCGTGGGCAGCCGAGGTTACAGGTTCGGTTCGCCGGCCTAAGAGACCTGGACGCGGAGCCAGGCCAGTTTCGGCAGCTTGCTGGCGGCCTCGAACTCGAGCTCTCGCGCGATGACTCCCCTGGAGATCGGATCCGTTCCGTGGTGCAGCTCCACCACCATGACCGCGCCGCCGTCATCGGCGAAGTCGAGGCGGCGCCAGCGGCGAACTCGAGGGTCGGCCTCGACAATGCTGGCGAGCTCGTCCGCGAGTCGTGCCCGCGTATTGATTGTGACGTCGTTCGGTTCGACCATCAGCGGACGACCCACAGCCTCGGCTGGAGCGAGGGCTCTGCGGCCCGAACCACAAGTGCGCGCGAGACCACTCGCGCGTCCGACTGCGGAAACAGGCTGACTTGCTCGCCGACTCGCGTGCACTGCACCACGACCTTGCGGACGACACCTCGGCGACTCGCGACCCCGACCACCCGGCCGAGTAAGCGACCGTTGTCGTCGTAGACCTCCTTGCCCCAGAGCTGGGTTGGCTTGACGCGTGTGATGAGCATGTCCCCACGCTAGGCGCCACTCGATCAATGAGGAGTCAACGATCGGTCGACCTGAGTTCTCCCTCTCCCCTTCAGGGGAGAGGGTTGGGGAGAGGGGCGTGAAAGTAGATCCAGTTCGGGTGGGGTTATGGCTGTAAAGGCGGTTGCCGGTTCGGCAGGAATGCTCCGATGATTCGGCTATGCACCGAAATCAGATGATGCTCGAAAGAGCGCAACAGCTACGAATGACAGCGAACCAGTCTGAGCAACGTGTGTGGTCAATTGTCAAAGCGAAACGGCTGGCTGGATTGAAATTCCGCCGGCAGCACGTGATTGGCAACTACATCGCCGACTTCGTTTGCCTCCCAGCCAGGCTCGTGATCGAGGTCGACGGAGACACCCACGGGAGCGACGCGGCGCAACTTAGGGACGCCAAGCGGACAGAAGAAGTCGAGCGAGCCGGTTACCGCGTCATCAGGTTCTGGAACGACGACGTCCTCAATGACACAGACGATGGAGTCGCGGAAACGATTCTTGCGGAGCTGATGACGTCGGCTCTACCTCCGGCGGAAAAGGAGCGGCTGAAGTCATACATCTACGCCCCTCTCCCCGACCCTCTCCCCTGAAGGGGAGAGGGGGCACTTCCTTTCTCGCCCCTCTCCCCAACCCTCTCCCCTGAAGGGGAGAGGGCGAACTTCCTTTCT
>DASRWV010000126.1:0-4797 GCA_035687505.1 Nitrosotalea sp.
GGTGCAATTGCCGCGAACACCAACCCCACCGGCCGATACTAGCCGTCATGGATCCCGTTTCGGATTTCATTTCGCCGCTTCGGTTGACGGAGTACAGCCACGGGGCCGGTTGAGCCTGCAAGCTCAGCCCGGTGGAGCTAGGGCAGGTACTGGGGGCTTTGCCCCCGATCGTCGACCCGAACGTGATGGTCGCAACCGCCGGCCGCGATGACGCGGCGGTCTATCGAATCGCGCCCGACCGAGCGCTCGTCGCGACTGTCGACTTCTTCACGCCCATCGTCGACGACCCGGTCGAGTTCGGCGCGATCGCCGCGGCGAACGCGTTGAGCGATGTGTACGCGATGGGGGCGCGGCCGCTCTTCGCGCTCGGCATCACCGCCTTCCCTCGCGAGAAGCTGGGCACTGGCCTCCTCGAGAAGATCGTTGCCGGCGGAGCGGCCAAGATGACTGAGGCCGGCATCGCCATCGTCGGCGGACACTCGGTCGATGACGCCGAGCCGAAGTTCGGATACACGGTCATCGGCGAGGTGCATCCGGACCATGTCATCGGCAACGACGGCGCGAACCCGGGCGACATCCTCTTCTTGACCAAGCCGCTCGGCTCGGGCCTCGTCGCCACTGCGATCAAGCGCGGCCTCTGCCCGCCCGCTCTCGAACGAGAGGCGGTGGCCGTCATGTCGGAGCTCAATCGTGCCGCCAGCGAGGCGATGGTCGCCGCAGGAGCGACCGCGGCCACTGACGTGACCGGCTACGGCCTCATCGGCCACCTCGCCAACATCAAAGGAGGCGCTGACATCCAGTTCAGCGCGATCCCGCTCCTGAATGGGGTGAGGGAGCTCGCGGAGGCAGACCTCTTCCCGAGCGGCAGCCGCCGCAACCACGCCGCCTACCGCGACCAGGTCGATTGGGGCGGGCTCGCCGAGATCGACCAGATGCTGCTGTGCGACGCGCAGACCAGCGGTGGGTTGCTGGTCGCGGTTCCGCCGCCAAAGGCATCCGATTTCGAAAAGGCGCTCCTTTCCGCTCGGTATCGGCCGGCGCGGATCGGGACCATCAGCGGCCAAGGCTCCATCAAAGTGCGGCCCTGATCGTGCCCGGGCTGCGCGTCAGCGGGGGAGAGGCGAGGGGACGGCGCCTGAAAGCGCCAAAGGGCATCCGGCCCACCCAGGGGATGGTCAAGCAGGCGATCTTCAACCTCGTCGGTCCCGGCATAGCCGGAGCGCACGTGCTGGACCTGTTCGCGGGCTCGGGCGCTCTCGGCATCGAAGCCCTGTCGCGAGGCGCCGCGAACGTGACCTTCGTGGACCACCAGCCCCGTGGTCTTGCTATCCTGCGCCAGAACTTGGAAGTACTGGGCCTCAGGGAGCGCGCGCACGTCATCCGGGGAGACGTCGTGAAGTGGCTTGAGGCATCGCCGGACCAGATCAAGAAAGCAGGCCTCGTCTTTCTGGACCCTCCTTACGACGACATCGTGCTCGACCGCGCTCTGAAAGTTCTCGATCGGACCCTCGACGACGCGACAGTCGTCGCGGAGCACTCGCGGCGGCAGCAGATGCCGGTACTGCCCCGGCTCCAGGTCGACCGTCAGCGCCGCTACGGGGATACGGTGGTCACGGTGTTTCGCGCGCCGGCCGCGCTGGGTCCCACAGCTTGAGCACGCCCCCGAAAATCAAAGTCGCCGTCTACCCGGGGAGCTTCGACCCGCTCACCAACGGCCATCTCGACGTGGTCGACCGAGCGCTGGGGATATTTGACAAGCTCATCGTCGCGGTGGCCGGCAACCCGGAGAAGCGCCAGCCGCTCTTCACGGTGGAAGAACGCATGCAGCTGATCCGCGCGTCGCTTAAGGGCCGCGAACGGGTCGAGGTCTCGAGCTTCAAGGGGCTCACCGTCGAGTACGCCCGCTCGATGGGGGCGACGACGCTGGTCAAAGGGCTGCGCGCTTACTCAGATTTTGACGCGGAGCTTCAGCAGGCCCTCATGAACCGCAAGCTGGCACCCGACATCCACACTGTCTTCCTCATGTCGAGCTTCGCCCACATCTACGTCTCATCAACTATCTTGAAAGACATCGCCAGCTATGGCGGCAACGTATCCGACCTTGTTCCGCCCCCGGTCGCGAGAGCGCTGAAGGAGAAGTACAGATAAAGGTCGACGAGCTGCTTGACCGTATCGACTACCTGGTCCAGAACGCGCGCCATGTCCCGCTGTCCACTCAGGTGATGGTCAATGAGGACGAGATGATGGAGCTGATCGACCAGGTCCGCTTCAACCTGCCCGACGAGATCAAACAGGCGAACTGGACCGTCTCGGAGCAGCAGCGCATCATCACCGAGGCGCACGGCGAGGCGGCACGCATCATGTCGCGCGCCAACGAGCGGGCGGAGGAGACGGCCTCGGAGCACGAGATCCTGCGTCGCGCGGAGCGGCACTCCGCACAGGTGATCAAGGATGCTCAGGCGAAGTCGGATCAGATCATCCGCGAAGCCGAGGGCTACGCGATGGAGCAGCTCAAGCAGCTGGAAGCCCATCTCGGCCGCACGCTGGCGACGGTCCGGCGGGGGGTCGAGGCGCTGCAGACCAACCAGCCGCCCGCCGAGGAGAATGCCGACCAGGCGACGGGCTCCTGAAGCGGGACACCCTCTTCACGTAAACTTCACAGGCTCATGGCTCTACCGAAGGTCAAGCTATCCAAGTCCAAGAAGGGACGCCGCCGTTCCCACCTGGCGCTGGCGCTCGTGCAGCTTCAGCCGTGCCCGAACTGCAAGAGCCCGCGGCGGCCCCACATGATCTGCCCGAACTGCGGCCACTACAAGGGCCGCGAGGTCATCAAGACCGCATAGAGCGGAGCTCGACGACCGCGAGCTTGCCCGCGGGATGCACCCGGACAACCCCGAGCCCCGCCCGCGCTGCCAGGACTCCGAGCTCAGCGACACTGCGTTCTTTGCCGCCGAAGTAGACGAGCATCCGCAGGTCCATTTCGGTCCGCAGCGACTCGCCGTCAGCGCCGATCTTCTCCACCACGAAGACCGGGGCCTTCGGCCCGGCCGCTTCCTCGCAGCGCTTGAGAATCCGCACAGCCGCTTCGTCGTCCCAGTCGTGGAGGATCGCCGAAAGCAGGTAGCCATCCGCGCCGGGCAGCGGATCGAAGAAGCTGCCCGCTACGACGTCCGCGCGGTCGCCGAATCCTGCCGCCTTGAAAGCCTCGCGCGCCGTCTCGGCGGTAGCCGCCTGATCGGATACCGTGCCCCGCAAGGCGGGATGCGCTGTCAGCAAGGCAATGAGCAGCGCACCGTTGCCCCCGCCGACATCGACCACATGCTGGAACGATCCCCAGTCATACGCTGAAACGATGTCGGGCGCGTCCGCGGCAACGTCGAAGCCCATTTGCGCGTCGTATGACGCGGTTCGCGCGGGGTCTGCCGACATGTCGTCCCAGAAAGCGCGGCCGAACTGGACCGGGAAGCCAGCCTCTCCGGTGCGCACGCTATGGAGCAACTGGACGAAGGACAGGTCCGCTCTGCCGATCGCACTCTCGATGTCCAGCCTCGCGCGCGTGCCCGTCGGGTGGTCACCACGCAGCTCGTCGCCTCGAGCCGTCAGCGAGTACCGACCTGATTCGTCACGGCTGAACAGCCCCGCCTTGGCGAGGTGTCGCAGCACGCGATCGAGGGCGTCGGCATTTGTGTTCGATGCCTCGGCCAGCTCAGGCGCGGTCCGCAGTCCTTGCGTGATGTAGTCCGCGATTCGAAGCGTTGCCACGACGCGGACCGCCATCGGCGTGGCCAGGTCCGCCATGGCCCACAAACTTAGGTCCCGTTCGTTCGTTTTCAGTTAGTTGCCGAGCCCGCCGACCAGGAACATCAGGCTCATCACCGGCCACCCCAAACTGAAATACATGCTGAGGACGAGGTCAGGGGGCGGGCCGAATCGCAGGGCGCTGTAGCTGAGGAATAGGGCACTGAGCAGCAAGTACATTGCCGCCCCGGCCAGAGCGCCGCGGAAAACGCCGCCCACCGCCCGGAAGCCCGCCCCGATAAGGACAAAGCCGAGGAACACTTCTGCTGATCCCACGAGCGGCTCGAAGATTCCGATAGGCCGCCCCTGGAGTTGCGCATTGGCTGCGAACGTGACCACTGGATAGGCGAGCAGCAAACCAATTCCCGCGATTTGGAACCACCCCAGCCACGTGCGATCAGTGCGCCAGCGGTCGTATCGGACCGGGGGTCTCACATCGATCCACTCGGGTGGTGACTGCGACACAGGCCCAGCTTAGGCTTCGGCGGCGTGCCACGATTGCGCGTGAACAACGATGGCGAAGATCGCATTCCTCTATCCCGGCCAGGGTTCCCAGCAGCCCGGCATGGGCGCCGACCTGCTCACCGACCCAGAGGTCTCCGAGCTATGCGACCAGTGCGCAACCGCCGCCGATGTCGACCTGCGCCACCTGCTCACCTCCGCTAGCGACGACGAGCTGCGCCTCACCCAGAACGCCCAACCCGCGCTGTGCTTCGTCGGCCTCGGACTGACCCTTTTGCTGAAGCGGCGTGGCCTCGAGCCGGTGGCCGCGGCCGGCCACTCGGTTGGTGAGTACACCGCCCTCGCCGTCTCAGGCGCGGTCACCGCGCCCAGGGTGATCAAAGCGGTAGTCGAGCGCGGCAAGGCGATGGCGGAAGCCGCCCCGGCCGGAACAGGCTCGATGGCCGCCGTGCTCGGCCTCGATTCCCAGGGGGTGGAGGCCGCGTTGGCCGGCATGAACGACGCCTGGCCCGCCAACTACAACACGCCCACCCAGAC
>DASRWV010000127.1:0-17753 GCA_035687505.1 Nitrosotalea sp.
GCATGACCGGGGCAGCGATCCGTGATCGAACCGCGGGCACGAGGTTTGGCGTCGCCGGCCAATCGATCTGCGCGGCCAGCGCGGTCAGCTGCGGTTCGAGCTCAGGCACGAGACACCTCTCCGAACGTCCCTCGAAGGCGAGCCAGAGCTCTGGAAAGACGTGACTTAACCGTGCCTTCGGGGATGCCCAGTGCCGCGGCCGTCTCCTCGCCGCTGAGCTCGAGGAGGTACCGGGAGGTGATCACCAGCCGGTCTTCCTCACTCAAGGCATTGACCCGGTCTAGCAGCCGGCGCGAATCCTCTGCCGCCACGACTTCCGCCTCGGGGGATGGGGCCGCATCCCCCGGGCGGAAGCGTTCCGCCAGGCGCAGCTCCAGGTGGTGGCGGCGGCCGGCGGAGCGGACGCGGTTGCGGGCTTCGTTGGCGACGATCTTGAGCAGCCAGGGTCTCGGCTCAGCCCCGCTGCGGAACGAGGCAAGTGCCCGGTAGGCCTTGACGAATCCATCCTGGGCGGCTTCCTCGGCGTCAGCCGCAGACCCGGTGATCACGTAGGCAGTCCGAAAGGCAACCATCTGGTAGCGCTGCACGATCTCCTCATAGGCGGCCGTGTCGCCGCGCTGAGCGCGCGCGAACAGCTCGGATTCATCCTTTGGTCGGCCCTCCATCGGAACGCATTAAATACACCTCGCGCGGGAAGATGGTTCCCCAGGTGGTGGGGAGGAGTCGCTTCCCCACTTGTGGGGAAGCCGGCGCGCGAAGCGCGCCGGATGGGGAAGGTGGAATTTGCAACCAACCGTCAGAAAGAGTGTTTAAGGAGTGATGGACGGGACTGAGCGGACGTTTGAGCGGATGGTGCACGAACACCAGAACCGCGTCTTCGCCCTCGGGCTGGCCCTGACCGGCAACCGCCACGACGCGGAAGAGGTCGCGCAGGACACCTTCCTGAAGGCCTATCGCGCGCTGGTCACCTATCCGCCTGATCGGATCCGAGACCTGAAGCAGAAAGCGTGGCTCCATCGCATCGCGCTGAATGTGGTCCGCAATCGAGTGCGCGGTATCCGGCCTCGTCTCGTCGAGCTCAACGGAAGCGAGCCCGACCGTGCGATCGGCACGGAGGATGGCGCGCTCCTGAACCTTGAGCTGGAAGCCCTTGCCGTGCGCGTCTCGGCGCTTCCCGCGCGCTACCGGGACGCTGTCGTCCTGCGTCACGTGCAGGAGCTGTCCTATGAGGAGGCGGCCGACGCGCTCGGGCAGCCGGTCGGGACGGTGAAGGCGAACGTACATAGAGGACTCAAATTGCTGAGAGGAGACGACGATGACCACACTGACGACTGACCTGAAGCGGCTGGGCGAGGTAAAGGCGCCCGCCGGTTTCGCCGATCGCCTGCTCGCCCACGTTGGGATGGCGGACTCGTATGCGCGCTTCGACACCGTGCTGGGCGCGGTCTACGTGGCGTGGAACCGCCAGGGCATTTCTTCCGCAGCGCGCGACTCTTCGGCCGACGAGTTCGAGGCGCGGTTTCACAAGGAGGTCGGCCGGCAGCTCGTGGAGGCGGTCCCTCCACCCGACCTCGCGGCCAAGATCCAGGACGAGCTGGAAGGGCGGCACCGGCTTCGCTTCGACCTGCGCGGCCTGACCCCGTTCGAGCAGGCTGTGCTCCGCAAGACCAAGCAGATTCCGCGCGGCGAGGTGAGGCCTTACGGCTGGGTGGCGCGCGAGATCGGCCACCCGGCGGCGGTGCGCGCAGTGGGCACCGCACTTGCCAACAACCCCATCCCTTATTTCATCCCGTGCCACCGCGTGGTGCGCACCGATGGCCAGATCGGAAATTACGGTGGCGGCGGGCCGGAGGCGAAGCGGGCGATCCTCACGATGGAGGGCGTTCGGGTCAATCGCCTACAGGAGCTGGCGAGCAAGGGGGTTCGCTACCAGGGCGTGAAGACGACGAAGGTCTTCTGCTATCCGACATGCCACACGGGGCGGCACGCGCTAGAAAAGAACATCGTGTGGCTGCATGACGAGGCGAGCGCTCGGGCAGCGGGCTTCCGGCCGTGCAAGGTGTGCCGGCCCGGGGCTCAGCTCAGCGCGTAGATCCCCGGCAGCTCGCGGTAGAGGCCCGCGTAGTCGAGGCCGTAGCCGATCACGAAGCGGTCGGGGATGGTGAACCCGAGGAAGTCGATCTTCACCTCCACGTCACGCCGTGCTGGGCGGTCGAGAAGTGCCGCGATGCGAAGCGAAGCCGGTTTCAACCGGCGGATCCGCCGCACGACCGAGTGCACGGTGTGGCCGGAGTCGACGATATCTTCCACAAGAAGGACGTGGCGGTCGACGAGCGGGCCGTCCACCATGTGCGCCAGCTTGAGTGTGCCGCGGCTCGTCCCTGATCCGTAGCTCGAGGCCCGCACGAACTCCAGCTCGGCGGGGATGCTGAGGCTGCGGAGAAGGTCCGCGGCAAAGACGGTCGCGCCCTTGAGGATCACGACGATGACGAGCGGTGTGTCGATGTCGCGATAGACGTGGGAGATGTTCTGGCCGAGCTGGCGCACGCGGCGAGCGATGCGGGCGGAGGAGATCATGGGCTCCGGGGGAGTCCGTCCGAGCGCGCCGGATGGTCGCACGTCCGTCACGAGCTGAGGCATCCGCTCACAGATTAGTCCGCGAGAGGTGGAAGCGTCGCGACCGTGGCGCCGGGCGGCGAAAGGCGCCGGTACTTGCGGTGGAACCGGCTGAAACCGCCGTCGAAGTTGATCGCCTTGCCACCGTAAGAGACCTCCGGCCGCGGGCTGAGATGCGGGTTGTGGCCGAAGACGACGCGCCGGCTGCTGGTGACCTCGAGCCAGCGCTCGAGCCGCTCCGGCTGCGTGGGGAAGCTGTTGCGGCCGCTGAGCATTTCCCAGAGCTGTGCTTCCTCACCATTCGCGAGGAGTTCGCCGACACATTTGTTGATCGCATCGATGGGCTCTGTCTCGTTGCTCTCGAGAAGTTTCGCGTACGTATCGCTTCCGCAATGCTGCACGAGGGTGCCATCGGCGAGCCGGACCATCGCGGGTCGGTTGCCCAGCCATTCCTGGAGCGGGGCATCTTTCGCGAGCTCGTCGAGATCGTGGCGCTGGCCTCCGAGGCCCATCCAGAATCCGATGCGCGTCGGATCGCGCAGCGCCCACAGCATCGCAACTTCGTGGTTGCCGAGCAGCACGGTGGTGTTGGCTCGGTCTCGAGCGTAACGCAGGGCGCCGACGCCGAATGGGCCGTAGTCGACCAGGTCACCGAGGAAGATGGTTCGCCAGCTGTCCGCCGGGTACGGTTTGAGCGCTTCGAACAGGCGCTCGAGGTCGCCATGGACGTCGCCGGCGATGAGTACCGGCAGATCGTCAGCAGCCACTCCCCGATGCTAATCGGGCCGCGAAAGTGAGGTTTTGGACGTCGGGTAGAATTCCATATCGGGCGAAGGGGCGTAGCTCAGTCTGGTCAGAGCATCGGTCTCCAAAACCGAGGGCCCAAGGTTCGAATCCTTGCGCCCCTGCCACTCCTCCTCCGCATTCAAGCGGGTATTGGCGCGCCGGGTGCACGTTCCCCGAATAGGGGCATCAGGTTTGTTGAGTAACAAGCAGGAGGCGCGCCAATGAGCAAGCGGACAACTACACGCTGGTATATCGGGGCCTGGGTGATCTACGTGATCGCCCTTCTCGCTCTGGTCACGAGCGCGCGTTCGGCGGGGGCCCAGGGAAGCGCCGCGGCGTCTCCAGCCATTGTGTTCGGGTACCTCGCGCTGGGCATTGCGGGCATCTTGATGCTCGTGATGTGGATTGGCGCCCTGATCAAACTCGGGATGCAAAGCGCGTGGGGCTGGTTCGTCGGGGTCCTGGTCCTCCACCTGCTCGGACTGGGGATCATCGGCATGGGGGCCTACGCCATCGCGGGTCCTGAGGACGAGGATCTCGTGGCCATCCGTCCATCAACGCCCGTCTAGGGCTTCATCGAAGCAAGCGACCCAGTAGACTCACAATTCCTGGGATCGAGCCTGCTCGACCCGCTGGGCCTTGGGCCGCTAGCTCAACTGGCAGAGCGCCGTGCTGATAACGCGGAGGTAGGTGGTTCGAGTCCACCGCGGCCCACCACGGTTTTGATCTCATTCAGGCCACAAAACTCCGCGAACTGTTACCTACAGCGCATCCAAGCCCGATAACTGCGGCCCCCTTTTCGCTAGAATAAGCGCGGCTGACGGGCCGACGCGGTAATTTACCTACCGGCCGACCCGCCGAAACGGAGGTTAGCCGAATGATCGTCCACCTACCTGATCCAACCGACCCATGGAATGCGTTATGGGCGAGCTTCGAGCGCGGGCTTCGCGCCGACTCGACAAGGATTACGAGTCGCCGAACCTTGGAAATCTACGCGGAAGCTGGCCGTCAATTTCACGAGTTCCAACTTGAGCGCCACTCAACTGTCGATCCGGCTCACGTCGAAAAACTGCATGTCGAAAACTGGCTCATTTATCTAAGAGAGGAACGCGGCGTCAAACCAGCGACGATCCGCGCGCGGTTCTCCGCGCTTCGACGGTTCTTTAACTGGTGCGTCGATGAGGGAGAGGTCGAACACTCGCCAATGCTTCGGATGCACGCGCCAAAGGTTGACGAGCCCGCCCCCGACGTACTAACCGACGCGGAGGCAAACAAGCTCCTGAAAGCCTGTGAGGACAAGGACTTTGAGTCTCGCCGCGACCGGGCGATTATCGGGCTCATGCTGGATACCGGCCTACGCCGCTTCGAGGTCGCAGCTATGGGTTATGAGGCGATCAAATCGCAACTCGACTCGGGGTCGATTCAGGTCATGGGTAAGGGCTCGCGGCAGGGAATCGTGTTCTTTGGAGTCAAGACGGCCCGCGACATAGACCGCTATCTTCGAGTGCGAGCCCAACATCGGCTAGCTGCTGATAGCTCACTGTGGCTCGCTCAAAAGGGCGCGTTGACCGGCGATGGCGTTCACCACCTAGTTAAGCGCCGGGCGGCCCTGGCGGGCATCCGGGCCATTCACCCGCACCTATTCCGGCACACATGGGCCAACGCCATGAAAGCGGGCGGTGCGTCAGATGAGGACGTTATGACGCTCGGTCGTTGGCGCGATCGAAAGATCATGGCTCGCTACGGCGCTTCGGCTGCGATTCAGCGGGCCGCCGAGACTGCGCGGCGGTTAAGCCCTAGGGATCGGCTCACGTAAAAGAGCAATAGCGCATATCGCGCCTTGCGGTAGAATGATGAGAGGTCACCCCTTTTCGGCGGGTGGCCTTTCGTATTTCTATGGGAGGTTGCGTTTAAACAATGAACCGACATAGCCAACTCTTAGGGGCCGGTGCTCCGTGAGAGCAACAATTCCGGGCAACGCATCGGAGGCAAGCTCGGGGCTTACCAAAAGTGGGCCAAATGCTCCGACCGTACAGCCGCCACAGAGGCGGCTCGTTCGTCATTCATGTCCAGATTCGAGCGCGAGGTTGATCCCGACCGGAGGCTAACCGAGAAAGACCGCGCACAACGCGCGGAGGCGGCGCGAAGGGCCTATTTTGTTGGGCTCGCACTACGGCGGCACCATGGGCGCCGGAAGGCGGGCTAGTGGGTCCACTTGCTAATGCCGGGCTGTGGGTAGCGTCGCCGACGACGATTGCGCGTCGTCGTGTCGCCGTCACTACGCCGAAGCGGTTTCGCCTCAATGGCTTGACTGTCGTACGGGTATCGGATTTCGGACCCGAGAGACCCTTATCGGTGCGCGGAGCCTGGAATCCGCCCGCCGGGCGATTCCCTGCCAAGTGGCGCGGCAATGTCGCTTCCAAGAGAGTGCAGCGCGGCGGCCACGCCCTCATCGAGAGAGACCCGAGACTAAGCGAGATTTACGCGGCATGCGGGCCTAATCCGTCAATGCCACAAGTCGAGAGCTATGTCGGCGCCCCGAATTGGCATGCAGATTGGACGGCCATGCTCACGAGATATGAGCGCGGGCTCCGCACGCTTCTCTACGGGGTCACAGACACTAACGCCCATGAGTCATGGAAACGGCGTGGCTTCGAGGGGCGGAATAAGAAGGCGATGGAATCTGCCGCCCTCTCGCTCCAAGCCGAAACCCTCAACTCGAAAGGCGAGACGTACAGTCGAACCGCCTGGCTCTTAGAGAGACAGACATACCGCAATTGGCTCAGCGGACAGGCTACGGACGATCCGGCGCGGCTACTCAGTGAGTTTGTGCGGGCCTTGGCTGTCGTCGTTGAAGCTGCGCAGATTGACCGGCCGCGATGGTTGCCGCCCCCGGTCACGACACCTGAGCCAACAGAGAAATGGCCGCAGGATGAGGTACGCGAGCGTGTAACCGCTCTACTCATGTTTATGGGCCTGAGCTACGCCGAGGCTCACTCGATTTGCTACGAGGAAAAGGGCGATACGCGGCGGCGAGCATGGCACAAACTACAGGCCGCCCGAAAGGGCAGCCGCCCCGGCGAGTTACGCGTACCGAATCCGGCGTGCGGTCTTTCTCAATCGGTTCGGCAATCCCTGAAACCGTGGATGAAGGATCGCGAGTACCGAGAGTTCACTCGGTCCCTACGTACGAACTTTCACACGCTCCCACATTTGTTAGTGAAGGACTCGCGTTCTTTCCCTTTGCCTACACCGACAAAAACTTTTCATCAAGGAGACACCTAATGTCTACTGCGCAAGGCGTACTCGGACCGCTCTCGATTCAAGAAATTCGCCGTTGCGGTTTGACCGTCGCAGAGTTGGCCCGATTCACAAATCTGAGCTATAACCGGGTCTACAAGGCCGCGACCGGCTCAACCGATCACCTAACCCGTAGCGAGCTTCTATCCGTGCGCCGTGCGCTCGTCTTGGCGCTTAGCCGGGACCGCGAACGGCCCGGCGACGTACTCGCCGTCTAAATGTGGAACCAACCACGTTTACTCTCGCCGACCTAAAGGATGCCGTCTGGACACCCGAGCAAGAACGGGAGTTTGACGAGCAAGAGGCCAGACAGGAAGCCTACTTAGCGACTGAATATGGGGCGGACCCCGACGAACCCCCCGAGCATGAACCTTCGAAGGCGGAGCGCATCATCGCGCGGGCGGAGGATCGGCACGCCTACATCACTGAAAGGCGGGCGGAAATCGCCCAACACGACGTAGAAATCGACCGCCTGACCGAAGCCCTAAAGCTCATCGAGGTTACAGAGGATGAGCAAATAATCCTTGCACGAGGCGAGCTACTAGCCAGGCTCGACCAACATCGAAAGGCGCGCAATTGGGCCGAATACAAACTAGGCGGAGAGGCCCGCGACACGCTTTACCGAGCCAAACAAAAAGTAGCCAAGCGAACAACAGTCAAGCCAAAGGCGGCTCCCGTAAAACATCGGAGAGCGCCGAACCCCGGCAAATGGGTCCGTGGCACTCACTACACAAGCAAGCCGCGCGAGCGCGCCGAAGATTGGTATTACCGCAAGTCACCGGCAGCCGTCCTAATTCTTGTGGAGGAAAAGAGATTGCTTCCAGTCGATGCGATGTACGCGGGCATCATTGCCCGCCACCTTGAAACCCATCAGCGATCCAAGGGCGTCAACCCCCGGCGGATCACCTGCGAGGAACTGGCAGCTAAGGCAAGCCGAGAGCGCAAGAGCGCGCAACGGTCGGTTAGCCGGATGGTGAGTGAGGGCGCATTGATCGTCCTCGACAGCGGTAGGGGCACGCACCACGGAGCCCTCTACACCTTCCCGGCCAGGGCGAGCTAGATGTACCGCCGACGGTACATGAAGGCTTCCCCGAGGTACATCAGATGGGACATCTGAGGTACATGAGCAAATACAAACGTGCAACACCTCTCTCTATAAAAGAGAGGTACTGCGCGCTTAGGAAGCGCGCGCAGTACCAGTGAAGGCCGAACGATGACGTACACGGTCACCGATGCGACTGGTGCGCCGAGCGATAGTTTCGCAAACCTACCGGCGGCGCAGGACGCCGCGAATACTTGGACGCGGGCTAACCGTGGCTTTCGAGCAACTGTCACGCGAGACAGCGACGGAGGCGCCGTTTACCAAACTTTTACCCGTCCGGAGCCGCCGAACGATGAACACTTTTCAAACGTAGGAGTTAGATGACACAAATGACAACTGATACCGATGGTCCGATCATCCGACCGGACACAGACACGAAACCAAGGTTCATGCGGAGCGACCTCCGCGACCAGGCGTTCTACGCGGCAAACGAGAAAGCAATTCTTGAAGCTGCGCGAGCTGGCCGAATCATTGACGACGTAACGGCGAGTAAGCCTAAATTTGGCAAGGATTGGGGGAAGGTCTAGACATGAGTTTTGAACACCTATTAGCCCTGGCGCCCGCCGGGCAATTCACGCTTCCGGCCGAACTCATCGCCGCCGAGGCTGAGCGCGTCCGACTTATGGAAGTGTCGTCAAATCTGCGGCGCACCTTACCGGCGTGGGATGGCAGCGCGCGAGCGGAGCTAGACGCGGATGCCATTAGGGCCGCCGACAACGCGGCGGACCGTGCCGACGACCGCGTACGCAATTTCATGCGGTCAAACGGAAAAGAGATCGTCATACAGTGCCTACGGCCCGCCTTTGACGCCCTAATCGCGGAGACACGCAAAACATGCCCGAAGGACAGTCCAGCGACCACAGAGGCTGCCGTACGCCTTCCGTCCGGCTCGCGGGACTATCTACGGCTCGAAAGACTGGCTGAGAGGTACAAGGCCATCATGGCGGCGGCGCAGATCATCTACGGCACTGGCGGCCGGGACAATCACCGAATGTTCGCCGACACGACTGCTTGGCCTGACCGCAACGCTAGCCAGTACCAGTACGTCGAGCCTCGCGGCCCGTCGGAGCCCCCAGCGCGCTTGCTGTGGCTCGCGCACGCACCTGACGCTAAGCCGTTCCTTCCAACGAACGCCGAGCGTGACGCGGCGCTCAACTGGTTCACAACCCACCACAGCGTGAACTTGATTCATAACGCCGCGATCAACAACACCTAACCGTTTGCCAAAGGAAAGCGGGGCGGCTCCCGGTCGCTCCGCACCTTCCTTCTAAATTCCTGGCAGAGAGGCCCGATTTTTCAAGGGACTAGCGGACCCCCTAGCGGACCCCCGGTAAATTCGGTGCGGATTCCCTTCCCACCTGCGCGGACCGGTCCGCAAACAAAACGTATATAGAGCCCGGCCGCCGAGGCAGTCCTGATAACGAGCCGCATACGGCCCACTTATGTGGCGTGGCTGTCGGCTTAGTCGAGTTCGAGCGAGGCTGATACTGGGTCGACTGCGGTAGGTGTTATCGGGCTCGGAGGCCACGGCGACGCCAAAAGGGGGGCACCCCCGCTAGCGCCGAGGGCAGCCCCGTGCCAAAACCGGCTAGCACCTCACCTTAAGGTTTCCGGCCGGGCTGTCTGTTTGCTAGCTCGCGGCTCGCGCAGCTGATGGCCTCGACAGCCGTTCCATGCTGACCGTGTGGGCTTCGAGGATGGTGACCGCAGTCCCACTCAACCTTGTCTGCCGTTCGGCGTTTAAGGACTCCGAGGTAATAGACCGTCGCGTGGGGGCGGCCATCAGCACCCCAAGGCATTGCGACGAAGCTTGCGTAGAGGTCGTCTGTGTCGGGCACGGCTTACGTCCAATCGTACCCCTGGAAACCCGCCTAAAAGCTTCAGGCGGGCACCCAATCAGCGCGTAAGCTACATGGCATGCCAGATCACGATTCCCCTGACGAAAGCTCGCCCACGAATCGACCCCAACCTCCGGTTGAGACACCTCCCGTGCAAGAGCCAGTGATGTCTTTTTCGGAGTTCGTAGGTACCGAGTTCTACAGCCCAGAGAGCGAGAGCCGATCCTTTGCCCAATTCATCCTTGAATCGCAACGTGAATCACCGCTGCAACCATCAGCCCCGCAAGAATCGCAAGCAGAACCGGAGACGCCTTAGCCGACTTCACCTTTGTGTCGTAAGTCGACCTGTTTAACTCGTGCTGTCGCAGCAAGGCACTCGTGACTCTCCATTTTATTTCTGCATCGGCAAGCTTAATGTGGTCGTTATAGACCTCTTGCATTACAGGCCCGGTTTGCCACTTGCGCGGTCTCATGCCCGCAAGGCAGATAGTCGATAGCACAATGAAGACTATTAGTGCCAACCCTAAGACGACCCATCCGCCTCCCTTGAACGCGTCGGGCTTAATTGCGTAGACCGCAGCGATAATCCCGAGCAAAGCGCTACCGATGCCGAAAAAGCCTGCGAGCTTAGCGTCGATCGAATCGACTGCTGAAAGTTGATGGTCAAAGCGGGCTCGTGCTAGGTCGTAAATGACCTCGGGGCTTGCGGACGGGAAAGTCATGGACCACCTCCGAAATCACGGTATAGAACCAAAGCAGCTTAGGGTCTCCGGGGGCCTTCCCACGAGTAACCTAGCGGCCCGCCTGAGCAGTTGCGAGAACAAGCTGAGACCGCGATCGCGCAAGCGTCTGAGGGCTTCTGCCCGCTCTGCCGCTCCACACCGGCCAGAAATTTCGGCTAATGCGGTCAGGCGCCCAAGACCCCGAGAACTTCACGGAGTACCCTCTTGCGAGCGTGCCGCTTAATTCCGACGAACTGGCGGAGTATGCAGAACTCGGGGCAGCGTATCGGAACGATGACAACATCGGGCTGGCAACTGGCGCGTTACTCCTTCCGGTCGCCTTTGGATCCGTCGCGGGCTAGTGCGTCAGATTGGGGTGAACGTGATCGTCCAAGTCAATGTGGATGCTTTGACTTCAAGCGTGTAATCGGACTCCTGTGGCGAGGTGAAGAGTGTTTCGCCGGAGGCGGGAGCGGGTGGTATTTCGTTGACGAGGGACTGAGTTTGGCTGCCAAGAAGAATGTGGACGATGAAGTTGTCATGGCCTTGTGCAGACCAGGTGACCTTGTAGTTGCCTCCGGCAAGATGGAATGGACTGACGACCTTGGAGCCCTGGCCGGAAACCGCCACTGGTTGGCGCGGAATCGGTGACGGTTTCGGTGACGCTGCCGCCTGGCTCGGCGTGGCTGTTGTGCTCGTGACTGTGCTGGTGCTGGGCTTACTAGACGAGGCTGCTGCCCCTCCGCAGATCGCGCCGACTATGAGGCAGACGACACCGACCACAAGAGTCCGACCCCAACCGCCCGAGGCCTTAGCGGGCGATAGTGTTGACTGCGCGGGCACTGGCACCCAACGGGTCCCGTCCCAGTAAAACTTTCCGTCTGGGGAAAGCTGCGGCGGTGCGACGGCCACGATGGAGCGAATTCTAACTTGAGTTGACGAAGCCTCCTAAAGGTTCCAGGGGGCTCAAACTAGGACGTAAGTTGATGTCCGAAAAGCCGCAGGGTGAAGCCATCCCGATCCTGCCGTTGACTCTGGCCGATGTGGCCGCTCTCGATGCCACTTACACACCTATCCCACCCTTCAACGAATGGAAGATGCTGGACGTCAATCGTGCGCTCTTAGAAGTGCAGGCTGCTTGGGACGCAGCGGTCGCATTTGTCGAGCGCCGCCGAGCTACAGCGAACAGTGACGACCTCCGTCAAGCGGTTGGGGCCGCAATGCGCGCTGCGGCACTGGACACCGGCGCGATTGAAGGCATGTATGAAGTCGACCGCGGATTCACAATCAGCGTCGCTCTACAAACGATCGCCTGGCAGGCGGCACTCTCCGAAATCGGCGCGAATGTGCCCGCGCTATTCGCGGCTCAACTAGCTGCCTACGAGCTCGCCCTTGACGTAGCGACCAAGAAGTTGCCAATAACCGAGGCCTGGATACGCCGACTCCATGAGGTGATCTGTGCTCCGCAGGACACGTACAAGGTGCTTACCAAGATCGGGTGGCAGGAGCGCGATCTTGTAAAAGGCCATTACAAAGACGAGCCAAACCATGTCCGTCTTCTTGGCGGTGGCGTTCATGCGTACGCACCGGTGCTGCAAACACCGGCCGAAATGCATCGGCTCGTTGAAGAATTGTCTTCAACGGATTTCGAAAAGGCACATCCGGCTTTACAGGCTGCTTACTCGCACTACGCCTTTGTAGCAATTCACCCCTTTCAAGACGGCAACGGCCGCGTTGCGCGAGCACTCGCTAGCGTGTATCTGTATCGAGCTGCGTCGACCCCACTTTTGATCTTTAGCGACCAAAAGGACGATTACTTCGAAGCGTTGGCCCAAGCCGATAGGGGCGACGGCGCCGCCTTCCTCGAGTTCGTTGTCGATCGAGCTACCGACACGCTACGTTTCATCGGTGACCAAGTGGCCGCTTCAGCTGCCAGGAAAATTGAAGAACTTCGTGTCCTCCTTACCGCTCAGAGTGGGCTTGCCCATGTCGAACTTGATCAGATAGCGATGTCCCTTTTGACCGTCGTCGCTAACGAAGTCGACGAGCAGCTCAAAGGCCTCCAAATGCCTCCTGGAGTCGCGGTGAACCGCCAGAACCAGAGCAGGACGGACCAATGGGGTGAACTGGAGGGATACCGACGCCCGACAAGCCAGAACGACATCTATTTGGCGATCTATGGCTCAGTGCAGCCACCTGCGCAAGCCAACGTCGACTACGCGATTCGAGCCCTGGTGGCGCGTGACCGTGATAAGCGAATGGCAATTCGCGTAGAGGTAGTTGGGAAGCCTGAAGCAATTGATGCCCGACCCAGTGACATAAGGCCCGACATGGCGGCGGCGCTCAGATTACGTGTATCGGCGTGGGTCGCTCACCTCATCAGTCTGATGCTCGAAGAACTAAAGGCGGTTGCTGAGAAATCGTTGCGCGGGAGCGGCTACTTAAGCTGACTCCGGGACGCGCCATCTATACGCGCCCGCGAACATGTGCCACTATCGCGCGCAATGACCGGACTTCGCATCATTCGATCCGAGGAAATCACAGCCGAGGACATGGAATGGCTCACGGCGGCGGCCGCAAAGCTGACGGGTGTTGGTTGAAAACCTCATCGCCCTAATGGAGGGAGCGGGCGACGGAGTTACTTGACGGAAAGCCGAGCCGCTGCACTAGTCCATCGCTTCGATGGCTTCGATGTGCGCCCGAACGGTTTCGTCGATGCAGTCAATTGGGTGCACTACTGCCAACCCAGAGTTCTCTTGAAAGATGACGCGAGGGCGTTTGGTCTGGGTGCTAACAGCAACATCTTCATACGGCAGATAACCCTGAACGATCCCGATCACGTAAGGCATGTTCGAGACTTTGGTCCCCATGATTGTCATTGCCTCAGGCTTCAAAATGACCGGTCCGCCGCTATTGCCGGGGAATACGGAGGCATCGAGCAGGAATGTGTTTGCCTTTCCGTCGAGAAGGTCGCGAACCCTTGCAATGGTCCCAGCACGAACGATGACGAAGTTCCGCTCCTCACCAGCAAGCCCTAGCGGAAAGCCAAGGATGAATACGAAGTCACCCTCGGTCGTCCCAATGTTCCTCATTTCGGCTTTGCCGATCGCCTGTGTGGCCCCTGGAAAGAATTTTGGCCGCGCCCCTCGTATATGCATGTTCTCAAAGTGGACTGGTACTACGGCTACATCTACTTCGGGATTCGGATGAGCGAACCAGTTGGGCGAACCATCCTTGCCGCTAAGCGGCAGCCGAAACTCTTTTGCTGGCTCTGAAGCCTCGGCGTTAATCCGAACCCAGACGGCTTCAAAACCCTCAAAGACATGGCGGTTCGAAACAAGGAAGGTTCGATGTCCTAGCTCTGGCTCGTCTACAGGGAAGCCATAGAAGAACGCCGACGCGACCCAGCGTTTGACTTTGTCGCTCTCCGTACCAATGGCTGCCACACAGTCGAAGTAATCGGGAGGAAGTAAGGCCATCGCCACCCAAGCCTACTCGGGCAGACCACATAACACCCCCGCACAGCGCATCGGTCGCCACTCTCGGACCCACAGCGCACAGGCTTGGTTAACGCGGAGGTAGGTGGTTCGAGTCCACCGCGGCCCACCACTCCTGATATAACGCGAACCGGCGGCGCTGGCAGCCGATAGGTCGGAAAGATTTCACTCCGGGATTCGACTCTGATCTCGCTCACCAATTGCTGCATCAGCGCCTTGCGTTGCGAGGGCATGCCATTGTCCATCGCGTCGGCGATCGCGCCGATTACTGAGCGAAGGTCGCTGGCGGTCGGCGGCGTGATCGATATGTCGGCCAGTTCGTCCTGAAGCGTCTCGCGCTGCATCCGCAGCTCGGCGAGGCGCTGCTCCAACTCCTCCATCCGGCCGGCCAGCCGCCTGGCTGCAAGTGTGCCGGACTCGAAGGCGTCAAAGTAACGCAGCAGCGCTTGCTCGGCCTTGTCGATTTTCGCCTCGAGACTTCGCAGGTCAGATCGCATTCTTGGGAGCGCGGTGTTCACCTTCTTCCTGGCACCGGCGACTGCCCGCTCGATCAGGTCGCTGTCGGAATATGTCGTTTGCATGGAGGCTAGGACGGCACGCTCGAAGGCGTCCGCGGGAAGCCGGTCGGCTTGGCAGCCATGCCGGCCATAGCGATTGCGTGAGAAGCAGGTGTAGTACCGGTACGGTCCGTTGCGCCCATGAGCGACCGTACCCAGGAAGCGATTCCCGCATTTGCCGCAGCGGACAACCCCGCTTAGCAAATAATCGCTGGTGTTGCTGCGCCGTTTCCACGCCGCATCTGCCCGGGCAGTGAGCATCGTCTGCGCGGCATCAAAGGCGTCCTGGCTGACGAGGGCGACGTGCGGAGCTTGATACGACGCGCTGCGGAACTTAATCCGTCCGACGTGGACCGGATTGCGGAGGATGTCAAAGACCGTGACGGCGCTCCATGGCCGGCCGGCCCGTGTCTGATGACCGTGACTGTTCAGCCAGTTGGCGACAGCCCTGGTTCCCAGTTTCTTGGTGACGTAGAGGTCGAAGATCGCTCGCACCGTCGCCACTTCACACTCATCGGGTTCCAACATCGCTATGGCCGGGTTATAGCGATAGCCATATGGATTGGGGCCACCGAGCCATCCGCCTGTGGCTGCCTTGCGCTCCATGCCGGCGATCACGCGGTCGACCAGAGTGGCGCGTTCGAATTCGGCAAAGACGCCAAGCATCTGAACCATCATTCGGCCCGCAGGCGTACCCGTGTCGAAGGGCTCCGTTGCCGAGCGGAAAACAACATGTGAGTGGTCGAGCTCTTCGAGGATTTGTGCCAATCCACGCACCGAGCGCGACAGACGATCGACTCGATAGACAAGCAGAAGATCGAAGCGTTCGACGCGGGCGTCGGCGAGAGCGCGCTGTAGCTCGGGCCTCTCCAGGGTGCTGCCGGTCATCCGATCGGTGTAGCGGCGTGTGAGCTCCCAGCCGTCTTGGCTAGCGATGTAAGCAGCAAGGCGTGTCTCCTGCGCCTCCAGCGAGTACGGCTGGTGCTCCTCGTCGGTCGATATGCGGGTGTAGGTGGCGACTCTCACTTCGACCTCTTCTCCTTCAAGGCCTTACGCTTCCTCGGCAAGCGCAGCGTCGCATAGCGATCGCGGCGATACTCCTCAACCCATTGCCGACTGCTGCGCCAGGTGCCATCGGCCGCTCGAATTGCCTTCAGCCGTAAACGTTGCGCGGCATTACGTAGAGCTAGAACCGACAGATCCTTTGTTGCCAAGGCTTCCAGCGGTACCAGCTTCGCAGGCCCAGCCACCGCAGGCAAGACGAAGCGACTGAGGTTGTCGAGGACCGCCCGCGCGATGATCTCGCCTAGCGGTCCTGGATCACCGCGGTCGGCACGATTCAAGGCGTCGAGGTAGCGATCTCGAAGGCGCTTCTGAATGATCGCGGGCGGGTAGCCAAGGCGAACCAACAGAAGGTTCATGAGCAAACGACCGACCCGACCGTTGCCGTCAATGAAGGGGTGGATGCGTTCGAAAGTGGCATGCCGCGCAGCGACTGCCTGCGCGATTGGTGACGAATCGCGAGGCAAGCTGGCGACGCTATCGACCCAGTCGCGAACCAGCGCAGGTACCTGCGGGTGCCCGGGTGGTTTCATCCCGTGTTTGAAGGCGTGGATGTCGTGCTGCCGCCAGTTCCCAGGACTCTCGTCGTCGCCGGCGTCTGGATGAGGAGCAACTTCCCAGGCGGGAGTCATTGCCAGCCGGTGAACATGGCGGACTTCTGTGATGGTGAGCAGCTTGCCACTCGCCCATGGACCTGAGCCCAGAGCCTGGCTGTAGACCCAGCGAGCGGCGCCCGCGTAGCCGCTGACCTCCAGGTAGTCCTTGAGTTCCTTACTGCCGACTGCCTTACCTTCGCGGAGAAGCGCCTCAACTTCTCGCAGGACCAAGGTGTTGCCCTCCAAGGCAGTTGAGCTGTGAGCCTCGTGGTACCAGATGTCTGTCCAGATGCCCTCGGCCTCGTCAGGTGAGGGCAGGCCGCCCAAGCGGGTCTTCAGTTCCTCGACCATGAAGGCGAGTCGTGCGTGTACCGCTTCCCGGGTGGGTCGGCCACGCGCAGTCGCGGAGGCAGTTCTTGCTAGGTTGCTCATGATTAGGCTACTCAATTGTACAACTCAACCTAGTTAGGTTGCTATATCTCGCATCAGCTAAATCAACAACCCAACCTAATTGGTCACGCAGCTTTGCTGTCATCCAGTCGCTGTCGGAAGGCAGGCGCGAGAAGATCAGCCAGCAAGTCGATGGCACGCTGCCACTGCTCGTCAGAGCAGACCTCGATCTGGGCCGGCGCGATAGTGATCGCGTCATCCTCGTCCAGCCCTCTGACTCGCATTCTGTGGCGGGGCGTTAGATCGTTGGTGCCAGGTGCGGCGGGGAGGGGTCCAGCGCTTGACCCCCGAACGTGCGTGCTGGGGTCCAAGTTGGACCCTGGGTCGGGGAGGGGGCCGGAGTCAGGCCCCTTGTCATTCCGAAGGGGATCGAGCCGGCGGAGCCGAGGGGTCACGCCCCCGCTCCTCCGCCAGGGCGGCGTAGCCACCACTCAGGCTTGCCGATACTCTCCTCGATCCGCCGCTCAGTCCGAGCCAGGCCGGGCGTCGAGTCGAATGCGCGCCTGACCTTGTCGGCGCCGCCCAACCAGATCGCAGCCAGCGGTCCCGACGCGCCGAGCAGGTCGCTGGTCGTGGTCCAGAAGCGGCAGGATTCCCGATCGGGATAAGCGACCTCGCGAAGAAGGCGCTCGAGCTGCTCTTCCCGCGGTCGAGTCGGAACCACCCAAAGGATCTGGTTAGCGGAGGCGTGCGGTCGATCGACGAAGTAGCGGACGTAGGCCTGGAGCTTGGCTCGAAGGCGTCGCGGCTGCTCGGTGCCGCGGTCCCACTCGAGTTGAAGGAGCAGTTCGCGGTCTTTCGTAATCAGGCGGCCCCATCCATCAGGAATCGGGCCGTGCTCTTCGGACTCGGCGTAGGCGGCCACGATCTCGTGCTCGCCCACCCAGTGGTAGAGGCCGACGTCCTTAGCCTCTCGAATGCTGACGGCGAGACGTACGAAGAACTGGTTTGCTTCCAGCTGGTGGATCAGATGAAAGCGTCGTTCCAGCGCGTGTTCGGCGCGCTTGATGAACGGCTCTGGATTTTGATCGCGCCACTCGGCGAGCATTGCCGCCCCCCGTCGAGCGAGCAGATAGACGGAGGCGTGGCAGATCCGGCCTGGACGGGTGGCAGCACGCCAGCGGATGAGGAGGCCATGCTCGAGTAGCCACTGGAGCCGGTACTGGCAGCTTCTGGGTCCAGGGAAGAAGAGAGCCTGGATCTGGTCCCGGTCCAGGTAGCGGTGCG
>DASRWV010000128.1:0-11345 GCA_035687505.1 Nitrosotalea sp.
CCCGGCCGCCCAAACCCGTGCGTGCGCGCGGCCTAACGTCGAGCCAGAAAATCTGGACCTTAGAGCCGCTCGACCGCGAGCCGGGCGCCGAAACCCAGCAGAACCACACCCGTCACTCGCTCCATCCACTGCCGGACCCGCGGCGCGGTGATGAATTCGCGTATTCGCGTCACGAACAAGCCGTACACGTTCATCCACGTCCACCCGATCACCGCGAAGATCGCGCCTAGCAGCAACAATCGCGGCAGGACCGCCTGACCGGGCGCCACGAACTGCGGCAGGAACGTCACGAAGAACACGCCGAGCTTCGGGTTCGACATGGCCGAGAAAAATCCCTGTCGAAAGATTGCATGGGCCGGCGCGGCGGCGGGGACGTTCGCAAGCAGGTCACCCGGACGGCGCCGCGATTCGATCAGCGTCCGCAAGCCGAGGTATGCAAGGTAAGCGGCGCCCACGAGCTTGAGAACGAAGAGCACGTCGGCGGAAGCTCGCAGCAGAGCGGATAAGCCGATCGCAGTCGCGATGATCCAGATCGCAAGGGCCAGCGCAATTCCCGTCGTCGTCAGCACCACGCCTCGGCGGCCGTGGGCAAGCGCGTTCTTCGTCACCACCGCCATGTCCGGCCCCGGCGTGACGGCAAGAAGAAGGCAGATTCCGACAAACGCGAGCAGCCCGGTATCGAAGAACATTTGCTTAGGCCCAGCGGAACTCCGCGCACAGGTAATCGAAGTCCTGAGCCTCGGGGATGCCGTGGGGTGAACCCTTGAGGTCGGCAGGGTCGACGGCAACAATCACGACGGTCACCCCGTTGCGAGTTGCGGCGATCACAGCAAATTGCACTTTTGTGATGGTGGAGTTGGCCCCGATGAGATTCGCCGAGTAGACGGCGCCGAGGCCGTTCTGGTCGCCGATGTGCGCCCCTTTCAAATCTGAGACCTGGACGACGTTCTGCCACTGCGCCGAGGGCAGTGCGGCGACAGCGGACTTGATCGTCTGGTCCGGCGGCAGCGTGCTCTTGCTCCCGACAACTTCCAGCGTCCCCAGCCTGGTGCCCAGTAAGACACCGTTGGCGTCCTGGCTGCGCACGGTCCAGGCGGAGCTGTAGTCGACCTCATATTTGAACGCTGAGCTGCGGAACGTCCTCGATTCGGGAAGGGGAGTGACGAACTTTGGTGCGCAGTTGACGGTGCAGGTCGCGCGGCTGCCGCCGATTGCCTGCGAGACGGCGAAGGCGGTCACCGCGACTGTCACTGCCGCAAGGATGGCGAGCAGGACGCCGGCGATAGCGATCTGCGAAGTCCCGAAGCGGCGGGTGGACCGAGCTGGAGCCGCGACCGGATAGCTGTAAATCGGCGCGGCGGCCACTGCCTGCGTTACCTGCGGTGCGCCGCAGCGGCCGCAAAAGGGCGCGCCCGCCGCCACCTGGGCTCCGCACCGTCCACAGAACATCGCCATCTACGCAGTGCCTCCGACCCGCGCGCGGCCCAGCTTGGAACCCGCCGCCCTCGCGGCGCCGCAAGAAGGACAGAAAGCCATCGTGGGGACGATCCGGTGACATTCGGGGCACTGCGAGTCGGGGCCGATCTCGTGTTCGACGCCTTCAACCATCAGCGCCTGGTGGATCACCAGCCTCACATATAGAAGGAGGGCGAGCGCGGCCACCAGGCGGATCAACACCTCGGTTGCGACATTGGGTAGTGCGAAGGTGAGCATCCCGACCACCAATTGCGCGCCGAACGCGACGATCAGCGTGGCAAGGATGCTCGAGGCCCAGGGTCTGCTGATCCGGCGCCGGTCGTACCGGTGCAGCCACACTGCCGCGGCAACCAGCGCTGTGGTGCTCGCGTTGATCAAAGACACGAGGATGCCCACCTGAAGCAGTCGCAACGACCAGTCGATAGGATCACCGCCTGAGACCAGTGATCCCGTGATCGCGGGCCAGAACTTTGTCAGCGAGCTCGTCAGGGTGAACCCCAGAGCGGACGCGGCGCCAAACGTCAGGCCGTCGAGCGGTTCGCGGAATCGGCCTCTGAACACATAGAGCAACAGCGGCCCGGCCAGCATCAACGCTTGCGCGACGATCGGGATCGCCACTCCGGCCAGGACGAAAAAGTTCTCTCGATCTCCGGTCAGGTTCAGGAGCGACACCGCGCGGCCGGAGAACGCTGTGAAGGCGTAACCCAGCACCGCGCCCGTGACCATCGTTGCCCCGATGACGAGCCATGGCTCGTCTTCATAGACCTCGACTTCGTACAGGTAGAGCAGGTAGAGAACCGGCAGCAGCAAGGTCGCGGCGACAGTTGCGGGGGCGAACAGGTGCAGCGCGGCCAGGACCAGAACTGCAGCACCGCCGGCCAGCAGCGCCCACCGAAATGCGCCACCTCGGCGGTGCGGAAGGTGCGGGAAGAGAGTGCTGATGATGGACAGGTGCGCGACTCGTTCCGTCGGCACCGCGGCGAACGCGTGCCGGCGCGTGGTGCTCGCGCTGGGCAGATGCGCGCCACAGTGGCCGCAGAAGTTGCCGGCCGGCACCGTCATGCCACAGTGCGGGCAGGTGACGAGCGGCGGTCCCTCGAGCTGACCTTGTTCCGTCATCCTCCTCCACCTTTTATGTAGAGGATCCACGCGGCGTCGAGCGCGGCAGCGTCCATGCTGCCCCAGCCGGTGGCAAAATCCCAGCCTGGGCCGGCGTTGTAAGCCAGGTTGTTGCCGGTCGTGATGTCGTGAAACGGTTTGGCCGGCAGCCTGGACGAGTTCTCGCCCATCCAGTAGAGGGCGGGGTTTGCGAATCCAACCTCGCGGAGCCCTTTCTTCTTCAGGTCCTGGTTGATCAGGGCGATAGTCGCCGCCCACAGCGGGGTCGACGCCGACGTTCCGCCAGCCTGGCCATCCTTGCCCTGGAACACGATATGAAAGCCCGTGGCGGGGTCGGCGTCGGCAGATACGTCAGGCACTTGCCGAAAACCGTGCCCGAGCGCCTGGGAGATGCTCTTCTGATAGGCGGGTAAAGCGTAGAAACGGCTGGGTCCTCCGCCACTGCCGCTTTCCTCGATCGGGCCACCCCACGCCGACTCCTTGAAGTAGACCCCCTGCTCGGATTCGAAGACCGTGGTCCCGCCGACAGCGGTCACCGTCGGCAGCGTTGCGGGAAAGCTTCCCGCCGGACCCTGGTCTTCCCCACACGTGTAGGCGCCGTTGTCGCCGGTCGCGACGAAGTGCGACATGCCTTGCGCCACCGCCCTGTCCTGGATGCTCGCGTAGGTGTTGCGATGGCCGCTCGGGGTGTCCGGTTCGCACGCGCCGAGGCTTTCGGAGATGATCGACCCCAGATGGTCGGTGACCATCTGGTCGAACGCGCGGTCACCGTGTCCGAAGTCCGGCGCTGAAAGGTAGACGACCAGCTTCGCGCCGGGCGCGATCTCATGGATGATCTCGAGGTCGAGCACCGTCTCGCCTTGCGGCTTCAGCGGTGTGCCCCAGTTGGGGTCGCGCTTCACAGTCAGGATCGAGTCGAACGGCGGAAGTCCGAATTCCTGCGCGAACTTGTTGAGGTCCGAGAGGTTCGGCAGGTCGTCGATCTCCGGCAGAACGATTGTCTGTCCGGTCCCGTCGAGCCCCGCCTGGCGCAGCGGTTTGAGGTTGTAGAAGGCGAGGACGTCGGTGGGTGTGAGGCCGCCACGGCGGACGGCGCGACTGTGCGCGCGCCGGTAGTTGTCCAGCCCGCTGACATTGCTCGCCAGCCTGGCGAGCTGAGCCGGAATTTGGGGCTCCGCGAGCGCGGCGTAGAAAGTGGTGCCGTCGGGCAGTCGAAAGCTGTCGATGGCGATGTGCAGAAGGGCGGCCGCCAGCGGGGCGGGACCGTCAGCGGCGATGAGGCTGGAGCCGGGTCGCCATGACGCGCGGAACCCCTCACCTTGCAGAGACGCCACCGCAGCCTGCACCGCGACCGGGTCGGGCCCGAATTCGGCGGCGTACGCCTCCGGCGACACGGTGCGCCCCGAAGCGATTAGCTGCGCCAGGCGCTGCGGGTCGCGCACGTTGAGTCCGAAGCTGAGCGAAACGACTGTCGCGGAGTCGGCCGGGCCCAGGTCGACGGAATGGCGGATGGCAGCGTCCAGCGTCGGCGCTGGAGACGGCGCCGGGCTGAAGACGCCGGCCCCGCCCGCCGGCGGCTTTGCCTGCGAAGGCGCGCACGCCAACGACGCCAGCACGGTGGCAAGCACCACAGCAAGCTTCAAGGGAACCTAGCTTCCCAGACCTCAGTCTCGAACGCCAACTCGAAGCCAAGCTTTCGGTAGGCGTCGAAGGCGCGAGTCTGGCTCTGGCCGTCGACGTAGAGAGAGGCGTGATGCGCCCCCGCGCTGCGAAGCCGGTGCAGCCCTTCGGCCACGAGCCAGACGGCCAGGCCGCGGCGGCGGTGGGCTGGCAAGGTCCCGACCGAGCTCACGAGGCCGACGGGCTGAGGGCGCGAATCGTCGGTGTACGTCTCGAGCTGGCACAACGTGACTGCAGCCGGTTCCCCGGTCGCGGCCGCGACGGCGAGCAAGCAGAGCTGCGGCGCTTTCCCCGTCATCAGCTCGCCCTCGCTGCGTCGAGAAAAGCCCCAGTGGTCGGCGAACGAGCGGTTGTGCATCTCCGCCCACGAAAAAGCCCGCGAGGTTTTCAAACCGTCCACCAGCTCATAGCCCGGAACCGGCGCGGGCGTAGGGAGGCTTCCTGTCATGCCGCGGTCCATCCGCCACCACGGCCGCACCATCTCGAGCCCAACGGCGCGTAGTCGATCGCCGTGACCGGGACCAACCCATACCTGGGCCGCCGCAGCGCCGGCCGCGCGCGAGAGCTGGAGACTCCAGTTCACGAGGTCTCGCATCGCTTCATCCGCGCCTTCCCCATCGGCTGCCGGGTCGACACGAGCGACGGTTCCCGCAGCCGACTCGCGGCTCGTCACCAGAACCGCGCCCGAAAGATGGCCCGCGCCATCCTCGACCAGCCGAGATCGTGCTTCCCAGTCGAAATGGGCAAGGAGCCCCCGCAGCTCGACCTCGCGCGGCACGCTGTCACGGCGTCCGGCGCGCACCTCCGCGTGCCAGAGCCGAACCAGAGCGGGAAGATCGGCTGCCCGCCCGGGCCTCACTTAAAGGGGAATTCTCATGCGGTCGCTCGGGCCACGACCTCGTGTACCTCAGGAAACTCGCGCCGGATCATCCCTTCCAGCTCCGTCTCGATCCGGTGAGCGTGCTCGAGATCGATATCGCCGGCAACCTCTGCGACCACGTGAGCGTGAATGCGCTGATGCCGGTCGCTCAGCTCGACGTCCACGCACCGCTTCACCTCGGGGTGTGATTCGACGATCTCGCGCATGCGGGCGGCCAGCTGGGCTCGCCTTGCGGTCACGTCCTCGCCGCTCACGACGTGAGGCTCCATCGGTTCGAGATGGACGTCGATGCGGGTAGCGTCCGGAAGCTCATTGCGCAGCGCCTGCTCGAGAACCGAGCTGGCTTGCGATGCGTTGGCGAGTGTCATATCGCCCGGCAGCTTCGCGTGCATCGTCAGGTGGAGCGACCCGTCGGCCTCGCGCTCGACTGTCACGTTGTGGAGGTCGCGAACACCCCCGTTGCGCGCCGCGGCGGCATGGATGCGCTCGACGAGGTCGCCCTGCAATGCCTGACCCTCCACGACCACCGACAGGTCGAGCGTCGGCAGCACCGAGCGAGCCCTCCGCTTGATGTCATCGACAAGCGCGGCGGCTGCCTCGACCGGAAGCATCCGCCCGGTGGCGATGTGCACGTCGCCGATGAAGTTCGGCCCCGAACGCCGCACGCGCACGGAGCGGACCTCGCGTACTCCGTCCACATCCTTGATCGCGGCCCGAATCTGCTTTTCGGGCCCGGCGGCGGAACGATCGATGAGGATGTCGCCCGAACGCCACGCGACCTGTCCCGCGGCGCGAAAGATGATGCCGGCCACGAGCAACGCTGCGACCGAGTCGGCCCACGTAAAACCCATGCGAACGCCAACGAGGCCGGCGAGGACCCCAATCGTGGCGAGCACGTCGGCCACGCGGTCTGTGGCGTCGGCCAGCATCGCTTCACTGGAGGCAAGCCGGCCGATTCGTCTCAAAACGAAGGCTCGACCCGTCTCGATCAAGAGGGTCCCGATCAGAAGGGCGAACGCATAGCCGGCCGGATTCACCATCGTGCCGCCGGCGGTGAGTCGATGGATCGCCTCATATGCGATCCCGAGTGCGGTCATCAGCAGTAAGACTCCTTCGGTGAAGGCGGCGAGGTTTTCCGCGCGCCCGTGACCGTAGGGATGCTCCCGGTCGGCAGGCTTCCTCGCGGTACGCACTGCGACGAGAGTGAATGTGCTTGCGGCGAGGTCGAAGATGGAGTGGACCGCCTCGCTCAGAATGCCCAGGCTGCCCGTGAGCACGCCGACCACGAGTTTGGCAACCACCAGGGCGACACCGATGGCAACCGAGCCGAGCATGACACGCTCGGGCCGCCTGGCCAATGACTTCATCGACCCCACTCTAGGAGAACGGATATTTGACTATTTGAGCAGCGACGCCGACTTCAGGAGCTGATCCTCGGAGCCAAGCGCGATCAAGAGGTCGCCCACCTGCAGGCGCAGCTCCGGGCTGGGGTTGACGTACAGCGTCCCGTCGCGGCGTCTCAACGCAAGCAACTTCGCCGCTGAGGCGTCCAGCAAGCCGCTCTCCTCGATGGTCTTGCCGACCGCGGCCATGCCCGCTGACACGAGCATCTCCTCGACTGCGATCTCCGACTCGCCGTGGTGGAGGGTATCGAGGACGTCGACCAGCGCTGGGCGGACGGCGAGCTCGGCCATCAGGTGGCCTGCCATGCGATACGGAGAGATCGTCCTGGTGGCGCCCGCGAGCTCGAGCCGCCGGATCGATTCGGGGCGGCCCGCCCTGGCGAGTATGTAGAGGCCCGGGTTCAGCGCGCGAGCGGAGAGAACGATGTACACGGCCCGCTCGTCTGAGTCGACCGCGCAGATCAGTCCGCGCGCGCGCTCGATACCGGCTTGCCGGAGAAGCTCCTCGCTGGAGGCGTCGCCTTCGATATGCAGGCGACCCTCGGCGCGCAGGCGACCGACGGCTTCCTCCGTCTGGTCGATCACCGCATACGGAACCTTGTGCTCCTCGAACTCAGCGACGATCTGCGTCCCGATGCGGCCGTAGCCGCAGATGATGAAGTGGTCGCGTAGCTGGTTCAGGCTGCGCTCCAACTGGCGCTCTCTCCTGTAATTGCCAAAGGCGTTTTCGGCGAGCGTTTCCGCAAAAACGCCGAAGCCATACAGCATGGTAGCTACGCCAACGACGATCAGCGTCGAGGTGAAGATCCGGCCGGCAACCCCCTGAGGATGAATCTCCTGGTACCCGACAGTGCTGATGGTGATGATCACCATGTAGAAGGAGTCGAGCAGGTTCCACCCGTCGATCACCGTGTAGCCGGTGATGCCGTAGACGATGATCACGCCGAGAAGCACGACCGCGAGCCGAAAGCGCGACAGCGGGTGGCGTGGTCGAGTCTTCACTTCTCAGTCCGGCGCCGCTTCCTCGCCTATTCGACAGCGGCGCATCAGTCGACCCTAGCCGCCCCCGCCCGGTCCTTCCAGGCCCGGCTTGGTCATCTTCGCGAGGTCCAGCGCTTTGTTGAGCGCCGCCTCGCTCACTCCCTTCGCGCGTGCGAGCTGGCGGATGCTCTTCCCGGTGCGGATGGATTCCTTAGCGATCTTGCTTGCTTCGTCGTAGCCGAGGATTGGATTGAGCGCTGTCGCAAGCATCGGGCTGCGCTCGACCAGCTCCGGCCCGCGGTCGGTTGCCTGGAGACCTTCGATGCAGCGTTCCGAGAAGTTGCGGACCGACGTCGCGAGCAGAGTGATCGATTCGAGCGTCGCAACTCCGGCGACGGGCATCATCACGTTCAACTCGAAAAAGCTGCCGGAC
Organism: Nitrosotalea sp.; assembly: GCA_035687505.1. Classification (GTDB taxonomy): domain Bacteria; phylum Chloroflexota; class Dormibacteria; order Dormibacterales; family Dormibacteraceae; genus Palsa-870. The sequence continues at coordinate 7,973 of DASRWV010000128.1, forward strand.
TGTCCACTGATGGTCACCGTCAGGTCGTTGCCGAACACGCGGGCGATAACCATAAGAAGCGATTCGACGATGACCGGATTCACCTTGCCCGGCATGATGCTCGAGCCAGGCTGAGTCTCGGGGAGCTTTAGCTCGCCCAGGCCCGCGATCGGGCCGGTACCCATCAACCGCACGTCAGAACCGATCTTCCACAGGCTGGTCCCAATCGTGCGCAGCCCACCATGCGCGGCCACAAGTGCGTCGAGTGTGGCCTGCGCGTGGAAGTGATTGGAGGTTTCACGCACGGGCACTCCCGTCGCCTTGGCGAGCCTCGCCGCTGCGATTCGCGCGTACTGCGGATGCGTGTTGATGCCAGTCCCGACGGCGGTGCCGCCGAGGGGGATCCTGGCCAGCTCGTCGATGGCGATTCCCGCGCGGCGAATCGATTCCTCCACCTGCCCGGCGTACCCCTTGAACTCCTGGCCGAGCCGGATCGGCGTCGCGTCCTGGAGGTGGGTGCGTCCGGTCTTCACCACCGGCCAGAATTCTTTGCTCTTGGCCTCCAGCGCTTTTTGCAGCCGCTCCAGAGCTGGAATCAGCTCGTCCTTGATCGCCATCGCGGACGCGAGCTGAAACGCTGTCGGGATGACGTCGTTGGACGACTGGCCGAGGTTCACGTGGTCGTTCGGATGGACGAGGCGCGCTCCCTTCGCACCACCCAGGATCTCGGTCGCCCTCGTCGCGATCACCTCGTTTGCGTTCGTGTTGGTCGAGGTCCCGGAGCCGGTCTGGTAGACGTCGATCGGGAACTGGCCGTCCAGCTCGCCGTCGATCACCTCCTGCGCTGCAGCTGCGATCGCACGCGCTCGACGGCGCGACAGCAGGCCGAGCTCGAGGTTGGTCTGGGCCGCCGCCCGCTTGATCATGCCGAGGGCTCGGATGAAGCGGCGCGGCATCGCCTGGCCGGAGATCGGGAAGTTGAGCACCGCGCGCTGCGTCGACGCGCCGTAGAAGGCGTCGGCGGGGACCTCCATCTCGCCCATAGAGTCCTTTTCGATGCGCGTTCCCTTCTTCTTGCTCACCGCGAGATATTAGTGTCCCGCTTCCCGAAGGTAGCGGGCCACTTAGAGTGACGCATTGATGCGCTTGGCCGCAGTCGACGTTGGGAGCAACACTGTGCACGCGCTGGTCGCCGACGTCGTGCGGGGCAAGCTGGAGGACGTCGCCCACTACGTCGAGATGCCCGAGCTCGGTCCGCAGGTTGCGCGGACCGGCGTCATCGGCGCTCGGGCCAAACCTGCGATCCGCGCCCTTCGCTCGGTCGTCGCCCGGGCTCGCACCCACGGTTTCGAGGTCCTGATCGCCGGCGCCACCCAGGCGGTGCGCCAGGCCAGGGACGGCGCCGATTTTGCCCGGGCGGCCGGGGAGGCGATCGGAACGCCGGTCCACGTGATTTCCGCGCATCGGGAAGCGGAGCTCAGCTTCCTCGGCGTGGCCAGCCGGCACGCTGTCCGCCGCGAGTGGGCCATGGTCGATCTGGGCGGCGCATCCACGGAAGTTGTGGTCGCGCGGGGGCGCGAGATGCTGCGGGAAGCGACGCTTCCCATCGGGTCTGGCGTGCTCGCCGCCACCTTTCTCTCCGACCCGCCCAAACCCGAGGAACGGGCGCGCATGCGAAGGGCGGCGTTGCGGGAGCTCGCTCACGCTCCAGACGGGGAGGTCGAGCGTCTGGTCGCCACCGGCGGAACTGCCTCCAACCTGCCCCTGGTCCTCACCCACCGGAACCCACCGTCGGTGCTTACGACCGCTGACCTTCTGGCTTGCGAAGCACGCCTGGACAGGGGACGGGCGGCCGAGGTAGCACGGGCGGTCGGCCTGCCGCCCAACCGCGTGAAGGCGATGCGAGCGGGGATCGAGGCCCTGCTTCTGTTCCTCGACTGGTATGGGCTGGCGGTCCTCCAGATCAGCCACGAGGGCCTGCGCCATGGAATGCTCCTGGCCTACCTTGAACGTGGCAAGGACTGGTGGCGATAGAACGTTGATCCAGGTGGGAACAATGAACAAATGGACCATGTGAGCTCGCGCGGCTCGACGCTCAAGCTGGCGCTGGGGCTGACCTGCGCGGTGCTCGTCGTCGAGCTCGCCGGCGGGCTGGCCTCACATTCGCTGGCTCTTCTTTCTGACGCCGGCCATGTGCTGACAGATGTCTTCGCCCTAGGTCTTGCCTGGTTTGCGGTCGCTCAGTCGGACCGTCCCGCAGACTCCCGACGAAGCTACGGCTACCACCGCGTGAGCATCCTGGCCGCCCTCGTCAACGCGGTAACGCTGATTGTCATTGTGCTGGCGATCGCCTACGAGGCGGTGCAAAGGCTGACGCACCCTCAACCAGTCCAGGGCGGCATCGTGATCGTCACGGCTCTAGTCGGCATCGCCATCAACCTGTTTGTAGTGTTCGGCCTCCGGCGAGAGGCTCACAGCTTGAACATCAGGGCGGCGCTGATGCACGTGGCCGGTGACCTTGCCGCGTCGGTCGGCGTCGTCATGGCCGGAATCGTGATCCTTCTCACCGGCTGGCTCTACGTCGATTCGATCTTGTCGCTGGGCATTGCCGTCTTGATCGCTTTCGGCGCGTGGGGCATCGTTCGCGAGACGGTCAACCTGCTCATGGAAGGCACTCCGGCTGAGATCGACCTGGCTGCGGTGGCCAAGGAGATCACGGGCACAGAGCTCGTGGCGAGCATGCACGACTTGCACGTGTGGGCCCTTTCATCGGAAGAGGTGGCACTCAGCTGCCACGTGGTGGTGGGCGATGCGCCGCTGGCCGATGTCGAGCACGTCGTCCGCGACCTGGAGAGTCGGCTCTGCGCGAAGTTTGAGATCGGTCACACGACGATCCAGGTCGAGAGCTGTCATCCGTGTGGCGAGATCCACCACGGCGCGGGCGACCACAACCACCCGCATGAGCACCTTGTCGTCGTTACTGCGGGAGAAGGGCCTCCTCGCGCTGCAGGATTCTCCGCGCCACAGCAATAGCCGACGCGTACGTAGAGTCCATTCCCCGATAGCTGAGCCCGCGCGCTCCAAGCGTGCGAGCTTGCGTGTACGGGGTGTCGGATGCATAGTGGACGATCCCCAGGTCGAGAGTGATCTGCGCCATGTTGACGCTCTCACCAATCGGATAGCGATCGGGCTGGACGATCTCATAACACGCATCGAGGTATGGCCCCGCTTCCATCTCGACGACTGTGTAGCGGCCGTGGTAGTAGAAATCGAGATAGTCGCGATTTTGCAAAAAGGTTCCACGAACGGCGACCGCCCGCTGGTTGTCGAGCGCCGAACCGTAGACGAGGTTTGGCTGCACATCGGCCGCGGTGAAGCAGTTGTCGAGCCAGTA
>DASRWV010000129.1:0-11171 GCA_035687505.1 Nitrosotalea sp.
TCATAAAGGTTCTGAGCGACGCGCATCGTGGCCTTTCCCTGGGTGCTCAACAACCTGCACCGCTTCGCCTTCTACGCGACTGTGGTCCAGGTCGGCTTTCTCTGGTTCGACGCCGTTCTGGCCTTCAACTTCGGCGGGCGATTCGGGGTGGGTCTCGGCAGCGCGCTCATGCTGGCCAACGTCGTCCTCCTCTCCGGCTACACGTTCGGCTGCCATGCCTTCCGCCACCTCGCCGGCGGAGAGCTCGACTGCTTCTCGTGCTCCCTTGCCGCTCGAGCGCGTCACCGGCTGTGGAAGGGCGTGACCATCCTCAACATCAAGCACGACAGGTGGGCCTGGGCCAGCCTCGTGTCGGTGGCCGGGACCGACATCTACATCCGACTCCTGATGGCCGGCGTCCTCCAAGACCCCAGGTGGATCACGTGAGCGCTGCCGGTTACGAAACCGTCGAGACCGACGTGCTGGTCCTGGGAGCCGGAGGCGCCGGGCTGCGCGGCGCCATCGCCGCGGCAGAAGCCGGAGCGCGCGTAGCGCTTGTCTGCAAGTCGCTTCTCGGCAAGGCCCACACCGTGATGGCGGAGGGGGGCGTGGCAGCCGCACTGCACAACGTCGCCTACCAGGACACGTGGGAAGTGCACTTCGCGGACACGATCAAGGGCGGCAAGTTCATCAACGACTGGCGAATGGCCGAGCTCCACGCGAAGGAATCGCCCGAGCGCGTGCTCGAGCTCGAGCGCTGGGGCGCGGTCTTCGACCGCACCTGGCAGGGGCGGATCCACCAGCGCCCCTTCGGTGCGCACACCTACCCCCGACTCGCGCACGTCGGCGATCGCACGGGGCTGGAGCTGATCCGAACGCTGCAGGACCGTGCCGTGCATTCGCATGGCGTGGACGTGCACATGGAAGTGACCGTGTTCAAGCTGTTGAAGTCCGATGGCCGGATAGCCGGCGCGCTCGCTTACCGGCGCTCCAACGGCTCGGTGGTCCTGTTCACGTGCGCTGCGCTCCTGCTCGCCACCGGCGGCGCGGGAAAGATGTACCGCGTCACCTCCAACTCGTGGGAATGCACTGGAGATGGCACGGCCCTCGCGTACGACGCCGGCGCGCAGCTGCGCGACATGGAGATGGTTCAGTTCCATCCGACGGGCATGGTGTGGCCGGCCGGCGTGCGCGGCATCCTCGTCACCGAAGGGGTTCGCGGCGAAGGCGGGGTGCTGCGCAACAAGGACGGCGAACGGTTCATGGAGCGATACGACCGTGAGCGCATGGAGCTGTCTTCGAGGGACATCGTCGCGCGCGCGATAAATTCGGAGGTCGGGGCCGGACGAGGCACGCCTCACGGAGGCGCCTACCTCGACATCACGCACCGGAAGCCCGAGTACATCAAGAGCAAGCTGCCGTCGATGTACGAGCAGTTCCTGAAGCTCGCCAAGGTCGACATCACAAAGGAGCCCATGGAGGTCGCGCCGACGATTCATTACGCGATGGGAGGCGTGCGCGTCGAGGCTGAAACGGCGGCGACCACAGTCCCTGGGCTGTATGCGGCAGGCGAGGTCGCTTCCGGCCTCCATGGGGCAAACCGGCTCGGAGGCAACTCCCTCAGCGATCTGCTCGTCTTCGGCAAGCGTGCGGGTGAAGCGGCTGCCGCCCTCGCCAAGACCGGAGCTTCAGCGCCAGGCATCGACACGGCCGAGGTACGAGAGGCGATCGCCGAACTCCTGGCACCGTTCGAACGTCCCGCCGGCGAGAACCCGTACCACCTGCAAGCTGAGATCCAGGACGTGATGTCCGTCCATGCGCCGATCGTCCGCGAGGGTTCGGCGTTGCAATCTGGGCTGGAGAAGATCCTGGAGCTCGAAGGTCGCGCGAGGACGTGCGGCACGGGAGGCTCGACGAGCCACGCGTTCAATCCCGGCTGGCACACTGCGATCGACCTGCGCTCGATGCTGGTCAACGCCGAGGCGCTGCTGCGCTCTGCACTGGAAAGGAAGGAGAGCCGTGGCGCTCACGCCCGTTCCGACTATCCCAAGACCGACGATCAGCTCACGGCGGTGAACTACATCGTCGAGAAGACCCCTGAGGGTATGAAGGTCAGGGCGGAGCCCCGACCGCCGATGCCCGACTACCTTGCCGAGGCGGTTCGCCACTCCTACGCGCGCTACACGCCAGAGGAGACCGAATAGTGGATGTAAGCAACCTCGACCTCAAGATCTGGCGTGGCGACCCCACGGGCGGGGAGCTGGTGCCTTATCGCGTCCCGGTGCGCGAGGGGATGGTCGTCCTCGACGCGGTGCTGTGGGTGCAGGCGAACATGGTTTCCGACCTGGCCGTGCGGTGGAACTGCAAGGCCGCCAAGTGCGGCTCGTGTTCGGCCGAGATCAACGGCTTTCCGCGCCTCATGTGCAAGACACCGATCTCCGAATATCGCGGCGCGGTGACTGTCCGCCCAATGAGGGCCTTCCCAGTGATCAAAGACCTCGTCACCGACGTGAGCTGGAACTACGAGGTCAACAAGCACATCGCGCCGTTCACACCCTCAGAGAAGGACCTCACCACGAGCGAACCCTGGCGGATGCAGCAGAAGGACGTCGAGCGTGCGATGGAGTTTCGCAAGTGCATCGAGTGCTTCCTGTGCCAGGACGTCTGCCATGTCATACGCAACCACGACCTGAAGAACGCCTTTTACGGTCCCCGTTTCCTGGTCCGGATCGCGAGCCTGGAGATGCACCCCAAGGATGTGCTCGACCGGCGTCCTCAGCTGAAGGGAGAGGCGGGCCTCGGGTACTGCAACGTCACGAAGTGCTGCACCGAGGTGTGTCCGGAGCACATCCACATCACGGACAACGCGATCATCCCGCTCAAGGAGCGCATGGACGATGTCTACTTCGATCCGATCCGGTCGTTGATCGGCCGCTTTGGCAAGGGACCCCGGAAGCCACCTCCCGGCTGACGCCATTCGGCCCTGGCGAGCGGGGACCATTGGCACCTGTCGGCCGTTGCGTTGGCACCAATACTCAGGCCATGTTCGTCCGACATTCTGTGCACGTCAACAGCCCATTCGAAGTGTGCAGCGCAGCCCTGGCTCGCGACCCCAAAAGATGGTTCCCACGCCTCGGTGACCAGGCGTTGTACGCGGTCGGCCCGAAGATCGCCGGAGTCCCAATCAAAAAGCGCGTACACCTCGAGGCCGGTGAGCCTGTAAAGCTCGGCGATTGGATTGAAGTTCCCGTCACATGGCGCGCGACTTACATCACTGGGCTTTTTCCCGTGATGGATGGGAAGGTCGAGCTCGTGCCGGTGGACCCTGACGTGACAAGGCTGTCCGTCTGCGGCATGTACGAACCGCCGCTCGGCGGCTTCGGCAAGCACATCGACGACGCTCTCCTGCACAGAGTGGCCGAGGCCACCGTCAAGGCGCTCGCGGAAGCGATCGCAAAGCAACTCGAGAGCGGCGTCTCGCTCGGGCAGCTAGACCCTAAGTGAGGGCCTTTCGCTCCGCCTAGAGCCTATGTACCGGGAGTCGTTGTGTGACGTGCAAGGTAGGCCGCCGCTTCTGCCCTCCGCGCGACCTCCAGCTTCGAAAGGATTGTGGACACGTAGTTCTTGACCGTCTTCTCCGCCAGCTTCAGCTCCTTGCCGATCTGCCCGTTGGTCAAGCCTTTGGCGATCAACGTGAGGATGCGTTCCTCCTGCGCCGACAGCCGCGCCAGCTTTTCGTCGCGCATGGTCTTTCCCTTGCGAAGCCGGTCCAGTACGGATCGGGTCACCTCGGGGTCGAGAAGGCTCCTGCCGGCGCCGACCTCGCGGATGGCACGGATCAGCTCACCGCCCCGGATCTGCTTGAGCACGTAGCCAGCGGCGCCGGCCATGATCGAGGCGAATAGCGCCTCGTCGTCGGCGAACGAGGTCAGCATGAGGACCTGTGTCTTTTCGAGCCTGGCGCGAATCTCGCGCGTCGCCTCGATACCGCTTCCGTCCGCGAGACGGACGTCCATCACGACGACGTCGGGTTTCGTCCGCACCGCTTGATCGATCGCTTCACGGACGGACCCTGCCTCCGCCACGACCGCAAGGTCGTCGTTGGCGTTGATCAGCGATTTGACGCCGTCGCGGACGACTTCGTGGTCGTCAACAAGGAGGATGCGCAGGCGGTTGGCGGGCATTCGGTCTATGGTCGCACCTTGTCAGCTCGATGCCGCACGGTCGATGGTCCTGTCACGGTAGGGTCGATTGGCCCTGTTCACGCTGGGAATGTGAGCTGCAGCCTGGTGCCTTTCCCCGCCTTGCTGGTGACACGCAGCGTGCCGCCCATGGCCGACGCCCGCTCGCGCATGTTGCGCAGCCCGTTGCCGGCCGAATCGCGGCGAACGTCATACCCGACGCCGTCATCCTCGATGAGCAGCACCACTTTGTTTCCCTTGCGTGCGAGGCGAATCGTGGCGTGGCCTGCTTGCGCATGGCGTGCGACGTTGGAAAGCGCCTCGCGCGTGAACTGCACGATCTGGTGCGCGTTGGAGGAAAGGCCGGCGGCCACCTTCGCGTCCACGGTGACCTCGACCTGGGTGGTGGATCGCTTTTGGATCTCGGACCCCAACTCCTGGAGCGCCTGGTCCAGGTGACGGTCGGCCAGGATGCCCGGTCGCAGCCCGAAGATGTAGTTGCGGAGGTCGCGAATGACGCGATCGAGCTCGCCCACCGCTCCCTCGACGCGCGAAGAAGTCTCACTCGAACCGGACATCAGCGCGGTGCTCTGGAGGTTCATGCCGACGGCGAACAGCGACTGGATGATCCCGTCGTGGAGCTCTTTGGCGATGCGCTCCCGCTCCTCCATCAGCCCAAGGCGCTGGAGGTCCGCCTGCGCTCGGCCGTACTCGATCGCCACGGACGCCTGGTCGGCGAATGTCTCGACGAGACGCAGCATGCTTTCCTCAAAGCGAGGACCGCCTTTCACGTTCGCGACCATAAGGGTGCCGGTGGCCTTGCCGCGAACCCTGAGCGGTACGAAGATCGCCGGCCCGACGTGCCCGATTCGCATAATGGGCTGGTACGCGCCGCCATGGGTACTCGCGTCGTCGGTATGGAGCGGCTTGCCCGTCCGGATCACCTCGCCAGAGATCGACTTTGCCGCCGGCACAGACTGTCCCTTTAGGTCTGCGGCATGGGCGCCGACCGCGGCCGACACCTCGAGCTGGGCCGGACTCGAGGTCGTAGTCGTAATCGTCGCCGTGGCTGCCCCGGCCAGGTCGCGCGCGTGCTCGGCGATGGACGTCAGCAGTGAGCTGGCATCCGCTCCCCCGAGCATGTCGCCGGTTATCTTGCGCAGCGCTTCGAGCCAGCGCTCACGTTGCATCGACTCCTCATAGAGGGATGCATTGGCGATCGCGACTCCCGCCTGGGTGGCGAGGACGCGCAACGAGCCCTCGTCCTCAAGGCTGAACTCCACGGCGCCGCGCTTCTCGGCGAGATAGATGTTCCCGTAGGTCCTGCCCGTCGCCTGCACAGGCGCTCCGAGAAAGGAGTGCATTGGAGGGTGGTTGGGCGGAAAGCCCACGGACTCGGCGTGGTTGCGGATGTCGCGGACGCGCACGATTCGCGGTTCGCGTATGAGCAGTCCCAGAAGCCCGCGCCCATGTGGCAGGTCACCGATCGCTCGTCGCTGCTTGGCGGAGATGCCTGTAGTAATGAAGTCCACGAGCTCCCCGCTGCGGCCGATCACCCCGAGAGCTCCATATCGGGCGTCGGTGACTTCGGCGGCCAGGTCGACTATCCGCTGCAGCACGATGGGAAGCGAGAGTTCTGAGGCTAGGGTCAGACCCGCCTCGAGGAGAACGTCTTTACGGTCTCGGCGCTCGGCCATCGTGCGCGAATCTACGCCAGCGGGCACTTGCCGTGCACGCGGCCGAATGACCCACCCGTATCAGGACCTTCGACCCTATGGAGCGACCTGCGCTCGTGGAAAGCTACCGTCATGGACGCCACAAAGCGATTCGAGAGAATCCTCCTGGCCACCGACGGCAGCGGGGCTTCGAAGGCGGCTGTCGATGCCACGATAGCGCTCGCCAAGTCACCTTCCGCGAAAGTCAGGGTCGCACACGTCTGGAACCTCGAGGTTCACCACCGTCATGGGGTGTGGGACGTAGAGCTTCGCAGCGAGGCGCAACGGCTGGTGGATGCCACCGTCGAGACCCTGCTGCGAGCGGGAGTGATGGCGGAGCGAGAGATCTGCCGAGCGGACAGCGAACACGTAGCTGCTGCCCTCGCCAACGCGGCCATAGATTTCGGTGCCGACCTGGTCGTCGTCGGCTCGCGCGGCCTGTCGGACTGGCAGTCGCTCATCCAGGGCAGCATCAGCCACCAGCTCCTGTCCAGGGTCGATTGCCCGCTGCTGGTGGTTCGCGGCTGGGCGGCCGCGGCGAAGTCGTCACGGCAAGTTCTGCTGGCCATCGCCGGAGGCGACGACATCGTTCCCGCCGCGAATGCCGCGATCGCTGCCGCCGGCGCACTCGGCTCGCGTGTTCTGGTGCTTCATGTGGCGCGGATGATCACGGCAGGACAGAGTCTCGTGTATGCCGAGACCGATGAGGAGATCCGGGCGACCATGTCGAAGACGATCGAGCTCGTCGAAAAGGCGGGGATCACGGCCAACGGCCGGGTGGCCCGCCCCGGCCCCGTGGCCACGGCAATCGCACACGTTGCCGAAGAATGGCAGGCCGACCTGATCGTGATGGGCTCTGGTCGAACTGGTGACCTGGCGAGCATCGTCCTTGGGTCGGTGTCACACGATCTCCTCCACGTATCCTCGCGCCCCGTTCTGATCGCCGAGCGGGTGAAGGTATGAGCATGCTGCCTCGTCACCGGACCGTCGCGGACGTGATGACGAGCCGCGTGCACGTCGCGAGCCCGCTCGCCCCCTTCAAGCACCTCGTCCGAATGATCGAGGAGAACAGGGTCAGCGCGATTCCAATCGTCGACCAGCAGGGCATCCCGGTCGGCATCGTGTCAGAGACCGACCTTCTGCTCAAGGAGAGAGGCGCGGACCTCGAGACTCGCGATCTGTTTCATGTTCAGAAACGGCGTCGGGAAAGGGCTAAGGCCGCGGGGACAGTCGCGTCGGAAGTCATGAGCTCGCCCGCCATCACTGTCGGGTTGGACATGAGCTTGAGCATGGCCGCACGGATGATGCAGGAGAGGAACGTCCGCCGCCTGGTGGTGGTCGACGAGCGCGGTCGAATCGCCGGCATCGTCAGCAGGAGTGATCTGCTGCAGGTCTTCCTCCGCACGGATGAGGAGCTACGTGAAGAGATCGCCGGCAAATTGATTCCCGCGATCCTGGTCTCTGATTGGGACATGGTTGGCGTCGATGTTCGCTTTAACGTAGCCACGCTCTCCGGCGAGGTAGACCGGAAGAGCGACGTCGAGATACTGACACGCATGACGAGAGAGCTCGACGGGGTGGTTGGAGTCGTGGATCAGCTCAGCTACCGCTGGGACGACACAGACGCCAAGCCCGTCCCCGCCCCGCTGGTCGGGAGCATTTTCAGAGCGATCTGAGCACGCCTTCGGCGCCATCGGTCGGATCGGAAGCTGTTAGTGCCTTACTTTGCCGTTCTAGAATCGGCGGCCTCGCACCAGGTCGATCGAGAACTTCGCAGTGTCCGCGATCAGCATCACCGCCATCACGCCGGCTTCCACCGGATCGCTGACCACCACGTCGGCCGCATCAGGCACGGACCCGGCCATGCTGGTGCAGACGACGATGATCCCCACCTCCTTGATCTCCCGCACCGCGGTGCTGATGTCGCCGCCCATGAGCGCCCCGGCCAGCACCAGCGCCCGGGCCCGGTGGAGACGGGCGACCGCACGAACGGCCTGCGCCAGCTGCTCCTCCCCGACAAGAGGGATCGTGTCGACCGAGATGCGCTCGCCGCGGATGTTGTGCCTGTCCGCTTCCGAGATCGCGCCCTGGGCGACCATGCCCACCTGGGCGCCGCCGCCGATGACGATCACCCGCTTGCCGAAAATGCGCTGAAAGATCGGTACGCGGCTGACTGCGGTGATTCCTTCCAGGCGTTCGAGAGTTGCCATCAGGTCGACTTCGTCGCTGGCGCCGGTCACCTCGAGCTGGAGCTCGGCGGTGCTGTCACGACTGGCCCCGCTTGCGATGTAGGTGATGTTCGCGCCGTGCCTGAAGATCGCCTCGGAGATGCGGTACAGCACGCCAGGCTCGTCACGCGAGGTGACCAGCAGGCCGAGCGGTTCGCCGTCAGGCATGCGGAGAAGATAACGTGAGGGGACGTTGGCAGAGCTGAAGCTCGGCGTTTTTGTGCCTCAGGGCTGGCGCATGGACCTGGCGGACGTATCCGATCCGGTCGAGAAGTTCGAGACCATGAGCCGCTGCGCCCTGGAGGCTGAAAAGGCCGGTTTCGACGGCATCTGGGTGTACGACCACTTTCACACGGTGCCCACGCCTCAGCTCGAGGCCACCTTCGAGTGCTGGACGTCGATGGCCGCCCTCGCGCGAGACACGAGCACGATCCGGCTCGGCCAGATGGTCACCTGCAACGGCTACCGGTCGCCATCGCTCCTGGCCAAGATGGCGAGCTGCGTCGACGTGATGAGCCACGGCCGTCTGATCCTTGGCATCGGCGCCGGCTGGTATCAGCACGAGTACGAGGCGTACGGCTATGAGTACCCCGAGACGCCGGAACGGCTCCGCATGCTGCGAGAGGCTCTGCAGGTGGTGAAGGCGTTGTGGTCGGAAGAGCAGGCGACTTTCGACGGCCGCTACTACCACCTGCGCGGCGCCATCAATGAACCAAAGCCGGTGCAGAAGCCGCATCCGCCCATCTGGATCGGCGGCGGGGGCGAGAAGGTCACGTTGAAGTTGGTCGCCCAGTACGGTGACGCCTGCAACTTCAACGCGGACGTCGAGACCGTTCGTCACAAGCTGGGCGTGCTGCGGCAGCACTGCGAGACGGTCGGGCGCGACTACAACTCGGTGTTGAAGACGATCGAGCTCTACACGATCCTCGGCGACAAAGACGAGGTGGACCGAATTGTTGCGGACACCGCCCGCCGGACGGGCAAGGACGAGGGTTTCATCCGCTCCTGGCATCCGTGGGCCGGCGATGCCGAGCACATCGCTCAGGTCATCGGCGAGTACGCCGAGGCGGGCATCGAATACTTCATCGTCAACGTTCCGAACGCCTTCGAAGGCGGCGTGATCAGTCGCTTCGCCGAAGAGGTCTTCCCCCGCGTCGGTCTCTGATTTCCGAGATGGGCCAGAAGGCGCCGCTGGTCAACCGAACACCGAACATCGGAGCCTCACTAATTTGGGGCGATCTGCGTCACCAATTAGAGTGACCCGTCGCCCGTCCGGCTTCGCCCAAACAGGTCGAACTGAACGAACCCTGTGAATCGCCTGTGAATCCGCGGAATACGGGGCTTCATTCGGCACCCGCGGCGTTAGTATCGGCGCCAGAGTAAGGTTGGAAAACCAGGCCGCGGGTGCGAAATCCAGACTCGTCGGGCTTCCCGACGTCATGGTGCAGGCAGGCACTCACCTCGCTACCTACTTCAGCTCAGAAGCAGGTCGCGTTCGCATTGCCGGACCATTCCTTCGAGAAGGGATCGTGCTCGGTCAGCCGTGCTTCTTGATCGCGTCCGGAAAAGTTCTCGGGCGCTACATCAAGGCCCTGGAGAAGGAGCTCAACGGAGAGCTGGCCGAGGCCAGGCGGCGCGGCCTGTTTGCGACCGCGCCAACACCCGGCCGCACCGTGGAGGAAGCCCTGGCTTTCTGGGACGAACAGCTTGCTGCGGCGGTATCGGCCTCCGGTCCGACGATCGTACGAATCGTCGGCGACATGGCCTGTGTGAAGGCGACCTTTCCCACCGTGCAGCAGATGTTGGTCTTCGAGCGCCAGATGGGCGCGATTATCAAGCGTTCTCCGACCGTTGCGATTTGCCAGTACGACGTCCGAGAGTTCGATGGACCGTCCCTGCTCGAGGCCATCAAGGCTCACCCGGATGTATCCGATCTGGGCTTTGCGAAGTTCGTGAGCTAGCGCACCCGCCAGATCAGCGGTCCGGCTCAAGCGTGCGGGCATCGATCGGCTCATCAGTGATTGCAGGCGAACGTGCCGCTGATCGATACAGGGGGCTCGTTGGCCGGTGAGGGGGCGGGTCGATCCGGGCGCGTGGGCCCGTGCCCGCTGAACGTGCCGACGATCCTGCCGTGGGCCACGCCATGTGACGAAGAGACCGTGAGAGAGCCGGATTCCATCAAGTAGGCCTCCTCGTGTGGATCGCGGGGAATGATGGAGATGTACGCGCTGGTCAGCGCGGTAGGTGCGGGTGCGCCAGGCATGATCCACGGCCCGGGTGCGAGGGTGAGGGTCTGTTCGCCCGCGTCCGCCGGGAGCGTGCTGTCGAATCGGATGGAGAAGATGTATCGGCGTGACGAGCTGCGCAGCTGATTGCCGAGACCGAACCGGGTGGTGATCGTCACCCCGTTGATGATTCCGCTGGTGGTCTGATTCGGACAGGGCGGCCGATCGCGGGTGCATGCCTGAACCGTGTGCCCGTCCGTGAAAACCATCTGGATGTTGATCGAGTCGGCGGAGCTGCACGGGCCGCTTCCAGTGGCGCCAGGTCCCGGAGCGTCGATGTTGTCGTTCAGCCACCACGCTGCCCAGCCGATCCCCGCAAGGAGCAGCACTACGACAATCACGACCGCCGTCACCACGTGCCACCTTTTCATGGCTGCAGGGTCCTGCCGGAGCAGTCTCACACACAGTGTCAGGCGGGTTTCAAAAGGCTTTGCCTTAGGGGTCGCCCCCACCCGGACGCCGCAAGCGGCGTCCGACCTCCCCACTAGTGGGGAGGTGAAAGTCGGACCTCCCCACAAGCGGGGCGGTCAAGTTGCGGGCTAGTGGGTGCGGTTCCAGCCGGAACCGGCCAGGTCCGCAGCGAGCTCGCCCTGGTTCACCGCCGCGGAGGCCATCTCCTGGGCAGTGGTTGCCACGGCGCGGCTTCCCTCCGCAATGTGCTCGATCGCGTCCATGACCTGGGCGGTAACGGATCTCTGCTGCTGAGTGGACACCTGCACCTGTGTGCTCAGGTCGGACACCTCTTTCATCATCACGAGCCCGCGCTCCATCTGCTTGACGCCC
>DASRWV010000130.1:0-18187 GCA_035687505.1 Nitrosotalea sp.
CCAGCTGGCTGTTCGTTACTTTCACTTCGGTTCGCTCCCGCTCCAACAGGTCGCATAGCCACGCCCGCTTGGCGGGCAGCGTGGTCTTGATGCGAGCCTTGCAGCTGCCGCCCCAAGCTTCATAGAGCCGGATCACCACAGCATCTGAGTCTTCGGCCTTCTTGATCGCCTCCACGATCACCTGTCGGGTGTCGAGCTCGATCAGAGATCGGGACGAGCCGGTTGGGAGGTTGCCAGGAGGGGTTCGCAGCGGAACGTTCAGGTCCTCCGCGGCTTCGATGACGCCGGCCTCCCGGAAATCTCCGGGATGGGGCATCAGAGCGTAGGTGAACCGGTGGTTGCCGAGGTCTGCGGTCGGGTCCGGGTGTGTCGGTCCGCGCAAAAGCGAAAGTCGCATCACCGATCCCTGGATGTCGTACCCGTGCTTGCAGTCGTTGAGCAGCGCGACGCCGTAGTCGTGCTCACCCAGATCCGCCCAGCGCTGCGCGCAGACCTCGAACATCGCCCTGGCCTGACTCGTGTCCTGGTGCGTCGGCCGCCGGACGTGCCCGAACTGGATCTCATATGTCGCCTCGCGCGACCTGACGCTCACCGGGAACGCAACCTTCAGCATCTTGTGCCGCTCCTGCCACGAGACAAATGTCTCGAAACGCAGCACTCGTGAGCCGGCGTCAAGGCTCATGGTCTGGAACAGCATCGAATCGCCGAACCTGCGCCCGAACCCGAGCTGTCCGCGGAGACCGCCCCGCCGGTGGACCTGTTCGATCTCAGTCACTTCTATGAACGAGTCGCGGTACTCGGCGTCGAGATCCCAGGCATCCCAATTTCGAGGGTTGTCGTCGTGCAGCTGGAGCAGATTCCCGGGTCCGCTCAGCACTTCGCGCCCAACGGACTTGTCCCAGATCGAGGTCAGCACCGCACGGTCGTCCCACTCGACGCGGAGAAGCTCGTTCTCCATGCTGTGGTCGGTGACCGAGACCTCGGGTTCGTCTGGGTGCGGGACGATGGCCGCCCACCCACAAGGCGGAGCCTCGACGCGCTCGAATTCGAAGCCGAGCATGACTATCTCACTGCGCGGGTGAGAGGTCGGGTTGAAGGCCACCAGTTGTTTGCCTGAGCCGGCGATTGCCGACATTGCGGTGTGAGCGATTTCCTCGTACGCCCTCTCCGTGACTTGCTCGAGGTCGCGTTCCGCTTCCTCGTACACCCAGTCGATGCTCGAGCCGGGAAGGATGTCGTGAAATTGGTTGAGCAGCAGCGTCTTCCAAAGCGCCTCCAGCTCGGTTGCCGGATAATCGCCGCCGGCGGCCACCGACCACATCTCCGCGTGGCGCAGCGCCGTTTGCGCGAGCCGGTTCCAGCGCTTCGTGCGTGACTGGCTCGTGTACGTGCCGCGGTGCAGCTCGAAGTAGAGCTCGCCGACCGAGGTCGAGAGGTTTTTGGCTTCCCGACTCGCATGCTGGAAGAACTCGCGCGCCGTGCCGAGCTCCACGCGCGGCGCGCCCTCGACGTTGCGCAATCGGTGGGCCGCTTCGATCATGTCCGGCTCCGGACCGCCGCCTCCGTCACCCCAGCCAAATAGATAGAGGGAGCGATCGACACGCTCGCGATCCTTGTAGTTCTCGACGCTCCACACGACCTGTTTTGCAGTGAAGTCGCCGTTGTAGGTGTCAGCGGGCGGGAAGTGGGTGAAGATCCGGGTCCCGTCGATCCCCTCCCATATAAAGGTGTGGTGCTGCGGCTTGTTGGTGTCGTTCCACGAGAGCTTCTGCGTGAGGAAGTAGTCGCAGCCCGCTTCGGCGATGAGCTGCGGCAGGGAGCCTGGGTAGCCGAAGACGTCGGGCAGCCAGAGCTCTTTTGTTTCGTAGCCGAACTCGTGCATGAAAAACCGCTTGCCGTGCAGGAGCTGTCGGGCCAGCGCTTCGCCTGACGGCAGGTTGCAATCAGCTTCGACCCACATCGCTCCGACCGGCTCCCACTGGCCCGCGGCGATCTTTTCTTTGATACCGCGAAAGATGTCCGGGTAGTGCTCCTTCATCCACGCGTACTGCGCAGGCTGCGAGCAGGCGAAGCGGTAGTCGGAGTACTCGTCCATGAGCGCGAGCGCCGTGGAGAAGCTGCGCGCGCATTTGCGGCGCGCCTCGCGCAGGGGCCACAGCCAGGCGGTGTCGATGTGGGCGTGGCCGACGGCGGTGACGACGTGAGTCGACCGGCTCGGCCGCGACAGGACCTCACTCAAGTTGCCGGACTCGAGCGCTTCTATAACGTGCGCGCCCCCTCCGGCGCTTCGCGCCACCTCCCCGCCGAGCGGGGAGGTGAATGCTTCGGCCAGCTCGAGCACGACCTTGTAGTCGAGCGCAGCCTTGCGCGCGTGCTCGTCCTGGATCGCGAGCTCGGCCTGCTGGAGAACGAATGTGGGAGCATCCGATTGGCGCAGCGCGATCATCGACTGCGCGGGTTCGGCGCCTGACTCCGTAGCCTTCGGGTTGGCGGCAGCCTCCAGGTAGAAGTCAACGACCGGCCCGCTGATCGTCAGCCACCGGTGGTTGGGATCGACTCCGCGCCACGGTCTGCCGTCTTTCCAGGCCAGGGCCTCGCACGTGAAACCGGTGGGGCCCTCGAAACCGAGGTCGAACAGCGCCACGACGTGCTGGCCTGCCCACTCTTCAGGCACCTGGCCCTGCACGTGAAACCAGGTAGTGCTCCAGGGCGGGCCCCATGCGTCACCGACCCGAAACGGGCGATAGTCGCCCTGGACCGCCTCCTCATAGGGGATCGGCTCGCCGCGCACGGTGAACGCGGAAACCTCGAGGGGGATGCGATTGGGGTGGATGGCGGGCAATAGCTCGGCCTCCAACACGTAGCGAAGCTGTTCGAGTTCTACCTGCGCCATACCGCTCGAGCTTAAGCCCCTCACCCTGGCCCTCTCCCCAAAGGGGAGAGGGAACTCCTTCTATCCCGGCCTCCCGATGGGGGGAGGGAGAATAGCCAGATGGTTCGCATCGAAACGGTGACGGAGGCGACGGCTGAGGTGCATGCCGCCCTGGCGCACCTGCTGCCGCAGCTCAACGACAAGCTGCCGGTGCCGACGATGGAGAGGATCGAGGCGCTGGTGGCCGATCCGGCGGTAACGCTGCTCTTGGCCAAGGATGGTGAGGAGGTGGTCGGCACCACCACCGTGATCGTCTACACCACCCCGTTCTGGATCAAGGCGCGCCTCGACGAGGTCGTGGTCGACGAAGCCGCGCGCGGCAAGGGCGTCGGAGCGGCGCTGGTCAGCGCGGCGCTGGACGTCGCGCGCGAGAAAGGCGCGCAGGTCGCCGAACTGCAGTCCGGCGTGCAGCGCGAGGCGGCGAACCGGCTGTATCCGCGAATGGGTTTCAAGCCGCGCAAGACGAACGTCTATCGACTGGTATTACGTCCTTAACGCACCGCACCCTAACCCTCTCCCCTGAAGGGGAGAGGGAACTTCAGCTAGTCAGCTCCTCCAGGCGGCTCACCATCCGCGCCAGCGTCGCGAAAGCCGCATTCACCGGCTCGGTCGACATCATGTCGACCCCCGCCATCCGCAGGCCTTCGAGCGGATACATCGAGCCCGCGCTCTTCAAGAACGCCAGGTAAGACGCGACGGCCTTCGGGTCTCCGCTTGCGACGGGTTCGACCAGATGGTCCGCGGCCGCGATGCCGGTCGCGTACTGGTACACGTAGAAGTTGCTGTACAGGTGCGTGTGGAACTGCGCCCACGTCGAACCGATGCGATCGCGGTCGCGCCCGGTGACCTCGACCTCGGATCCGTAGACCTCCATCATCAAATCCGCCATCAGGTTGTTGAGGTACGCGGCGGTGATCGCGCCGCCGCGCTCGACGTGCTCGTGCATCTCCAGCTCAAGCCTCGCAAGCGACGGCATGATGAAAAAGTAGCGATAGAAGTTCGACATCGCTTCTTCGATTACGGCGAGCTGGATGGCAGGATCGGTCTGAGTGGCGAGCAGATGGCGGCGCACGAGCGCCTGGTGCATGTTCGATGCGACCTCAGCCTGGAACAGCCCGTAGCTCGAATAGATGAAGGGCTGCGTCTGGCGCGCATAGTGCGAGTGCATCGAATGGCCTAGCTCGTGAGCCAGCGTGCTCATCGAGTAGATGTCGTCGTTGTAGCTCATGAAGATGAATGGGAACGTGCCGGGCACACCGGTCGAGAACGCACCCATGCGCTTGCCCTTGTTCGGGTAGATGTCGACCCACCGATCCTCCAGCGCTCCCTGGCGCAGGACCTTCACGTATTCCTCGCCCAGTGGCCTCACCCCTTCCGCGATCCACTCGACGGACTGCTCGTCAGAGACGCTAAATGTCGAGCCGACCTGCGAGCGCGTGTCGTAGGGCTTCAGCACTTCCAGGCCCGCCGCTTTGCGCTTGATCCTCCAGTAGCGGTGCCACGTGCCGACGTTGTCGCGGAACGCCTGGATGATGTTGCGATAGACCTCGGGCGGGATGTGGTTGGGCTCGAGCGATGCGGCCAGGGAGGAAGGGAAGCCTCTGGCGCGTGCGTAGAAGACGTCGCGCTTGACTCCGCCGGCTATGCTCCCCGCCATCGAGTTCTGCATCGCGAGGTGCGCGTCGGCGTAGCTTTCGAACGCCGTCCGCCTGAGCTCGCGGTCGCCGCTCGTGAGCAGCGCCCCAATCGTCCCTTGAGCCACCTCGAGCTCCGTGCCGTCAGCGGCGACGGCAGGCGCGAAGCGCAAGTCGGTATTGGCCATCACGCCATGCACGGAAAGCGCAGTGGCGAGCGGGTCCGACGCTTGCGTCAGGACCTCCTCCACCTCCGCGCTTCGAATCCGCTTCTGCAGCTTTTCGACGCGGTCGAAATAGTGGCCGAGGTGAGCCAGCCGTGGCGAGGCGGCGACCCATTGGCGAAGCTTCGGGAATCCGATCGCGATCATCTCGGGCAGCGCAAACGATGTGGCGGCGCCGAGCTGGGCGGCGACCGTGCGCTGCCGGTCGGTGCGTGCGAACGCAGCTTCGTTCCCCGTGTCGACGGAGTAGGACATCGTGCTGTAGACCGTCACCTTGCCCATCAGCCGGTGCAGCCTCTCGCTCGCGTCGAACCAGTCGGCCAGTGCGTCCGCCGAGTCGCCCAGGTGACCCCGGAACTCGGCCAGGTCGGGCAGGCGCGCGATGATCGTTTCGACCGCCTGCTCCCAGCCCGCCTCGTCGGGAAAGACACTCTCGCTGTGCCAGGTAAAACGCTTGTCCACTTCGGAGCGAGCGGGCAGCGTTCTGGCCACTTCCGCTAAGAGTAGGAGAATGAGCTCATGCCCCGGGCCAAGGCGAATGGGATCGAGCTCGAGTACGAGACCTTCGGAGGTCCCGACGACCGGCCGCTGCTCCTTATCGGGGGGCTTGGCTCGCAGATGATCAGCTGGGACGAGGACTTCTGCACCCAGCTGGCGGCGCGGGGATTCCGCGTCGTCCGCTTCGACAACCGGGACTCCGGGCTGTCGACCCGGATGGAGGAGGCCGGCTTTCCCGACATGGCGGCCGCATTCGGCGGTAACCCGCAGCCGGCGTACCAACTGGAAGATCTGGCCGATGACGCTGTCGGGCTGCTCGACGCCCTGGGCATCGGCGCCGCCCATGTCGTCGGCGTGTCGATGGGGGGATTCATCGCCCAAACGGCCGCCCTCAACCATCCGGACCGCGTCCTCTCGCTGACGTCGATCATGTCCGGCCCGGGTGGGGAGGATGAGGTCGCCCCGACACCTGAAGGAGCTGCGGTCCTGATGGTCTCACCCCCGCCCACACGCGAGGAGCGCGTCGAGCAGGCGATGGGATTCCGGCGCGTCCTCATGGGTTCGAGCGATCCGTTCGACGAAGCCTTCGAGCTGCGCCGCGCCTCTAGCGCGATCGACCGTGCTTACTACCCGGTGGGGGTTGGGCGGCAGCTCGTCGCGATCCTTGCCGCGAAGAGTCGCCTCGAGCGCTTGAAAAACCTTCGTCTGCCAACGCTGGTGATTCATGGCGTCGACGACGTGCTGGTGCCCGTCGAGAACGGGCGCCTGGTCGCCGAGGCAGTACCCGGCGCGCGATACCTGGAGTTCGATGGGATGGGCCATGTCTTGCCCAAGCGGGTCTGGCCGCAGGTGCTGGCCGCCATCGACGAGATCGCACGCCAGGCGACGCCTGTGCAGCGCCAGTAGCGCTTCACCAAGCTTTGCTCGAGGTCACTCGCTACGTCGGGCCGGCGTTCTTCTTTGGCACGGCTGCCGCGCCGACTGCCCTGGTGGTTGCGTTCTGGGTTGTCTTTTACGCTTGGGTCGGGTCCGAACTCTGGATCGGCTACCGGCGCCGCCCGACCGCCGGCGCCGCCAAACAGGATTTTGGCTCGAGGTTTGTGGTGATCGGCTCCGTCTGGGGGACCGTCACTGCCGGCATCGGCCTGGCCTTCTCGTTTCCCGACGCCGCGATCAAGAGCGGGCGAACTGCGCTATTCGTGTTCGGAATGATCCTCATGCTCGCGGGCATGGCCCTGCGGTGGTATTCGATCCGGGTGCTCGGGTCGTCGTTTACCGTCGACGTCGCGACCCGTCCTGGCCAGGAGGTCATGCAATCGGGTCCGTACCGCTGGGTACGGCACCCGTCATACACCGGATCCCTTCTGACGCTCCTGGGCGTGCTCCTGTGCTGTCTCAACCTGGCCTCGCTGGCGGCGATCGTGATTGTGGCTGCCGGTTATGCGTACCGGATCAGGGTCGAGGAACGGGCGCTGGCGACCGACCTCGGCCCCCCTTATCGCGAGTACATGCGGCGGACCAAGAGGCTGATTCCGTTCTTGATCTGACTCTCAGGCCTGGTCGTATCCCCGGCGGCTGAAGATCATGGGAACGACGCCGGCGCGGTGATCGCCCTCGGTGACCAGCCCGATGAGAACCCAGTGGTCGCCGGCCTCGATCGTGTCGCGCAGCGTGCACACCGCGTAGCCCGCGATGTCGTCCTCGAGAATCGGCCCTCCGATGGGACTTTCCGGACGGCGCCAGCCGATGCCGTCGAACTTGTCTGTCACCTTGGTCGCCATGCGGCGCGCGAGCTGCTCGCGGCCGGCGGCCAGGATGTTGGCGGTGAAGCCGCCGGTGTGCTGCACGGCCGGCAGGGTATTGGACGTCTTGTCGATGCAGGCGAGGGCGAGTGGCGGGTTGAGCGAGACGGCGCAGAAAGCGCTGACGGTTAGACCGCGTGGGTGTGAATCCTCCCCGAACGCCGTCAGGACGACGACGCCGCTGGGAAAGCTGGCCATGACCTCTCGAAAACGCTCAGGTGGAATCACAACGAGTGATATTGCAAGGTCCGCCTCCCCATCCGTCCGGCCGCTGCGCGCCCCACCGGCGCTTTGCGCCACCTCCCCACAAGTGGGGAGGCGCCACCTTCCCCACAAGTGGGGAAGCCCTTTCGCTCGAAGGGGTACATCTGCTCAGCTGCCACCAGTCTGCGCTTTGAAACTCTTGGCCAGCTTAGACCGCCCCTCCGGCGCCCCTCCGGCGCTTTGCGCCACCTCCCCATAAATGGGTAGGCGCCACCTCCCCGCGAAGCGGGGAGGCAGCCTCTTTTGTGGATCTGGGACTGGTCAAAATGAGTCTGGTGGGGAACGCACTCGACCTCTTTGCGCCGGCCACGCGGGACTGGTTCCGGAGCTCTTTCGACAGCCCGACGCAGGTTCAGGAACGCGGCTGGCAGGAGGTTGCCGCCGGCCGGCACGTCCTCATGGCCGCGCCTACCGGCAGTGGCAAGACCCTGGCCGCCTTCCTCTGGTGCCTCGACCGGCTGACCATCGAGCCCGTGCCCGCTGAGGCCGAGCGCTGTCGCGTCCTTTATGTCTCTCCGCTGAAGGCGCTGGCTCACGACGTCGATCGCAATCTGCGCTCGCCACTCGTCGGGCTTCGCCACCACATCGAAGCCGCAGGTGGGAAAGCTCCCGAGATCTCCGTCGCCATCCGCACTGGCGACACGCCCAGCGACGTTCGCCGGTCGATGGAGCGCCACCCGCCCGACATCCTGATCACCACCCCTGAATCGCTGTTCCTGCTTCTCACCAGCTCCGCGCGGCGAATCCTCGCTTCAGTGCGCTGGCTCATCGTCGACGAGATCCATTCGGTCGCCGCCACCAAGCGCGGCAGCCACCTCGCGCTGAGCCTCGAGAGGTTGAGCGTGCTGACCAAGGTCGAGCCGCAGCGGATCGGGCTGTCGGCGACGCAGCGTCCGCTGGAGGAGGTGGGTCGATTCCTTGGCGGTTCGGACCGCGAGGTGAGCATCGTCGACGCCGGAAGGCTGAAGACGATGGAAGTGCGCGTCGAGGTGCCGGTCGAGGACATGGCGAGGGTCGCGGTCGAGGACGAGAGCGGACAAACCGTGAACAGCATCTGGCCGGCGATCTATCCGCGAGTCCTGGAATTGATCCGCGAGCACCGCTCTACGATCGTCTTCGTCAACTCGCGGAGGCTCTCTGAAAGAATCGCTGCGCGGGTCAACGAGCTCGCGGGCGAGGAGCTGGTGCTCGCTCATCACGGATCGATAGCGCGAGAGCAGCGCATGATCATCGAGGACCGGCTCAAGGCGGGCACTATCAAAGGTCTCGTCGCAACCTCGACACTCGAGCTTGGCATCGACATGGGAGCGGTCGACCTTGTGCTTCAGGTCGAGGCGCCTCCAAGCGTCGCGGCGGGCATCCAGCGTGTAGGACGTGCCGGCCATTCGGTGGGCGAGATCTCGCGTGGCGTGGTCATCCCGAAGTTTCGCGGCGACCTGCTCGAGTCGGCGGCGGTGGTGGAGGGCATGCTCGAAGGCCGCATCGAGTCGACTACCGTGCCGCGCAAGCCGCTCGACGTGCTCGCCCAGCAGGTGGTGGCGATGTGCGCGATGGACGAGTGGAGTGTCGAAGACCTTGGCCGCGTGGTCAGGCGCGCGTATCCATACAGCGACCTCGGGCCGCGCGCTTTCGAATCGGTGCTCGACATGCTCAGCGGCCGCTATCCGTCCGACGACTTCGCCGAGCTTCGGCCGCGAATCGTGTGGGATCGCGTGGCGGGCAAAGTGCGCGGCCGCGCAGGGGCTCAGCGGCTGGCCGTGACCAACCCCGGCACCATCCCCGATCGGGGCCTGTACACGGTGAACCTCGTGGAAGACGGGCGCCGGGTCGGCGAGCTGGACGAGGAGATGGTCTATGAGACTCGGGTGGGCGAGACATTCGTTCTCGGCGCATCGACGTGGCGAATCGCTGAGATCACGCCATCGCAGGTGCTGGTCACCCCGGCGCCGGGCGAGCCGGGCAAGATCGCGTTCTGGAAGGCCGACACTCCGAGCCGGCCGGTCGAGCTGGGTGCCGCGCTCGGCAAGATGGTCCGCGAGCTTCGAGCTGCCGAACCGGAAGTGGCGGCGAAGCGATTGAGGGAACGCGCGGGTTTCGACGACCTGGCGATCAAGAACCTGATGGCCTACCTGGACGAGCAGGCCGCGGCGACCGGCGTGGTGCCGGACGACCGGACTGTGGTGGTGGAGAGGTTTCGGGACGAGGTGGGCGACTGGCGCGTGTGCATCCACACGCCGTTCGGCGGTCGTGTCCACGCGCCGCTCGCGCTCGCGTTGGAGGCGCGCTTGCAAGAACGGCTCGGCGTCGATGCACGCGCGCTCTGGACCGATGACGGGATCGCGATGCACCTGCCGGAGGTCGAGTCGCCTCCTTCGCTCGATGAGCTGATGCTGGACCCCGAGGAGATCGAGGCACTGGTCTCATCTCAGCTGCCGGCGTCCGCCTTGTTCGCGGCGCGGTTCCGCGAGAACGCGGCGCGCTCGCTGCTGCTGCCGCGCCGCCGCCCTGGCTTGCGCACTCCGCTTTGGCAGCAGCGCATGCGCAGCGCGGGATTGCTGAAGGTGGCGGGTCAGTTTCCCGACTTCCCGATCCTCGCCGAGACTTGGCGCGAGGTGATGACGGATCACTTCGACATGCCCGCACTGATGGGGCTTCTTCGCGCGATTCGGTCGCGCGAAATACGCGTTGTCGCTGTCGACACCGAGCGCGCTTCTCCGTTCGCGTCGTCGCTGCTGTTCGCCTACGTCGCTGAGTTCATGTACGAGGGCGACGCGCCGCTGGCCGAGCGCCGAGCGCAAGCGCTCACACTCGATCGCGAGCTGCTGGCCGAGCTGCTCGGCAGCGAGGACCTGCGTGAGCTTCTCGACCCGGAGGCGATCGCCGCGGTCGAGCTCGAGCTGCAAGGCCTGCTGCCAGAGCGATTCCCACGCGACGCCGACGAGGCGCACGACCTGCTGGTCCGCCTCGGCGACCTCACCATGAACGAGGCAGCAGCCCGCGGCATCTCGGAGGAGTGGCTGCGGGCGCTGGAACGCGAACGTCGGGCGGTCGCGGTGCGCGTCGCGGGCCAATCGCGATGGATCGCCGCCGAAGATGGTGGTCGCTATCGCGAGGCGCTTGGCGCAAGCCTGCCGGTCGGCCTGCCCGACGTCTTCTTGAGTCCCGGCCCCGATCCGCTCGACTCGCTGCTTCGGCGTTGGGCTCGCACGCACGTGCCCTTCGTCACCTCCGATCCGGCCGAGCGTTGGGCCGTGGGCTCAGTCGCAGTCGAAGCGGCGCTGGCTCGCCTCGCGGCGCGTGGCGATGTCCTTGCGGGAGAGTTTCGAAGGGCGAAGCAAGGTCGCGAGTACTGCCACCCCGAGGTCTTGAAGGTCCTCCGGCGCCGCTCTCTGGCCGCTTTGCGCCACGAGGTCGAATCGGTCCCGCCGGAAGCGGTCGCGCGGTTCCTACCCGCGTGGCATGGAATCGGCGCGAAAGCGACAGGCGTGGACAGGCTTTTGGAGGTCGTGTTCCAGCTCCAGGGCGCGGCGCTGCCGGCGAGTGTGATCGAACGCGACGTGATCGCCGCCCGTATCGGTGGCTACAACACGCGCCTGCTCGACGAGCTCATCTCCATGGGCGAGGTCGTATGGGTTGGACGCGGCTCGCTCGGGGCGAGCGATGGAAAGGTTGCGCTGTACCTGCGCGGCGACGCACCTCGCCTGGTCCCCGAGCCAATCGACCCGCCGGTTGGCGAGCTTCACCAGCGCCTGCGAGAGCATTTGAAGTCGCGCGGCGCGAGCTTTTTTCGCGACCTCTACAACGCATGTGGCGGTGGCGATGAGGAGGCGATCCTCGACGCGCTCTGGGACCTGGTCTGGTCGGGCGAGGTGACGAATGACACGTTTGCTCCGCTCCGCCTCCTCGGTCCGATCGCCCGTAGGTCCCCGCACCGGCCGCGCCTGCCGCGACTCACACAGCCCCGCGCCTCAGGACGCTGGTCGCTCGTCGCGGACCTCGTCGGTGCGGGGGCGGCCCCGACCGAGCGTTTGCACTCCGCGGCCGGCGTTTTGCTTCAGCGCTACGGAGTCCTGACCCGCGAAACTGTCGTGTCGGAGGGATGGCCCGGAGGCTTTGCTGCCCTGTACCCGGTGCTCCGTGCGATGGAGGAGTCGGGCCGGATCCGGCGCGGTTATTTCGTCGAGGGACTGGGCGGGTCGCAGTTTGCCTTGCCCGGCGCGGTGGATCGGCTCCGGGCTTTGCGTGATTCGGGTGGCGGGATCATCGCCCTTGCCGCGACGGATCCCGCGAACTCGTACGGCTCGCTTTTGCCCTGGCCGCGATCAGACGGAAGAATGGGCCGGACCGCAGGCGCGTACTGCGTGCTGGATGACGGCCGGCTCAAGCTCTACCTCGAGCGGGGCGGCCGCTCGCTTCTCACCAGCGGCGAGGTCACGCCGGAGCATCTCCGGGCGCTGATCGGGATGGCGGTGCTGGCCGGACGGGTGGAGGTGCAGCGCGTCGATGGAGTTTCCGTCATGGATTCGCCCCTCAACGCGCCGTTGCGCGAAGCAGGGTTCACCTCAACGCACCGTGGCCTCGTCGCGTACGCGGGCCGCGGCTAGCCTGGCCGAATGCCGCACGTTTGGCGCCAACGGGGCGTAATTCGAACGTAATTCGGCACTTTTGGCGCTAACGGTGCGCTAGCGGTCGGGGTGTCTGCGGGCAGAGCGCAGGTACGATTACCGGTCTCGGGGAGTAGCGCAGCTCGGTAGCGCACCTGACTGGGGGTCAGGTGGTCGGGGGTTCAAATCCCCCCTCCCCGACCAACGACCAACCAAGTTCAAAGTTTCCTTATTTGAACTGCGAAGCCACGTCCTTTCAGAATGCGAGACCAAATTATGAATCGGCCCACCCGCCGGTGGTGAAGTTTGGGAGCGCTCTACGGAGACGCGCTCGCAGGATCAGCAAAATAGCCCGACGGACTCCGGGGGTCGCCAGCTTTCATCCGCGGTAGGTAGCGCTGCCGGAAGACTGTTGCGACCAGTTCGCGCCGGCTCCGTACGCCGGTCTTGTTGAAGATCGACTTCAGGTGATCCTGAACCGTGTGCTCGCCGATATGCAACCGATCCGAGATCGCGTGCGTCGACTGCCCCTGGAAGACCAGCCGGCTGACCGCGCGCTCCTGTTCGCTGAGCCCGTAGGCGCTCATCACGATCGGCGCCACTTCCTCGGGAGTCGCCTCCTGAATGATCACAGCGACCACGCTCCGATCCTCGCCGGAGACCCACGACGCTTGCAGAATGCTCCAGCGGCCACTGCTGGTCCGAACACGCAGCGGGGCCAGGCTTGTGGATGCGTCTGCTCGACGCAGACGGGCTGCGAGAGAATGAATCTCTATCGGGATCTCGCCGGCCTCCTGCCAGTTCAACTCCTCAAGCCACTGGTCTGCCGCCGGGTTTCTGCCGATCACACTGTTGTCGGGCGCAAGCAGGATCAGGCCAGGCGACTCAGCCAAATCGTCCCGGGCGGCGCATTGCACTAACAGTCCGAGGCGGACACCCTCGGCGATATGTGGCGCGATCCGGTGGATGAACCATTGCTCCTGCGGCGAGAAAACTGCTCCTCTTTGGCGGTGGAGGCATAGGAATCCCCACACGGCACCACGAGCCCGAAACACCGCGCGGAGTTCGTCGGCGAGCCCCAAAGGTTCGAAGATGTCTCGATAGCGAGGGCTGAGTTCGAGCTTCCCGTCGGTCGCCGCAGCAAGCGTTCGCACTCCGGATCGATCGCCGGCCAGCGCCGTCCACTTGTTCACATCATCTCGCAGGAACTCGTTCTCGACGAAGTAAGTGCCTGTATCGCTAGGTAACTCCTCGCGGTGAGCCTGGGTATAGAGGAGGGTAGCGGGGTCTACGGTCGCCCACCACAGAGCGTCCACGGGAACGGCCCTGCGAAGCCGCGGAAGCACCGCCGCGCGCAGGGCATCAGGCTCGAGTCCGGCCCGGCAGGTTTCGATGATGACCGCGACCAGGTCGTCGAGTGCTAGGCCGGACTTCAAACTGTCTCCTTATTACTCGTTGAGCTCGACGAGGCTAGACCTTGCCCACCACCTCGAACCGCCCCCGCTCAACGAGCTCGACTCCCGTCGCCGCCACTGTCGACTCGCGGCTCTTGTCGGCGCTCGCATCGCTTTTCAAAGCGGCGCCCTCCGAAGTCCAGAGCGTGAGCGTGAGAGCACGGCCCTGGTCTCGGTCGACAAAGAAGTATGCGCCGCCGTTGTCCGGAAGCCCGGCCACCATAGGGGCCACCTTCTCTCTCACATGGCGAACCCAATTCTCGAGCGCCTCCGGCGTCCCCGTCCAAGTCGATGTTCTCGCGTACATGTCGTCTCCTTTTGCCGTGTGAAGTCCTGAAGCGAAAGATTGCCCTTCCATCCCTGGCCAGGCCATCCCAGATTGCTGGGATGAAGGCGGCGCTTCGGTCAAAACTGCATGGCGGAGTGAGGATGGGAGTCTGGGGCTATCCGCTTGCAGGGAAGTGATCGAGGCGGTGCTGGCAGATCCTAATTAGGTCGAGCACGCCTTTGGCGAGTTCGGCCTGCGAGTTCAAATAGTGTCCCGTCCCCCCGACCATATTTTTTGTGTTCAAAATCCGTAATCCTGGACATTGCCTAGAGGCGGCGGATCACCCCGGCGCCGGAGGCAGTCGGCGCAATCATCCGCAGCTTTGAGGCGCCAGGCCGGACGACCATCACGAAGGCATAGACCATGAGGCCGTTGCGCAAGACGATCATCCCAGCGAACAGCGGACCATATGTACCGGAGCTCGTGGCGCCGAAAGACAGCAGATTGGACACATAGAGGAATGGATAGATCGCTGAAGTCAGTGCGCAAATTAGCAGCCAGCGCCAAGTCAGACCCTCCACGATGGCAACCAGTGGCAGCACCCAGATCAAGTACTGAGGGCTCAGTACCTTACTTGCGAGCAGGGTGATCAGCAGGCAAGCGAGAGTGGCTCGACGGACGCTGATCCGGCCCTGCAGATGACGAAGATAAATCCAGCCATTGCCAAGGACCATAGTCGCGAATCCAAGGGCTGATAACGGCATCGCGAGGACGCTCACAATGTTGCGCGAATGGAATGACTGGTTGGCGTGCGCGGCCACGCCAAAGCCGGACGCAAGCCACAATAAGCTGGCTTCGACTGATTCGACCTGCGGTGGGCGACGGAGCGCGTATGCAAACGGACTCGACCAACCTGTCGGGCTGAGAGCCGCGGCAATCAACATGCCCGATCCGGCGATCGTGACGAACATGACAAGCGGGCGCCACGAGAACCGTCCCTGAGTCCGCCGCTGCTCGATGACCAGCAGCGGCAGCAAGATGATTGGATAGAGCTTGAGCACAAAGCCGACGGCGATCAGGGAGGCGGCCGCTCCCCATCGCTGGCGGTAAGCCAGCCAAAGCGCGGCGAGAACAGCCAGGGAAGGGACCAGGTCAAACCGCGCAAGCACTGTCCCGAAGGCGCCCAGCGCCAGGTAGACGCCCGCCGAAATTGCGGCGCTACGACCCTCGAAGCGGTGAATTGCCCACAGTGCCAGGCCGAATAGCACCCCCATCCAGATCGCGAAGACAGTTGCGTAGTCCTGTAGGGGCGGGATCAAGGTCAGAGTGAAAATGACCAAGGCAAGCGGGGGATATTCGGCCGGGAGTCCGTGAAACGGTGGAGAGCCGAACCAGAAGTTCGAGGCGTACTGGTAGTACAAGCCGACGTCGCCGGCGGTGTGAGGGCGCACGAAGAGTGTGATGTCGGCGACTACTGCGATCGCCACGAGGACGATGAACGCACGCGGATGGCGGAAGGCCGCGATCCACGGCTGACGATCTCGTTGCGGAAGGTCCGCGATTTCTGCGCTGGCTGCCCGACGGCTCAAAGCGGAGGGCCTCCCTGGGGCTCGGCGGAGTTGATGAACCCAAGAGGTCGGCCCACAGTCCGGGATTGGGAGCAGAGCCACATACAGCTCTGGACTCTCGATCTCGTGCGCACGTCGACGTAGGAATTGTTGGGGACCGGTCTATGAATTCTCTGCGAACTTTCTTGGAGTCTGCTGAGACCAGCTATCCAGGGCTCAACTAACGACTGAGCGGTGGGCTCGGGCTAGCGGCCGATCCTGGACATGTCCGCGTAGCGGTCCCCCACCGGTGGCTGGATCGCGCCGAGTCGCGCGAGCTGGTCGGCCGTCAGAGTGATCGCGACCGCGGCGGCGTTCTCCTCCAGGCGCGCGACACGCTTGGTGCCCGGGATCGGCACGATATCGTCACCCTGCGCGAGAAGCCACGCCAGCGCCACCTGGGCCGGCGTTGCGCCGACCTCTTTGGCGACTGCTTCCACTGTGTCCACGATGCGCAGGTTCCGCTCGAGGTTGCCCTTGGCGAATCGCGGGTTGTTGGCGCGGAAGTCGTCGCTGCCGAACTGGTCCATTGACCGGATCTGACCGGTCAGGAACCCGCGGCCGAGGGGCGAGTAGGCAACAAAACCGATGCCCAGCTCTTGGACCAACGGAAGGATCTCGGCCTCGGGGTCGCGCGTCCACAACGAGTACTCGCTCTGGATCGCGGCGATTGGGTGCACCGCGTGCGCGCGGCGGATGGTCTCAGGAGCGGCCTCCGACAGTCCGATGTGCTTGACCTTGCCTTCGCGAACGAGGTCGCTCAACGCGCCGACCGTCTCCTCAATCGCGATGGAGGGATCTATCCGGTGCTGGTAGTAGAGATCGACGTGGTCGGTGCCGAGACGCTTGAGCGATCCCTCGATAGCGGCCCGAATGTTTTCCGGATGGCCGTCCACCATCAGCGCGTTCCCGTTGCGGTGAGAGATCAGGCCGAACTTGGTGGCCAGAACGACCTGGTCGCGGCGACCCGCAAGCGCGCGGCCGACCAGCTGTTCATTCGTGTAAGGCCCATAGACCTCGGCCGTGTCGATGAAATCGATTCCAAGATCGACTGCCCGCTGGATGGTGTGGATGGACTCTGAATCATCAGTTCCCGCGCCTGTGTAGTACGCGGACATCCCCATCGTCCCCAGGCCGAGGCGGGAAACCTCCAATTTTCCGAGCGAAACGTGTCGCATGGTCATCTCGTGCTCCTCTGCCTCGCTGAATATCTACAAGTGACAACCGGCTCCGGGCCGGGCATATTCACGAGCGAGCTAGGTCCGAAGTCACCGAAGCACTCGATGGACGGCTGGGTGGCTGGGGTTAACCTTGGCCAATGCCGGAGAAGAGGCGAGAGGGCTCAGCGGCACTGGAGCCACCTCGCCGGCGCGCCGACGTGTCCCGGCTCGAGGGTTTCAGCGATGCGGTCTTCGGTTTCGCGATCACCCTTCTCGTCGTGTCGCTGGCAGTACCGGCAACTTTCGACGAGCTTCTGCAACGTCTTGGCGGTGTGCCCGCCTTCGCGGTCTCCTTCGGCCTGCTCGCCTCTGTCTGGTACGCGCAGTACACCTACTTCCGAAGGTACGACTTCGAAGACGTGTGGGTCGTCGTCCTGAACCTTGTGCTCCTGTTCGTTGTCCTCATCTACGTGTATCCGTTGAAGTTTCTGTACGTGGTGGTCTTCAACCCCAACCCGTCTCAGTTGCGGCCCGATCAAGCGCCTCAGCTCTTTGTCGTTTATGGCGTCGGCTTCGCGGCGGTGTTCACGTTGCTCGCCTTGCTTCACGTGCACGCATACCGATCACGAGCGCGCCTAGGTCTGAGCCACCTAGAGACCTATGAGCTCACGGCTTCGATCTTGCTCTACGCCTCGATTGCCGCGATTGGAGTCCTATCGGCAGTCATCGCATTGCTGCTGCCCAACCAATCCAGCGTCGCCGGATTCGCCTACTTCCTTCTCGCCGTGCCATGGGTCGTAGCCGGAACGCTGGTCGGGAGGCGTCGTCGTCGGGCTGCGCGTCACCGGTCCGCCTGACACGAAGGTGGTAAGCCGAGGCAGAGACCGGCAGTTGTGCCGCGGCGATCATCAGCAAGGTACAGAGCAATTGACGCACGCGACGCATGATGACTCTCCGGGCGTGAATTGTGGTTTCGGCCGGTCCGAGCATCGCCGCGCATAATGGCTCGGTTGGGGTGCCTGGGCTGATGCAATTGTTCGCATCAGCGGGGCAGGTATCGCCAGGAGGTCACGATGCTGAAAATCACGGAGTCGTACGCCACCCTTCCCGCTCAGGACATCGAACGGGCTCGCAAGTTCTACGAGCAGAAGCTCGGCTTGAAGCCGGAGATGGTAATGCCCGATGGGGGCGTTGTCTTCAAGACCGGCAACACCGGATTCCTGGTCTTTCCGAGCAGCGGTAAGGCCTCTGGCAGTCACACGCAAATCGCTCTCGAGGTCCCTGACGTCGAGGAGGCGGTGAAAGAGTTGAAGAGAAACGGCGTGAATCCAGAGGAATACGACCTTCCAGGTTTCAAGACTGAGGGCGGCATCCTGAGCATGGGAGACGACAAAGCAGCCTGGTTCAAGGACAGCGAAGGCAATCTTCTGAGCCTGGGGCGAGAGCGGACTGCGGTAGAGAAGTCAGCTGCTGGAGGTCGTTCCACCACGACGAACGGCCACTAACCGGGGGGATTTGGGAGAGGGGAACTTACTGTCACGCCCCTCTCCCTGACCCTCTCCCCAAAAGGGGAGAGGGAAGACGGCCGGCCGATGAGAAATGACGCTATGCGGGGTCCGTGCTTTACAAAGTAGCGCAGAACGCTCCTAGGCGACGGCCCGACCGAACGCGCGCGCGCCGATGATGATCGCAAGGATCGACAGCGCGAGCATAATCGCCACGCCCTTGGCCACGCTCGGG
>DASRWV010000131.1:0-2831 GCA_035687505.1 Nitrosotalea sp.
GACTCCAGCGAGCGGAGGAAAGCTGCATCCGCCTCCGGGTACCACAGCGCGCTGCCCTCTGTGTCTGACAGCGAGAAGCCGCGAGTGGGAGCGATGACCGAGACCGGTCCGCGCGCACCGTTGAGGCGCTTGGCGACGATCCGTCCCAGCTCCGCCATCTCGTCTGGTTCGAGCCGGACGAGGGTGGCCACCGGGTTGTGATAGTAGCTGCGCCTTTGCCGGTATCTCTCTGGCAGCGTCTCGGGCGCTCCCTGGTTGAAGAAATCCACGCAGCCAGGCACCACGACCTGGGGCAGCCCCATCTCACCAACCACCGTGAGCCTGTCGGGCCCGGTGGCGTGGATCCCGTCCATGAGCGAGTTGGCCAGCTCGGAGAGGGTGTAGTCCACGACACCGGCAAGAGCGCCCTGCCTGGCGAGCGCCTCCATCGCGGGTCCGCCCACTCCGTTGGCGTGGAAGATCACGGTTTCCCAGCCGGCTCGCTCGAGCGCGTCGCGAAGGTGCATGACCCCCGGCGTTGTTTGCCCCAGCATCGTGATACCCACGCTGCGATCACCGAGACCCGCGGGCGACCGCCCAGCGTGGGTGGCCATTCCCATCACTGCCGCCGCAGCGTTGTCGAACACGGAGATGGCGATCGGGTTCAGGCCGAGGATGTCCACCACCGAATGCATCACGAGCACATCGCTCGAGCCCATGAACGGACCGAACGGACGGCGGCCTGAAGCGCTCGGCGAAACGATCACCTTCGGCACCCCGAGCGGAAGCGCCTGCATCGCATAAGCCCCGAGAAGAGCGCCCTCCGCGCCACCCAGGCAGAGAGCGCCTTGCAAACGGCCCTCGGAATGCAGCCGCATGCAGACGGCTCGCACTCCATCACGCATCATCTCGACGGCGTGACCCCGGCTGCCCGCTTTCCGAATTTCGCCGAGGCTGTGGCCGGCCGCCGCCGCGACCTGTTCTCGCGTTACGTCCGCGGTGATGCCCGATGCCTGGCCGAGAATCCCCGAGTCGATCACGATTGGCTCGCCGCCCAGCGCGCGGATCCTGTCGCGCACGTATTCGATTTCGGCTCCCTTGGTATCAAGGGTGCCGATCACCACGATGCACGGAGCGCGAGCGCTCAACCCGAGACCCCGCCCCGGTTCAGGCTTTCGCGGACTGCAGCTGCTTGTCGCTCGCGCGCAGGTGCTTCGCCGAGTCCTCGACGTATTTGTCGTAGTACTGCTCGGGTACCGCGCCCGTGCCGTGGTCGCGCAGGAACTTGATCAGCCCCTCAGAGGCGTCGGCCTCGGTCGCATCGCCGATCTCTTTGCGCGTCGAGCGTGGCGTTCGGTCGACGTTGACAACGAACTCGACCGTCAGGTAGTCGCTGTAGCCGGCGGCGTGCACAGCCTCGACGGCGCGCTTCCAGTCGATCGACCCTTCACCTGGAGGCATGCGGTTGTTGTCGGCGACGTGAACGTCGTAGAGCTTGCCGGCATCGCCAGTCGTCTTGAGCGCCTTGGCCCAGTCGTCCTCTTCGATGTTCATGTGGAAGAAGTCGAGGCACACCCCACAGTTGCCGCCGACCTGGTGGGCGAGCTCGAGGGCCTGGTCGTGACGGTTGATGAAGTACGTCTCGAAACGATTGAGCGGTTCGATGGCGATCTTCACCCCAACCTTCTCAGCGTGCTCCTGACATTCCTTGATGCTGTCGACCGCCCATTTCCACTCCTGCTCGACCGAGGCCATCGGCGCGGTCTTGCCGACTGTTGAGGGGATGAGGGTCACGATCTTTCCGCCCAGCTTCGAAGCCAACGTGAGGCAGTCCTTCGCGTATTGAATGGAGCCGTGCCGGACGTAGTGATCCTCGTGGATCAGGTCCCGTCCGTTGACCATCAAGGTCACGGAGCCCCAGCACTTCAGGTTGTGCTTCGCGAGCAGCTCCTTGACCTCGCCGGGGTCATAGGTTGCCGGCTCCCCCGAGATCTCGATGCCGTCATATCCAAAGCGCGCCAGCCGCGCCAGGGTCGTCTCGATCGGCTCCGGCCGCATCCAGTTGTGCATCGCCAATTTCAGTGCCATCTCACCCTCCTGTACAAAAAGTCCATTCGGCTCTGCATCCTCAGAGTCCGAGCTTGCCCGGATTCATCACGCCGTTCGGGTCGAGCGCCACCTTGATTCGCCGCAGAACATCCAGGCCGGCTCCGTGCTGGGCCGGCATATAGGGCGCCAGCTTGAGACCCACGCCGTGATGGTCGTTGATGACAGCGCCCATGGCGAGCGCTGCCGTGACGCCGTCCTTCCAGATGCGGTCGTGGAGAGTGACGGCATCTGGGCCGCCGTCGGGCAGGACGAAGCGGCCGTAGATCATCGCTCCCCACGGATACCAGTGGCTCAGGTGCGACCGGAGCTTTAGCCCGCGCGCGGCATACGGTTTCGCGACCGCCTCCTGCAGCGCGTGGTAGGTGGGCAGCAGCCGGTCGTACGTGGCGACCACGTCGATGGTGCCCCACACGGCGGGCAGCTCTGGGGCATGAGGCGGCGCGTAAAAGTCGTAGCGGTGGTTCCACCAGATTTCGCCCAGGCCGCCATCCAGCACCTCACCTTTATGGGCTCGCGCGAGCCGGAGCATCGAGGCGCGCTCGGCCTCGACGACGCCGGCATCCCCTTCGAAACAGATCACCGTGGCCACCCCGGGCAGCTCGCTGCCAACGACCGGGCTGAGCGTGATGCGGGTCGCGACCTCGTCGTAGAGGCGCACCACCGAAGGACGCAGACCGGACTGGATGCTCTTGCGCACCGCCTCGATGCCGTCCGCGACCGTCGGAAACGAGACCACCTCGAAG
>DASRWV010000132.1:0-13547 GCA_035687505.1 Nitrosotalea sp.
GGAGGTGGCACCTGGGGAAGCCGCGGAACCAATCCGTCGCAACACAGCCAGCGCCTGCGCCGCCGCCCGGTCCCACGTGAAGCTCTCCGCTCGATGCTTGCCCTCCTCGCCGAGCTTGCTGCGCAGCTTTTCGTCCGAAAGCAGCCGCTCCAGAGCGCTGGCGATCGCGCCCACGTCATCCGGATTGACCGTGATCGCGGCCCCCAGGGCGAGCTCGGGAAGCGCCCCCGCAGCCCCCACCACAGCAGGGACTCCACGGGACATCGCCTCGAGCAGCGGAAGACCGAAACCTTCGTAGAGGCTCGGGAAGGCCAGCACCGACGCGGACTCGTAAAGAGCCGTCAGCGTCGGCTCATCCACATGCCCCAGGTAGCGGACGCCGGGCTCCGCCGCGATGCGCTGCAGCGTGTCCCCGTACGCCCATCCTGGCCGGCCCGCGATCACCAGCTCCGGCACGCCCGGCCGGCCGTTGATGATGAAAGGCAGCGACCTGCCGCGCAGCTGGCGGAATGCGGCGAGCAGCCGCGGATAGTTCTTGCGTGGCTCGACGGTGCCCACCGCGAGGATGAACCCGGGCTGCATGCCTTCGGGCAGCGGACCTGCGGGCACTACTGGCGGGAGTCCTTCCGCGATCACCTCTACCTTTGATTCCAGGCCCTGGATCTTGTAGTGGTCCAGCAGGTCTCGACGCGTGGACTCCGATGGCACCAGAACCGCGGCTGCATGCTTCAAAGCAGGCCCGAGGACCGTGCCGAGATACGCCCGCTGCTGCCACGGCACTTCTTTGGGCCGGATGCGAAAGGCGAGGTCGTGGACGAAGATCGCCGCGGGTGGTGCGTCCTTTTGGCGGAAGGGCGGGGCCGGCCAGTAGGGATAGAGGATGGCGTCGGCGTCCAGCTGCCTCTCCACCGCCGGCAGCCACCGCATCTTCAGCGCGAGCTCGTGGCGGTAAGGCGAAAGGACCGCTTCGCATTTGAGATCAGCTAGTGAAGCCGGGCGTTCTCGGCTGCACAGGAGCGTGATCTCGTCCTTTCCCTTGTCCGCCACCAGCGCTTTCGACAGCTCGACGGCGACGGTGAGCATGCCCACACGCTGCGGCCGCCAGCAAGCAGTGACGTCGACCGCAAATCGCACAAAGGGACTCTAAAGAGTCTGCTTCCCCGCTCGCGGGGAGCGGCCGGGGCCGGAAAGCAAGAAGGTCCTCTACCTTGCGATAGAGGACCTTCAGAAAGGAGGGAGGGCGATCTGGGGGCAGGGCGAGCCCTGCGAATCGATCTTAAACCGCATCGCGTAATAAGCGGCGTAATAAAAAACTACTCGCTTAGTGACCGCTTAATGGAGTAGTTAGCGGCCCTAGGTCTCCACCGAGCGGATGGCGAAAACGCAGTCGAAAGTGCCGGTCACCGAACCGCACTCGACCTCCTCGACATACCAGTCGTTGGCCAGGCCCGCCCACCGGAGGATGGCCTCGATGGTCGCCACCCAGATGTGGCACGACTTCACCGTCTTGATCCGCCCGAGGGCGAACATGTTCGAGAAGTTCACGAGCCAGAACTGGTGCTCGTCCACCTGCAGCCACGCGTGGGTGTGCTCGCCGCGCACGTTGTCCATGGCCTCGCTGAACGACTTGACGAGCCCGGCCAGCTTGCGCTGGCGACCCGGCACCAGCCGCCGCGGCCCGCCCATCCCATGCCGTCCTTCAGTCAGCCAGCGCTCGGTCGCACGCCGGCCCCATGTCCGGATACGGTCCTCCGCCTCCGGCCCGTAGATGGTCTCGAAAGCCTCGTTCAACCGGCTGAGGGCCTCCACCGGCGAGGAAAGCTGATCGTCGTGCGGCGGGTCCTGTTCGACGTACTGCACGAGGCCCGCCGCGTACGCGATCTCGGGCCACCGGTCGCCGGTGACGTCGCGGGCGACATGGACCAGGTTGCTCACGTGCGAGTTGAGGATGAAGCGGCCCCTCGCGCGCGCGGCGCGAACGCCCATGAGCTCGAGCGTCCTGATCGCCGACCCGCCCATTGCCGTCGGCGTCGGGATCGGCGACCCCTGGAGCATCGCCGGCAGTGTTGACGGCACCCTTGACGGGGGCGTCGCCCCGAGCGCCCGCATGTTGGCCGCCGTGGGCGGCTCTTGGGTCATGCCGGGCCGTGGTGGCGCAGATGCTTGTGGTGTGGCAGCCGCTGTCGCCGGAGCAGCAGCCGCTTGGCGGCGCTGCGGCAGACGGGCCATCTCGGCGAGCAGATCTTTCACGCTCTGGGGGCGCGTAGCCGGGTCCTTCGCCAGCACTTTGGCGAGCAGCAGGTCCAGCTCGTCGGGCAGCGCGGCGTTCAGCTTCACCGCCGAAGGGATCGGTGCGTTGACTGTCGAGTACGCGACCTCCATCCGGTTGGAGCCGATGAACGGCAGCCGGCCAGTCAGCATCTCGAAACACAGCACGCCCATCGCGTAGATGTCGGCGCGCTTGTCCACGTCATGGCCCATCACCTGCTCGGGCGCCATGTAGCCGGGCGTGCCGATGGCGAGGCCGATCGTGGTCAGGTGCGTCGGCTGGCCGGCGCCGCGCGCCAGGCCAAAGTCGGCCAGCATCGCCCGCCCGTCGGCGTGGATCAAGACGTTGGTCGGCTTGAGGTCACGATGGACTATGCCGGCGTCGTGCGCGTGCTGCAGCCCATCGCCGATCTCGCGCAGGTAGCGCCATGCCGTCAGCGTGTCGAGCGGGCCGCGGTTGAGGATGTCCCGCAGCGTGCCGCCTCGGATCAGCGGCATCGTCAGGTACGCGACACCCTCGTTCAGCTCGAAGTCGTAGATCGGGAGGATGTTGGGGTGGTCGAGCTTCGCCAGCGTCTTGGCCTCGGTCTCGAAGCGCTTGACGAAACCGTCGTCCTGGAACAGCTCGGACGACAGCGCCTTCAATGCCACCTCACGGCCCAGCGGCTGCTGCACCGCACGGTAGACGACCGCCATCCCGCCGCCGCCCAGGCGCTCGACGACCTCGTACTGGCCGAGCCGTGTCCCGGTGAGGTCTTTCAACTTCAATTCGCGTCTATCGACTTCTCTTGCGACTTTGTCTCTTGCGACTTTGTCTCTTGCGACTTTTTCGCTTGCGCAAACTGCCCGACGATCGCGACCAGGTCGGCAAGCCGGAAAGGCTTGCTCAACACCTTGTCGGCTCCGGCGGCGAGAAAGCGGTCGGTGTCACTCGCCATCGAATGGGCGCTCGCGATGACGATCGGCATCGTCGGCACCTCGGCTTTGATCCGCCGCATGGCCTCCAGGCCGTCGATCCCCGGCATCGCGACGTCCATGAGGATCATCGACGGACGCTGGCTCAGGGCAACGTCCACCGCCGCCAGGCCGTCCACCGCGATGATCACCTTGTAGCCCGCCTTCTCGAGCACGCGCTTGCACAGCCGCTGCGCAACGTCGTTGTCATCCGCCACCAGCACCGTGAACCCGGTTGTCCCAGCCTGGTTTGCCGTCTCAGGCATGCCGGCGCTGCAGCGGCGACGCGTCTTCCGCCGCCAGAGGAATGGTGAAGTGGAATGCCGACCCGTGCCCTACCGCGCTCTCGACCCAGATCTTGCCGCCGTGCATCTCCACGATCTGCTTAACGATCGTGAGGCCCAGCCCAGTCCCGGGAATCGACTGCGCGGCACCGCTGCGAACCCGGCGGAAGCGCTCGAAGACATGTCCGATCTCGTCTGGCGGGATGCCAAGCCCGGTGTCGGTCACGCTGACCAGCGCAAACCCGCCCTCGCCCCGGGTGGACAGAGTCACCCTTCCGCCGTCTGGCGAGTACTTGACCGCATTATTGACCAGGTTGCTGACGACCTGGATCAGCCGGTCGCGGTCGCCGGCGACGATGGGCAGCCGCGGGTCGAGGTCGGCATCGAACTCGACAGTCGATACCCCGGTGCTCGCCCTTGCCATAGCCTCGCTCAGGACCTCGTTGATGTCGACGTCGCCGCTGCGCATGCTCATCCGGCCGGACTCCATCCGGTCGAGATCCAGCATGTCGCCGATCAGCCGGTTGATCCTGTCCGCGTCATTGAATATGTAGCCGCCGTACGCCTTCACCTCGTCCGTTTCGAGACCGCCGTCGCGGATGAGCTCGCTGAAGCCCTGGATGCCGGTGAGGGCGGTCCGGAACTCGTGGCTCACAATCGAGAGGAACTCCGTCTTTGTGTGGTCGAGCCTTTCCAGGTTGGCATTGGCGTTCCGCTGCGATTCGAGGGCTTCGGCGAGCTGGTCGGAAGTCTCCCGCACGGTGGTCACGTCTTCGATCATCACCAGCACGTGTTCCGGCCGCCCATTCGAATCCGGGATCGAGGTTCCGGTGAGCTGTAGCCACAGCCACTTTCCAGCGGCTGTCGAGGCGCGGATCTGCACGCTGCTTCCGGCTGTGAGTCCGGCCAGCAGCGGAGCCAGCTGCTGGCGGCCCGCGGCCTGGTCATAGGCTCGCAGCAGGTCTGGCCAGGCGCTCGCGCGCATCGCCTCGAAGTCGTACTCGAGCATGCTCAGCACGGCCGGGTTCGACTCGACGAGCTCGCCGTCGCTGCTGATGCGCACGATGCCGATCGGCGACCGTTCGAAGATCGCGCGGTGGTCCGCCTCGCTGCGCCTGAGCGCCTGAGCCGTATTTGAGCGGCGGATGAACTGCCCGATCTCCACGCCCGCTGTCGAGAGCATCGTCACCTCGTAATCCGGCACGTCGCGCACATGGGCGGCGAGCAGCTCGATGGCGCCGATCACGACACCGCTCTCGACGACGGGAAACGCGAGGACCGAATTGAGGCCGGCGGCACGGGCGAGGTCGGAGCGTGAGTAATCATTGACTCGGGATAGGTCCTCGACCGCCGCCACCACCCCTGACTGCCAGACGCGACCCAGCATTCCGAACCCCATCGGGATCGCAGTCTCCCGGCTTTCCTCGCGAAATGCTTCAAAGCCCGCTGCTTCGCGGTGCCAGTAGTGGCGCACGCGCAGTGCCTGCCGGTCGCGGTCCGCTGCCCAGAACTGGGCCAGGTCCCAATCGAGGTAGGTGCACAGGCCACCGAGCAGCTGCGGTACCGCCTGCTCCCAGGCCAAGCCGCTGACGAGGACATGACGTATCGCGACAAGGCAGTCGCGAATGCCGTCGAGGCGCTTACGCGCAGAGATGTCGGTCTCCTGGACCAGTAGCAGCGACTCGCCTGACGCGCGTCCGGGCGCCGTCGCGATCGCCACTGAGACGGGTACCCGTGAACCGTCGGCCCGCACCTGGTTGAGCTCCGCCTCCCAACGGACGATGTCGCCGCTGCGCAGGAGGGCAAGTGCTTCTTCGAGCACCGGGCGATCGGCCTCCGCCGTCACATCCTCGAGGGTCAGGCGCGGGAGCTCGTCACGGCTGCGACCGAGGATCACCGCGAGCCTGTCGTTGACCTGCTGCCACCTTCCGTCGCCGTCGACGAGGGCCAGTCCAACCATTGCGGCCTCGAGCATCATGCGCATGCGCTGCTCGCTGGCGGCGATGTCGTCGGCCCGGCTCTGAGCATCGGCGGCCTTCTGGCGGACCTGGCGCACAACCGCCGTGATCGCAATGGCGGAAACTATCAAAACCACCGCGAGCAGCACGGCTGTAGCCAGGTCGCTCGGCTGGTTGGCGCTCACCAACGGCGGGATGAGGATCGCGATGGCGGCCAGGCCTGCAGTCGCGAGTGACTCCGTCCTGCTCAGCTGGAGCGCGGTGAGCAGGATGATCGTCAGGTACAGCGGGAACGCGAGGACCGGCCCCGCTCCGGCGGCGGCCTCCACGGCAAAGACGGCGGCGATGGCGGCAAAAGGCGTCGCTCGACGCACCAGGCTCCGTGTCCATACGGTCCTCTCGTTCCGTGGATGGGATCCCGGCGACACCCCTGTAACCTCGCCCCCCCTGGCGGGATGGAAGGTGCGCAGGTTCCAAAGTGTAGATGCGCCCGTTCCGACTAGAACCCTCTTAAGGCAAAGTGTCGCGACCAGACGATCCAAGGACCTTCGGGGGCGCGACGCTTTAAGCTGAGGCCGCGGCTCCTGAAATTTGACTTAACGCTTTAAGCTGGAGCCCCGGCTCCTGATTTGAACGACCTGAATACGCCGCTGCAAGCCGAAGGCCTGAGCCGTCGCGTCTATCCATTCCTGGGCCTCGCGATCGTCGGCCTGGTCAGCGTCCACGGATACTCGGCAGTCATCGCCTCACCGGTGCTTGCCGGCGCGGCCTTGATCGGAATCCTGCTGGTGCTCGTGCCGCTGGCCGGGATCAAGACCCCGGAGCGCGGTGGAGTCTTTACCGCGCTGCCGGTGGTCGTCGGGTTTGCCATGGCGCTCTATCCACTCTGGTCTGGATCGGAGTTCGGCCTCGCCACCTCGGTGGTGATGACCCTGCTCGCCAGCTCGCTGGTCCTGCTCCCCTGGAGTCGCATCCCGAGGTACCTGCATGCCGTCACGCCGATCTGCAGCCTCGCCGTCGCATTCGCCCTCGAGATTCAGTTCGGGCTGAGCATCACCCACGCTTTCCCGTTCGTGCTCCTGCCCCTGATTTTCCTCGCCCTCTACTACACGACGATGGAGTTCGCCATCGGGGCAGTGCTTGCGGTCGCCGACCTGCTCCTCGTGACGATCTTCAACCCCGCCGCCGGCGATCCTGCGCATGCCCTCCTGGAGGCGCTGCTTCTGGTCGCGTTCGGCATCCTCGTCCGCCGCGTGGTCATCCAGCTCGAGGAGCACCGCACTGCGACGCAGGCCGCCGAAACTGCCAAGTCGGAGGTGCTCGCGGACCTCTCGCAGCGCAACCAGGAGCTGCAGGAGCTGACACGCATGAAGTCGGAGTTCCTCGCCACGATGAGCCACGAGATCCGGACTCCGATGAACGGTGTCATCGGCATGACCGGGCTGCTGCTCGAAACGGAGTTGACGGACGAGCAAAAAGAATATGTAGAGACTGTTCGCAAGTCTGGGGACTCGCTGATGGAGATCATCAACGACATCCTCGACTTCTCGAAGATCGAGGCCGGGCGCGTTCGTCTGGAGACCATCGATTTCGGCGTCAAGCATGTGACCGAAGAGGCGGTCGAGCTTTTCGCCGAGGCCGCGACCAACAAGGGCATCGAGCTGGTCCTCGACGTCGACCCGGGAGTCCCAGAGGTCGTGATCGGCGATCCTGGCCGGCTGCGACAGGTGCTCATCAACCTGATTGCCAACGCCGTCAAGTTCACGGAAACCGGCGAGGTCGTCGTACGCGTGAGCCGGCACAACAGCAGCGGCCCGGGCCTGGCGCTCCTGTTCGAGGTCTCCGACACCGGCATCGGACTCAGCCCGGAAGAGCAGGCGAAAGTTTTTTCGACCTACTCGCAGATCGACAGCTCGACGACGCGCAGATTTGGTGGAACAGGACTCGGCCTGGCGATCGCTCGGATGCTCACGCAGCTCATGGGCGGCGAGATCGGCGTCCAGAGTGAGAAGGGTGGGGGCAGCAGGTTCTGGTTCACCTCGCTGTTTCGGGACGCCAACGGCGGGGCGAAAGATATGCGGCAGGCGATCAGCCTTTCCGGCACTTTCGTCGCCGTGGTCGATGACAACAGGACCAATCGCACGATCCTCGAGCGCTACCTGCGCTCGTGGGGCATGCGCGAAAGGAGCTTCGAGAGCGGCCCTGACGCGCTGAGGGAGATGCGCGACGCAGCGCGTGGCGATGATGGCTTCGACGTGGCGATCGTCGACATGATGATGCCGGCCATGGACGGAGCCGCGGTGACCGCGGAGATCCGCACCGACAGGGCGCTGAAGAACATGGTCGTAATCCTTCTGACCTCTGCCGGCCATTCGGAGGTCCCGGTGCCCGGAGTCGATGCGGAGCTCATAAAGCCGGTTCGCGCGTCACAACTCTTCGACGTCTTGCACACGAAGCTCGAAGAACGATCGGCTCGGGCGGCAAGAGCGGCGGTTGAGTCCGAGGAGGGCGCGATGGATGCGGCCCGACGGCAGGCGCGAGTCCTCGTCGTCGAAGACAACGCCGCCAACCTCAAGCTCACTGTGAGGCTGGTCGAACGTCTGGGCTATCAGACCGACGTCGCAGCCAACGGCGCGGATGCCCTGGGCATGATCGAGCGCACGCAGTACGACGCGGTGCTGATGGATTGCCAGATGCCGGAGATGGACGGGTACGAAGCCACCAAGCTGATCCGGAAATCGGAAACGTCGCGAAGGCATCTGCCCATCGTTGCGATGACGGCCGACGCGCTCTCAGGTGATCGCGAGCGCTGCCTTGCCGCCGGCATGGACGATTACATCTCCAAGCCCGTCAAGCTGCACGTCGTCGCCGCCGTCCTGGGGCGCTGGCTGTCGCACAGCACCGTCCCCGCGTCGTACCGCGAAGAAGACTAGGTAGAAGAATTCCCCTCTCCCCTTCTGGGGAGAGGGTCAAGGAGAGGGGCGCGGAATCTATTGAAGGACACTGACGGCCATCTAGACACGAAGAGCGTAGTCAGACGTATGGGCGCCGCCTGTCCAATGCTCCAAGCCATCCTCGACAAGGATGCTGATCTGATTCAGGACCTGCCGTACCTGGAAGTCTCATGGATTGCCAAGGCCCTTGTGACTGAAGCAGACGAGTCGTGCGTCAGGAGTGTGATGAGGATTGCCGAGGAAGTGCTCCGCGACTTTGGCCAGGAGGGGCGCGAC
Source organism: Nitrosotalea sp. (assembly GCA_035687505.1). Classification (GTDB taxonomy): domain Bacteria; phylum Chloroflexota; class Dormibacteria; order Dormibacterales; family Dormibacteraceae; genus Palsa-870. Next base: position 8,695 of record DASRWV010000132.1, read on the forward strand.
TTCATCGGCGCAGGACTCATCGAGGGCATTCCTGACAGTGCCGAAGGTCGGCTTAGAGACTTCGCTGGACCACTGACCATTCAGCTGATGGATCCGGGCTAATTCCGCACGTCTGACGTCAGCGATGTGCATGAACTGCCGGATTCGGCACGTCTGGCGTCAGCGGTGCGTAATCAGGGCGCGCCGCCCGCCCGTCAAACCCGCCGAAGCGCCAGCACCGTCACATCGTCGAACAGGTCCCGGCCCTTCGACCCGCGCGCCAGGATGTCGACCAGCTCCTGAGCACTCCCGGCCTGCCGCGCGTCATACGGAAGCTGCACGTCCTTCGTCCCAAGGTCCGGCCGCAAATCCAGCAGCCCGTCGGAAAACACGACCAGCGTGTCACCCGGGTTCATCGTCACCTTCCCAACCACGAACTGCGTGTCGGGAAAGATGCCGATCGGCGCGCTGCGCATGGGCAGGAGCTCCTGCCCCGTCATGCCCCGCACCAGCCGCGCGTGCCCATGCCCCGCGTCGACGTAGCGCAGGTCGCCGGATCGCGGTTCGAACACCGAATGGAACACGGTCACGTACGCGTGATTGACCGCCAGGGCCGCGGCCATCACCTCGCCCGCGCGGGTGATGCCCTCATCGAGCTCCGCCACACCCGCCGAGCCCCGCAGCGCGGCCCGCGCCGTCGCCATCATCAGTGCGGCCGGCAACCCCTTGCCCATCACATCCCCAAGCGTCAGCACCAGCCCTCCCGAGTCCTGCAGGTACCAGTCGTAGAAATCGCCGCTGATCTCTTTGGAGGCCACGAAGTGCGCGGCCAGCTCGAAGCCGGCGCCCTTGAACGGCGAATGCGGCAGCATGCCCGCCTGAAGCTCGACAGCGCGACGCATCTGATCAGCCCTCTCGTCGAGCATCCCCTCCAGCCGCTGCAGGTTGGCGCGATGGTCCAGCTCGAGCGTGCGCCGCTGCAGCGAGTTGACGACCACCAGGTACAGCTGGGTCGCCCCCACGGGCTTGACCAGGTACGAGTACGCCCCGTGCTCCAGCGCGGCCTTGCCCAGCTCGGGGTCGTCGACGCCCGAGATCATCACGACCGCGGTATCCGGCCGCTTGTGGCGCAGTTCCTGCAGGAGTCCATAGCCCGACTCGTCCGGCAGCCGCACGTCGAGCAGGGCCAGCGAGTAGTCGTTGGACTCGAAAAGCTGCCTGGCCTGAGCCGCAGTGAGAGCGATGTCGGATTCAAACCCGCGGCTGCGCAGAGTTCGCGCCATGACCTTTGCCAGTGCCTCCTCGTCATCGACGATGAGCAGGCGCTGCCCACCGGGGGAGGCGGCCGAGTTCACGCCCAGCAGTGTAAGAGGCTCAAGTAGAGACTTTCTGCCATATAGTCATCCGGACATGACCTTGGAAGTACAGACACGCCAGGCAGACAACGGGGCGACCGTTGTCGCGCCGACCGGGCGCCTCGACGTGGCAGGGGCCCCCACATTGAAGGAAGCTATCAGCGAAGCCCTCAAGAACGGCTCGCCTAAGGTCGTCCTCGACATGGAGGGCATCAGCTTCGTCGACAGCACCGGCCTCGGTTCGGTGATCGCCGCGCTGAAGCAGATCCGCAGCTCACAGGGCGACCTGCGGCTCGCGGCGCCCAACCAGCAGGTAAGAGTGGTGCTCGAGCTCACGACGCTCGATCGGGTGTTCCCTTACTACTCGACCGTCGAGGAAGCCCTGACTGGGTTCTGACCGTGGGGAGCCGTACGGAGCCCTTTGAGTTCCACGCCACGTTCAGCCAGCTTGATGAAGGTTTGGAGAAGCTACATGAGTCGGTCAAGCTTCTGCGTGAGGCCTCCGGTCGAAAACCGGATGACACCAATGTCATGCACTTCGAGATCGCGCTGGCGGAAATCGGCGCGAACGTCCTCACCCATGGGCGCCCAAACCACGTCGATCCTCCCATCGAGTACGAGCTGCGGCTCGAACAGGGCGCCGCGCTCGCGTCTTTTATCGATCGGGGACCGGCAGTTCTCGACTTCGCAACGCGCGCCATGCCGGACACCGAGAGCGAGTCGGGCCGCGGCCTCCCGATGGCTCGCTGGCTGCTCGACGAGCTCCTCTATAAACGCGACGGCGAGGTCAATCGATGGAAGCTGGTGAAAAGACTGTGACCACCGAAGATGAAAGCTCTGAGCAGGCAAACCGGGTCCTGATCCACGACTTCCGCAACCTGCTCGCGGTGATCGTCAACTACAGCGAGCTGATCGCCCAGGAGACCGACGATCCGGAAGCGGTGCGCGCCGACATTGGCGAGGTTCGTACTGCTGCAGAGCGTGCAATCGTGCTGACCGACACGCTCCGCCGGCGCCTGCTGCATCTGTCCGAGCCGGCCGGCGTTCCGGAAGAGACTCCTCCCGCGAGCACTGCGTGAACGTAGCGAGAAAAGTCGGGTCCGAGAAAGACACTCCCCCGCGCACTCCCCTGACACACCGCGAGATCGTCCTGGTGGTCGATGACGACGAGCAGATGCTCCGGCTCGTCCGGCGCGTCCTGGAGCGGGCCGGATTCGAGTGCGTGCCGGTCGACAACGGGCATGACGCGCACGCCGCAGCTGTTGAGTGGCGGCCCGACATCATCCTGCTCGACCTGATGCTCGGCGACACGACGGGCGATCAGATCCTGGCCGAGATCCGCGGCGATTTCCGAACTCGTCTGATACCGATCGTCTTCCTGACCGTGCGCAGCTCATTAAAGGACAAAGTCGAGCACCTCCTCGCCGGCGCCGACGATTATGTGACCAAGCCCTTCATCCCCGAAGAGCTCGTGGCGCGGCTTCGTGCGGTGATGAGCCGCTCCACCACGACTCGTGACCTCAACCCGCTGACGGGTATGAGCGGCAACAGCGACATCCTGCGCGAGATGGCTCTCCGTCTCGCCAACGGCGAGCGATTCGCCTGCCTCTATCCCGACATCGACGCATTCAAGAGCTACAACGACCACTACGGCTTCTTGCGCGGCGATGACGTGATCAAGACCCTCGCCACGATCATCCTCGAGGTCCTCGAAACCAACTATTCGTCGCGACACTTTGCCGGTCATGTCGGTGGCGACGACTTCGTCCTCCTCACCGATCCGGCCCTGGCCGAGACCATCGCGGCCGAGATCACGAATCGATTCGACGACGCCATGCCTGCGCTGTACGACGCGCCGGACAGGGAACGTGGCTGGATCGAGTCCGAAGGGCGCAACGGCAACAGCCTGCGAACGCCTTTGGTCTCGGTTTCGATCGGGATCGTGATCGCTGAACCGGGCCGGTACACGAGCGCCGCCGCGCTCGCTTCGCGTGCTGCCGAGGTGAAGGGGGTCGCCAAGCGCATGCCAGGTTCCAAGTGGATCCTGGACCGCCGCCGGCCGCCCGAAAGGTTCAGTTGATAGTTGAGTTGATAAGCAGGTTGAGGGGCGCTAACCCGGTGCTAGCATCCATGAGGCCCGCCGTGAACACCCCCGTGGAGATCATGCAGTGAGCGAGGTCATCACGTCCTCGCCCGAGACGCCCGAAGGCACGCCTGCCGGCACCGAGCTGGCCGCGCCCGTGCAGGGGTTCAACGGCACGCCTTCTCGGGCGCCTCGCGTCACGGTCTCCGTGCACCGTCTCGACGGAGGCCTCGAACAAGGCGATTCGGACGCTCAGAGACTTGGCCCCGACGGCTTCCCCATCTACAACCCGCCGGATGCAGACCGCGCGCGCTGGATCCCCGCGCGCGATATCAAATATGTGGTCTTCGGCTCGGTCGACGATCCGAACCTGGAGGCCGACCCCGGCGACAGAAGCGCGTCGAGAAAAGCGATTCTCCGCTTCCGCGACGGAGAGTGGATCGCCGCCTATATCGACCCGGGCCAGCAGCCGGACGGGGAAGGCGTGGCGATCAAGATCCGCCTCACCGAACGCCAGCGCGTGATCCCGGCCGTCGCTGCATCGCCCGCGCTGCTCGAGATGCAGTTCGTGGACATGTGGGCGCCGGTCACACCGGCCCTGGCGCCCCAGCGGCGTCGCTCCGACGTCCTGGAGGCGGCGGCGCGACAGGGACGCGACCTGAGCAAGCTCGCCAACGACTTTCGCGACCGGCTCGCGCTCATCCGCGATGTCGGCCTCACGACCGGCGACACGCTCGCCTTCTCGCGTGCGGTGCGGGCGCACCTCGATCGCTTCCTCTCCGAGGACGGGATCATCCTCACGACTCAGGAAAAGTCGGCGCTCGCCGACATCATCCTGCGCGCCGCGGTCGGATACGGACCGCTCGATGCCCTTCTTCACGACAGGTCGGTGAGCGAGATCATGGTCAACGGACCGGACCAGGTCTTCATCGAGCGGCGCGGCGTGCTCACCAAGGCAGACGTCCGGTTCGAGGACGAGAACCAGCTCCTCGAGACGATCCGGCGCATGGTGGCGACAACCGGCCGTCACATCGACGGCTTGAACCCGATGGTCGACGCCCGCCTGCCGGACGGCAGCCGTGTCAACGCCATCATCCGGCCCGCCGCCATCCACGGCGCCGCGCTGACCATCCGAAAGTTCAAGGACGCAGTCCTCGGCATGGAGGACCTGACCCGCGAGGGCAGCCTCAGCCCCGCCATGGCCGAGTTCCTGCAGGCCGCCGTGCTCGGCCGCATGAACATCCTGGTCTCCGGTGGCACCGGCTCGGGCAAGACGACGACCCTGAACGTCATCGCGCGGTTCATCCCGCACAACCAGCGCGTGATCACCATCGAAGACGCGGCCGAGCTGCAGATCGACCATCCACACGTCATCGCCCTGGAGCACCGGCCACCCAACGTCGAAGGCAAGGGAGAGCTGACGATCCGCCAGCTGC
>DASRWV010000133.1:0-14474 GCA_035687505.1 Nitrosotalea sp.
CCCAGCCCCACCGGGTTTGCTCACCTGGGCACGGCCAGCACCGCCCTCTACAACGTCCTCTTCGCCCGCGCCAACGGCGGGACCTTCGTGCTGCGCATCGACGACACGGACGCCGAGCGCAACCGCCCTGAGTACGAGGCGGTGATCTATGAAGCGCTGCACTGGCTCGGGCTGGACTGGGACGAGGGGCCCGACAAGGGAGGCCCGTTTGGCCCCTACCGGCAATCCGAACGAATCGACCAGTACAAGCAGGACGCGGCGCGCCTCATCGCCGAGGGCAAGGCATATCGCTGCTACTGCACCCCGCAAGAGCTCGACGCCGAACGCAGGCAGGCGCAGGCCGAGAAGCGTGCCTACAAGTACTCCCGCCGCTGTCTGACCGATCCGCCAAAGGACCGCGCGGAGTTCGCTGTGCGTTTCAACGTCCCGGGCGGCGAGGTGAAGTTCAAAGACATGATCCGCGGCGATATGACATTCGACGCCGACCTCATCGGCGATTTCATCATCGTCAAGTCAGATGGATTCCCGACCTACAACTTCGCGAGCCCGATCGACGATGCGACGATGAGGATCTCGCACGTCATCCGGGGCGAGGAGCACCTCTCGAACACGCCCTACCAGCTGATGCTCGTCGACGCGCTCGCTTACGAGAGGCCACTCGCGTACGCGCACATGCCGCTCATCCTGGCCAAGGACGGAGCCAAGCTGTCCAAGCGCAAGCACCCCGAATCGAACTTGATGCTCTTCCGCGAGCAGGGTTACCTGCCCGAGTCGCTCGTCAACTACCTCGCGCTTCTCGGCTGGAATCCCGGCACGGCGCAAGAGATCTTCACATTCGACGAGCTGGTTCGCGCCTTCTCGTTCGATCGCGTGCAGCACGCCGGCGCGAGGTTTGACTGGGAGAAGCTCAACTGGATCAACGGCGAGTACATCCGCCGACTCGACGATGAAGAGCTCACGCGCCGGCTTCAACCGTTCCTGCAGAAGCTCGATGAGACGACAATCCGTCGCGCAGTGCCGGCGCTCAAGACGCGAATGACCAGGCTGGCGGACGCGTCCGAGCTGCTCGAGTATCTGTGGACCGACCCGCAGCCGCCGTCACTCGATGACGAGTCGGTGGTACACGTTCGTGCGGCCATAGGTGCGCTGGAGAACGTGGCGTGGGAGCCGGCGCCGATCCACGATGCGCTGATAGGGATTGTCGAAGCGTCCGGCGCCAAACCCAACAAAGTGTTCATGCCCATTCGCCTCGCCGTCACGGGCAAGAAGATCTCGCCGCCAATCGACTACACGCTCGCGCTGCTTCCGAAGGACGTCGCGATGTCGCGCCTGCGGCGCGCGATCGCAAAGCCCCAGAGTGGTCAGAGCTGATGTTTCTAACCATCGTCATCGACCTGAACCCGAACCTCTTCAAGATCGGACCCTTCCTCATCACGTGGCACGGGGTGTTCGCGGTGCTCGGAATCCTCGCCGCCGCGCGGCTCGGTTTGTGGCTCCTGGAGAAAGATGGGGTCGACGTGACCCGTAGCTCAGACGGAGTGGCATGGATGGTTGTCCTCGGCCTCATCGGGGCACGCATCCTTTATGTGTGGGAGAACTTCAAGCTCTTCGCCGGCGGATCGCTGCTACGGATTTTTGCCCTCACCGAAGGTGGCATCAGCCAGTGGGGCGGTCTGTTCGGCGCGATGGTCGGGGCCTACGTCTGGGCCCGCAGGTCGCGAATCTCCTACTGGAAGCTCATCGACGCCAGCGGCGCCGCGGCCATGATCGGCGTGGCCGTCGGCCGCATCGGCGACGTCATCAACGGCGAGCACCACGGCACGCCGACGAACCTGCCGTGGGGAGTCGAATATGTGAACGCCGCGACATTGGGCGAGCCCGGCAAAGTGGTTCATCCCGAGGTCGCGTACGAGATGGTTCTCTGTCTCGCGCTCCTGGGAGCACTACTTCCTTTCCATCAAAAATTGAAGGCGCGGCTGCCGGACGGGGTGCTCGGGTTCATATACGGGGGCCTTTACGCGACCGGGCGGTTCTTTCTCAGCTTCCTTCGCACCGATCCTTCCCTGTTCCTCGGGCTGCGGCAAGCCCAGCTCGCGTCGCTCCTCATGATCGTGATCGGCGTCGCCGCCTCCGCATATCTTCTCTGGCGAGCGCGCGGCGCCAGTGAATCGGTTACTGCTGCGGTTTAGTCACCAGGCGCCGGAGCCGTGCCGCCAGGCCAGGCGCCTCAGGATCGTGCTTGAAGTAAACGTGGACGTCATCGTGCGAAACCAGAGTTGAGCTCACCTCGGCGATCCATGGCCTCAGAGAAGTTGGCGTGTAGCCACGCCTTAAACGGAAGTAAGCCACCGGACCAATTTCGACACGCGGCGCCCGCGGCCACTTCTCCCCATCGGTGACGACGAGCGCACCTCGGTGCGCGCGCAGGATTCGATAGGTGTCATCCGAAAACCAGGATTCGTGACGGAATTCAACTGCAGCCGGACGACCGAGAGCACCGAGGAGTGAATCCAGGAGGTTGAGATTCAGCTGGCGAGTCGGAGGAAACTGCAACAGCACCGGACCGAGGCGGTCCTGCATCGGCGCCAGCCGCTCGCCGAGGATGCGGGCGAGGCCGACCCGATCGAAGCCTTCGGCCGAGTAGGTCAGGCCCCGATTTGCCTTCATGCAAAACAGGAAACCTGGAGGCGTCGTCGCGGCCCATTTCAACATCGCGGACTCGGGCGGGGTGCGGTAGAAGCTGCCGTTGAGCTCCACCCCGTTCAGCCGCTCGGCGTAGTAGGCGAGCATCTTGGCGCCGGGCAACGTGGCCGGATAGAACTTTCCTTTCCACGTCGCATAGCTGAATCCGGACGTGCCGGCGTACAGCACGACTAGGAGACGGCGGCCTTGTTCCGCATCACGCGCTCGTGCAGCTGGCCGCATGCCGCGTCCGCCTCGCGGCCTCGCGTGTCACGCACGGTCACATTGAGACCCTCTGCTTCGATCATTTCCTTGAAGCGCCGGATCGCGGCACGCGCCGGCGCCCGATACGGCGTCTCCTCGACGGGGTTGAACGGGATCAAGTTCACGTGCGCCAGCTTCTTGCGGAGAAGCGAACCCAGCTCTCTTGCGTCGCGCTCGGTGTCGTTGACGTCCGCGAGCATCACCCACTCGTAGCTCACGCGCCGGCCTGTCTTAGCGCCGAAGGCCTGGGCTGCATCGACGAGATCCTTGACTGGATATTTCCGGTTGATCGGCACCAGCACGTCGCGCAGCTCGTCCCGAGCTGCATGCAGTGAGATGGCCAGCGTCACCGGCAGGCCCTCCTCGGCGAGCTGCACGATCCTCGGGATCATCCCGCTCGTCGACACGACGATCCGGCGAGGGCTGATGCCTAGAAGCTCAGGGTCGGACATCCTCCTCACCGATTCCACGACCGCTTCGTAGTTGGCCATTGGCTCGCCCATACCCATGAAGACGACGTGCGAGAGTCGCCGGTCTTCGGCGGCCAGAATCCGGGCGGCATCGATTGCCTGCTCGAGGATCTCGTGCGCGGCAAGGTTGCGCCCGAAAGGAAATTTGCCCGTCGCACAAAAGGGACAGCCGATCGGACACCCGGCCTGAGACGAGATGCACAGCGTGGAGCGGTCGGGGTAGCGCATCACGACGGCCTCGACCGAGTGGCCGCCATCGAGCTCGAAAAGCGTCTTGGTCGTCTGGGAGCCGTCCGCCTGGCTGACCGCCACCGGCTGCAGTGACGTGATCCTGAAATCTCGCTCGAGCGCGGCGCGCAGCTGCTTCGGCACGTCGTGCATCGCCCGGAATGAGCTGACTCCGCGAGCGAGCCAGCCCCAGAGCTGCCCGCGGCGGTAGGCGGGAGCATCGTTGGCGACGAGCCACGCCTCGAGCTCGGCTTGGGACAGCGAAAGAATGGAAGGCTTCACGGGGAGCCTAGGATACCGGCGCGTAATAAATCTCTTCCTCGCCTTGTACTTGCTTCTGTTGGGCGGTCGAACGAACCGCTCCATCGTCGACCAGCTTCCGAAGGTGCGCTCGCATTGTCATCTCGGCCGCAACCAGCAGCGCTTCGTCGATGTCCCGATAGACGCGGCGGGTCAGCTCTTGCGCAGTGCCCCTGCCCCGCTTCACCTCTGCCAGCACCTGGGCCTCGCGCTCGAGGCGGTGGGTGCGGTATTCCTCGATCTTTCCCATCGCATCCTCGACCGGGTCCCAATGCCCCGGAAAGAGCATCCGCGGGTTGAGCGACCCCACCTTGTCGAGCGACCTCAGGTAGTCGGCGACGTTCCCCTCGGGATAAGTGACCATCGAGCTGCCACGACCGAGGATCAAGTCACCCGTGAACAGCGCACGGTCGCCTGCCAGCCAGAAGCACAGATGATCCGCGCTGTGGCCGGGGGTGAAGAGCGCTGTCACGTTGAGCGTGCCGACGCGGACCACGTCCTGATCGCCGAGCTCGGGATAACGCTGTACCGACGCGTGATGCGAGGCCGCCAGGCGCTCCGCGAGCGGCAGGTGGTCGGGGTGGGAGTGGGTCACCAGGACGACGCCGACGGTCGCGCCCGCGATCCGTTTGTTGATCGCAGCGTGATGACTTTCGTCGTCCGGGCCGGGGTCGATCACGGCAAGTACCGGGCCCGCCTCGACAATCCACGTGTTGGTCCCTGGACCCGTGTACGGCCCGGGGTTCGGGGCGATCACTCTGTGTACGGCTGTCAGTGTTTGGGCGCCCCCACCCGGCGCTTTGCGCCACCCTCCCCGCTAGCGGGGAGGGAACTATACCGAGGGAGATAGATGTCGACGCCGCCCGGCCTGGCAGTATCGAGCCATCCGTCGAGATGCGTGTCGACGATCAGCCGCAGGAGTGGTTCGCCCATCTCGGGCACGCCGAGAGGATTCCGCGCGCCAGATGCGTGGATGCGCACTTTCCACCACGCGCCGACTGGCTCGGCGGCGACGTTCAAACCATCGCCGAGCCACTCTTTGGCGCGAGTGAACGCTTCGACCAGCGCCGGTTCGGAGCCGAGGACGACAGCATTTGACGGAAGCTCGCGAGCCGCCGCCGGCATCGCCAAGTTGAGCACCGCGCCGAGCACAACCCCCCGAGCGCGGTCCGTCGACCGAACCGCCGCAGCCTCCAGCGCGGCGGCGCGGCGGCCCACCTCCTGCGCCTGCTCGTAGACCGACTCGAGACGCTCCGGGCGCCCGAAGGCCGCCTGCCGAGACGTCTCCTGGAGCGCCAGGACCGACGAGCGAAGCTTGTGGCCCAGGCGCCCCAACAAGTAGTCCCGGTGCTCGTCGACGAGCCGTTGGCCGAGCTCCGCGCACTGGCGTGCGACCTTGAGTCCGGGCTCTTCGGCCCAACCGACGAGCCGCCTGCCCAGATTGACCGGCGCCCAGGGTCCGCCGGGCGGCGGAAAATCCTGGTCGGCGGGACCGTGGCGGCGGTGGTCGGGGATCGACTCCATTCCGCCGCCCACTCTCACCCACATCGGCGTGGTGGACGGCAACCTCAGGTTCGAGTTCCGGCAGGCACCGTGAACTTGAAGGTCGTGCCATTGCGGTCGCTCGTGGCGACCCAGATCCGGCCGCCGAAGGACCGCTCGACCACGAGCCGGCAGAGATAGAGGCCGAGCCCGAGGCCTCCCTGAGACCGGCTGCGGCCGGCGGGCCCGGTCTTCTCGAAGAGGGTATCCAGACTCGTGGCCGGTAGGCCGGGACCGTGGTCCGTGACCGTGACCTCGAGCCACCCGCGCTGCGTCTGTTGGGCCTCGATGAGCACGGGCCCAGTCGTGTACTCCAGCGCATTGGCGACGAGGTTGGTCAGCACCTGGGCGAGGTGGGTGGGCTCGCAGAAAGCGCGCGGCAAGCCTGCGGGCAGGCTGACCTTAACCGCCGCTGAACGCTCCTGGTAGCGGTGCAGCAGAACCCCCATCACGCCTTCGAGGGCAGGACCGAGGTCCACGATCTCGGGATTTGGCTCGAAATGCCTGGTCTCGAGCTTGGCGATGATCAGCTGGCTTTCGACCAGGCTGAGCAGGCGATCGGACGACTCATACGCCTCCTGCAGGAGTTCACGCCGGTCGGCAGGACCGATCGTGTTGTCCCACTGCATGATCCCGGCCAGCGTGTTCTTCATGGCGGCGGCCGGGCTGCGCACCTCGTGACCGATAGCGCGAAGCATCAGGTCTTTGGCCTCGAGCGCGAGGCGCTGCGCCGTCACGTCTTCGTGCAGCGTGAGAACTCCGGAAGGCTCGCCCTCGAGGCCCGGGATCACGACACGGCGCACGTGTACCGTGCGATCAGGGTCACGCATGCGAAGCTCGATAGTCCCCTCTGACGCGCCGTCTTCGCTCGGGAGCGCGCCGGCTCGGGAATAGATGTCCGCAGGTTTCTGACCCGGCATCTCCGATGCCCGCAGGTTGTAGATCGATTCGATCTCCGGATTGGCGTAGACGACGCGGCCCGCGGCGTCCTCGAGCATCACGCCGACAGGCGAGTGGCGAAGGATCGCGTTCATCATTCGGCGCTCGCGGTCTAGTGCATCGACGAGCTCGAGCTGACCGATCTGGACCGCCGCCTGCCCGGCCAGCACCGCCGCAAGGCGCCTCGTTTCGGCGCCGCCGCCGGTCATCCTCGCGACGAGCAGCCCGGCGAGCCCACCCTCGACCTGGATCGGGATGGCGAATGCGTCAGCCGGGGCGCCAAGGAGGTCGAGGAGCGCTCGCAAGCGGCGGCTTCCAGCCGGCGAGCCGAGCGCGCGCAGCAGCTGCGCGCTATCGCTGACCGGTACCTTCGGAGCTTCCTCACCGTCGTCGGAACGACGGACCAGCTGGCCATCCTCGAGCAGCCAGAGCTCGCCCTGCGAACCGGCCAGCGCGCGGCTGATGAGCCTCGCCATCTCGGACCGGGCCCGGTCGGGTTCAGTCGGGGTGAGCTCGGCGAATGCGGCCACGGCCTCGAGGGTCCGAATGCGCCCGCGCGTCTCCGCGACCAGACGAGAGTTCTCGATGGCGACGGCGGCGTGGCGCGAGAAATCGAGCGCCGCGGAAGTCGGTCCGGCGAGGTGCGTGGAGGCGTGGACCGACCCGATGGCTCCGACGAGCCGATCGCCGTACCACAGCGGGATCAACCCCCACGAGTGTCCATGTGCGGTTCCGCTCTGGACCCCTGGATGCGCGTCGCGCCAGCTCTCCTCAGTGCTGAGACCGGCCCACGACAGCACCTGTTCGGCTGCCACGTCGCCGCTGCCGCGCGTCGCGCTGATGCGTCCCTCGGTGTCGAAGGCCCAGCACACCGCGCCGGCGCATTCCAGCATCGTCCTCGCCTGGTCTGCGATGTTCGCCACCACGCTCATCAGCTCGTGGCCGGCAAGAGCCGCGAGCTCCTGAATGCGCACCGACTGCGCTAGAGCCAGCTCGTTGGCGTGGTGCAGCCGCATCGTGCGCAAGGCGATCCCGACGACTGGCGCCGAAGTTTCGAGCAGTCTCAGGTGTGCCGGCTGAAACCGGCCTCCGTCGTTGCGCATCGCTCCGATCCCCGCCACCACGCGCTCGGCCTGCGTGATCGGAACCCACACGACGTGGCTTGGAGACAGAGCGAAGATGTGCCTGCCAATCGGCTCCGCCAGGTCATCCTCACCGGCGGGTTCCACCTCGAGCACGGCAGTCTTGTCCTCGATCATGCGGCGGAAGAACGGCGTTTGACTGACGGGCACCGGACCGATCGCGGTCACTGGGCCGCCTCGCTCTCCTGTGAACGCGGCCATGTCGCCGGCGGCGTCAAGGTAAGCAAGAACCATGTGCGTCGCTTCCAGGTATTCGCTTGCGACCGAGAAGATCGCTTCCGCGATCTGTTTCTCGTCTGCCGCTCCCGCTACGCCCATCTCGAGGACGTGAAGGGCCTCAAGTCGCGCACGCTCGGCTTGCGCCTCCGCGTAGTGGCCGGCGTTTGCAAGCGCCAGGCTCACGTGTGCGGCGACGTCCTGAAGCAGCTTCACGTGCCATTCGTCGAACGCACCTTCGTGGTACGACTGCAAAGACAGCATCGCGGTGATCTGGTCGCCGCTCAGCACCGGCACCCAGACGAACGAACGCGAGACCAGGCGGCGATCGGTAGCAGGTCCGGAGACGAACACCGCGGCGCCCTCGCCCACGGTCCATCGCTCGCGCTCCAGGTCCTTGCTCTGAAACGTGCGCGCCCAGGGCGAAACGCGAACGAGCACCGGCTTTCCTGTCTCGTATGCCTCGCGAGACGGACCAGTGACTGCCAGCGCAACGGGCGGCACCACCTCTTCAACGCCCGCGACGTACTGATAGCCCGACGCGACCGGACCGTCCGCGGTTTGCGTGATGGTGGCGAGGATGAAGCCGTCGAAGCTCAGGAAGCTGGCGAGCTCCTCGCGCAAAGTTCGCATGATCGACCAGCGGTCGAGGCTCGATGCCAGCCGGCGTCCGATCGAGTTGACGACCTCGAGCCTTCGCCTCTGGTCCTCGATCGCTTCATAGCTCCGCGCGTTGCGCAAAGCGAGCGTGACCTCGTCGGAAACAAGCTCGAGGAAGGCCGCTGTCGATTCCTCATAGAGGTAGGAGCGCTTGCTCTTGATGCCGAGGGCGCCGCGCACCACGCCACCTTCTTTGATCGCGACCCACAGCGAGGAAGAGGGTTCGTGTGTGAGCACCGGTTTCGGGTCGCGCGCCAGCGTACGTGCCGCATTGATCTGAGGCGACCGCATCGGCACCCGTCGCGAGGTTGGCGCGGAATCCGCTTGCACGCGCATGAGACGAGCCTCCTTGCCGTCGCCGTCCGGCAGCGAGACCATCTCGAGGATGTCGACAGGCAGAAGCTCGTTAAGCGTCGTGTGGAGCGCCGTCAAAACGCTTGCTTCGTCGAGCGTGGAGGCCATCCCGCGGGCGATGCTGTTCAACGCTTCGAGGCGGCGAGCCTGGTTTCGGGTCAGCTCGTTGAGGGCTGCGTTGGCGATCAGTACGCCGAGCCTTCGATGGACCTCCTCCAGGAATGCAGTCTCGGTGGCTGGCACGCGCCGATTTCGGTAGGACTGATAGATCACGCTGGCGATCACCTCGCCGCGGTGCTCGACCGGCACCCAGATCGACAGCTTGGTCGTGCGACTCGCCCCTGGTCCCCTTCCCTGCTCTCTCCATTTGGGATCGAGAACCTTCACGGTGGTCCGTGGATTCTTGTAATGGTTCGCGAAGAAAGACCCCGCCAGGGGCCGCCGGCGAAGGTCCTGGAGCACGCCAAGGTCGCTCGCGAGGGAGTGATACCAGCCTTCTCGGTCCAGGACCTGGAGAAGTACGACCCCGTAGCCGAACTGCGGTGCCAGGCCGCGATAAAGGACCTGGACGATGTCGGCTTCGGTCACGCAGCTGCTCAGCTCGTGGATGAGCTCGGCAGGCGTTGTCGCCGGGGCCGGCTTCTGCAGGCGTCGACCCGCCTTCAGCCTGGCGGCGGCAGGTGCCGCTGGGATTCTCGCCGGCGTGGCTCGCGTGTGGCGCTTCAGCGCTCGACGCGCAGGACCTGGCATTGCCACCGATACACTAACCCCGTGCCCTTCACCCCGCCCAAACCTATAGCTCCCACGCCGGAGGACCTCCGCGGCTCAACTGTGTTGGTGGTGGACGACGAGCGAGCGTGGCGGGTCATCCTGGAAACCGACCTCAGGATGCTCGGCTACAAAGTCTCGATGGCAGAGGATGCAGACCAGGCGCTCGAGAAAGCGCAGTCCGACCAGCCGGAGGTCGCGATCATCGACCTGATGCTGCCGGAGCCCATGGACGGGTGGGGTCTGCTCAACGAGCTGAGGGCGCGCGGGCAGAAGGTGCCGGTCATCTTCTACACCGCTTACCCCGTCTTCCCGTCTGGAACAGACGACCCCGACGTGGTTGGCTACATGAGCAAGGCGATCGACAGAGCCGACCTCTATGCCTTGCTGCCCCCGGCCATCCGGCGCTCGCGCGAGCGCCGAAACTCGGATTCCTAGGTTGTTACCAGCCGAGAAAGCCGAGCAGCCACTCGATCCAGCTGGCGCCTGATGCGAGTGCCAGAGCTGAGACCAGCGCCATGGCAAAGGTCACATTGCGAACTTTGATGCCCCAAGTCATCCCTACCCTACCCCTTTGTTTTTCGAACCGATGCCAGGACCGACATGGAGTATGCACCGGTGCATTCGTATCTGGTTATTCACATCCGGTCAATATTCGTTAAATCTTATTTAGGTCTAGCCTTGGAAAATCACAGGTCTAAAGGAAGGTCGCGCGGCCCGGCGCGAAATTACGATATGCGGCTGCCTCCATTGCCTCCCGGTCTGGAGGTTTACCGGCCCGCGGATGTCCTCGGTTCGTCTGTATTGGTGGTCGAGGACGAGGTCGCGATGCAGCAGCAATTAAGGATCGACCTGCAAGACCTTGGCTACCGGCCCTCCGTCTCTTCTTCTGCCCCGGAGGCGCGACAGCTGCTCGAACGCGAGCGCATGGCTGCGGTCCTGCTCGACCTGGTCCTCGACGAAGGCGAGGATTCGGGCTTCGAATTGCTGCAATGGATCCGCGAGCACCACCCTGGCCTGCCCGTGATCGTGCTCTCGGCCGCACAGGTCAACTCAGCATCGATCCGCAAGGCGTACGAGCTCGGCGCCAGCTCGTATTTCGTCAAAGGCAACGTGCCCATGGCTCACATCTACTCCGACCTCGCGGCTCGGCTCGTCGAGCGAGGAACAGGCCGGCCCGGCAGCTATCGCTTCGGACGCCTCGAGTTCGACCCGACGCATCGAACCGTCAAGATCGGCCGCGACGAGATACCCCTCACCCAGCAGCAGACAGCATTGGTGCTCTTTCTCGCCCAGGGCTCCAAGTCAGCGACGGCGCGAGACCTGATCGAAGCCGGCCTGTTTCGCACGAACGCCGCACACTCGACGGTGCATTCGGCGCTGCTTACATTGAGGCGACGTCTCGACGCGCTCGAGCCCGGCCTGGGTCAAAAGCTGGTGCGTGCGACCGCACGGGGGTACAACCTGGTGTCTGTTCATGACTAGTTACCCCACGAACTCCGAGGCTTCGCCGTGAGTTCGCGGGGACCCCTTGATGGCGATCCGATCATCCCGACGCCGAGTCGCTCCGTCGTCGACGAGGTGATCGAGCTCAGGCGTCACTTCCATCGCCATCCCGAGGTGAGCTTCGGCGAGCACGAGACCAGCCGGCAGCTCGGAGAGCGGTTGAGCCAGCTGGGGTTGGAGCTCAAACCGTGCCCGACCGAGACCGGCGTCGTCGCGATGCTCGACACGGGCAGGCCGGGAAAGACGGTGATGTTGCGGGCAGACATCGACGGCCTGCCGATACACGAGGAATCTGGCGTGACGTTCGCGTCGCGGACCGATGGCAGCATGCACGCATGCGGTCACGACGCGCACATGGCAATGATGATCGGCGTCGCGCGCACGCTGGTCGATCACATCCATGACCTGCACGGCCGCTACCTCTTCGTGTTCCAGCCCGCCGAAGAGATAGTCGAGGGCGCCAAGGCGATGATCGCCAAGGGCCTGCTCGACCAGCATCATCCCGACTCGGTTATCGGACTGCACATCGCTAGCTTCCTCGAGTCGGGCACCGTGGTCTCAAAACCGGGATTGATGTGGGCTGGATCCGATGCGTTCGAGATCGCCTTCTCGGGACCTGGAGGTCATGGCGGGATGATGGGTCGTCGCGGCAATGTGCTCGCGGCTCAGGCGTTTTTCGTAGAGCGGCTGCACACGGTGGTTGAGGGCCTCGAGCAGGATGGCGTGCAGTGCCACACGACGATCGGCGACATCAGAAGCGACGGCGCGTGGAACATCGTGCCGCGTGGCGTCCTCGTCAAGGGAAGCCTGCGTACGTTCAATGCATCGCTTCGCGAGCAGGCACTCGTGCGCCTGCACGACCTGTTGAGGGAAACCGACAGCGAGTTCGACGTTGGCTCGAAGGTCGATCTCGTTCACGGAACAGTGCCGCTGATGAACGAGCCGAACGTCACACGCACGGTGCTCGCCGTCGGACGCTCGATCATCGGCGACAGAGCGAGCATCCTCGGTCGACCGCTCACTGTGAGTGACGACGTCGCGGAATTTCTCACCCGGATCCCGGGGTGCTACTTCATGCTCGGGGCGATGCCTAAAGGCGCACCGCCTCCGGCCCACCACTCACCAGGGTTCCGAATCGATGAGGATGCAATGGAGATCGGCGTCAAGGTCCTGGCGGGAGCAGCCTCACGACTCTCGGCTGAATAAATGGTCTGGGTTGCCGCCATTGGGCTCGGCCTCATCGTCGGTTTTGCCACGCATGGAAGCCTCGACAACCTCGCCCGACTTCACTTTCGATGGCCGTGGCTCGTTGTTGCGGTCCTGGGTGTGAGGGCGGCGGCGGTGCTCACACCGCTCAGGGGCGTCGAGGGCGTGCAGTACATGTATGCGGCGGGACTCGCGGCGCTGATCGCCTGGGCCATCTGGCACGTGAACCGAGTCGCAGGCATATGGCTCGTCGCATCCGGAAGCGCTCTCAACCTGGTCATCATCCTTGTGAATGGCGGGCGAATGCCGGTGGCGCCCGAGCTCGCCGGTTCGCTGGTCCAGCGCGGCCACGCCGGCCAGTACGTCGTGATGTCGTCCGGAACCCACCTCAACTGGCTTGCCGATTGGATCTCGCCCCGCGGACTTGTCGGATGGGGACCAGTCGAGGCGTACAGCCCGGGCGACCTGATCCTCGCCCTCGGGATCGCAGCCCTCGTGGCCCTGGCGATGCGACCTAGAGCGGGAGCCGCCGAAACCCGGGCGGGTATAGTGGGTGACCCGCCGTGATCATCTTCTGGATCTTCACGCTCTTCGTCGGCAGCTCAGCCTTCGCCTTCGCTTACATCTTTATGCAGCTGGGCTTGGGTTGGTCGCTGGCCTACGCCCTGGTCGCGATGCTTCTCTGCCGCGGAATTCTTAGCATGGTGAAGCGCTGGCTGATAGTCCGCGAGCACATCGCACCCGAGCTGGATGTCAACCAGCGCACGATTGAAACCAATCGCGCGATCTTCTGGAAGCGCGCGATCATCGTCGCCTTGGTTCCGGTCACCTATTTCGGCGCCGCGAACCTGCTGTTCAGCCTGAGCCCGGAGGAGGCGATCCTCGCCCTTCCTACGTTCATGCAGAGCGCCCTCACTCAGCTCATCTATCTGTTCTTCCTGCTGCTTGCCAACTCCGTCCTCTTCCTTGGCCCCTTCTACATCCTCTCGCGTATCGGCAAGACGATGATCAGCCCGGACGACGCCCGCTTTGGCGTGAACATGGAAGACGTGCGCGGTCAGAAAGCGGCAGTCGGCGAGATGCGCAGGATCCTGAGGCTGATCGAGCACGGGCGGCTCTATGTAAAGGCGGGCGGCAAGCGCGAGCGCGGCGTCCTGATGGTCGGGCCTCCCGGTACTGGCAAGACGATGCTGGCGAAAGCGATCGCGTCGTCGCTCCATGTTCCAATCTACGTCGCGAACGGCGGGTCGTTCGCCATGCTCTTCATGGGTATCGACGCGATCAGCGTTTATCTCATGGTCCGCGCGGCGCGGCGCAAGGCCAAGGTTTGGGGCGGATGCATCATCTTCATCGACGAGATCGACGCGCTGGCGCAGAGGCGTGGCGGGATGGGTGGCGCGGCCGGCGGGATGATGGGCGGCATGATGGGCGGCGGCGGCATGATGGGTTTGAACATGCTGCTCGTCCTCATGGACGGGATCGACAACCCTGGTTACTTCGCTCGTCAGCTGCGCGGGCTGGTGAACATCACCCTCGATGGCGTCTTCATTCCCCGCGTCATTGGTTTCAACGGAACGCGAATTTCACTGCGCATCCCCGCGCTCAAGGCTCCCAACTTCAACATCCTGTTCATCGGCGCCACCAACAGGCCTTCTGTGCTTGACGAAGCGGTGACACGACCTGGGCGCTTCGGCCGCCAGATCGTCTTCCGACTTCCCGCGCGTGAAGACCGCAAGGACATCGCCGCGCTCTACTTCGACAAGAAGAATCACGATCCTGCGCTCGACACGCCGAGCCGGCGCGATGAATTCGCGCGCATCACCGACAAGTACTCGCCTGCCGATATCGAGCAGGTGCTTTCCCTGGCGCTGCTGTACGCGTTTGAGGACGGCCGCGACGCGTTCAACTGGAAGGATCTGCGCGAGGCGATGGGCAATGTGGAAGCCGGCCTTGCCATACCCGTCGAGTACACCGAACGCGACAGGATTGCCGTGGCTCGCCACGAGCTCGGCCACGCTGTGGCATCCCATTTCTTCAAGACCGATCATTCACATGTCCGGCTCTCGATCCGGCGCAGGGCGACGGCGATTGGCGAGATCGGCGGTTACCACAAGGACATGCCCGCCGAGGAGGAGTGGATGAAGTTCCGCTCCCAGATGGCTGCCGACATTCGGCATGACCTCGGCTCGATTGCGTG
>DASRWV010000134.1:0-24690 GCA_035687505.1 Nitrosotalea sp.
GCCGGTCGGGTCAACGAGATCGAGGGCATCCTCGACCTCATCAACGACATCGCCGACCAGACCAACCTGCTCGCCCTCAACGCCGCCATCGAAGCCGCCCGCGCGGGCGACGCCGGTCGTGGTTTTGCCGTCGTCGCCGACGAGGTGCGCCGGCTCGCCGAGCGCTCCAAGGCGGCGGCCGGGCAGATCGCCAAGCTGGTCGAAGGCGCCCAGTCGCAGAGCAGCGAGACTGTCATGGCCCTTGAAAAAGGTGTCAAGCAGATGGAGCGAGGGCTCGCGATGATGCGGGCGATGGCCGAGGTGAGCGGCCAGGTCCAGCTCGCGACCCAGCAGCAGCGCGCGTCCACCAACGAGGTTGTGCTCGCCATCGAGCGCATCGCCGAAAGCAGCCGCGCCGTCGCCGTCACCGCCCAGGAGATTGCCGCGGCCGCAGCCAGACAGGGCACGCTCGCCGCTGACCTGGCGGGCTCGGGTTGGGAAAGCGCGAAGGAGACCGATCGTGGAACTTAGTCGCACATTGGTCCCGCTCCCGCGACTGACGAACGACACATCTTCGGTCGCGGAGTCCGTTGCTCGCGTCGTCGACCAGGCGGTCGAGCTGCGCGACAACATTCAGCGCGCCCTGACTGACCTGCAGGCGTCCAGCGACCGCACGACCGCCAACGCGAGGCGCGTCGACGAAATCCGGCAGGTCGTTACCGTCCTCAACGACATCGCGGACCAGACCGCCCTGCTTGCGCTCAATGCGGCAATCGAAGCAGCCCGCGCAGGGGATTCGGGTCGTGGCTTTGCGGTGGTCGCCGACGAGGTGCGCCGGCTGGCCGAACGTTCCAAGACCGCCGCGGCCGAGATCGCCAAGCTTGCGACAGGCGCGCTCACTACCAGCGCTGAAGCCGTGATGGCGATCGAGCGCCGCGGCCAGCAGCTGGACCTCTGGATGCATACAACGCAGGTCCTGGTCGAGGTGGCCACGTCCGCTTCCACCCAGGCTTCACGCGCCGTCGATATCTCGACCCGGGAATGGGAACAGGAAGGTAAGAAATGATTCGGGTGCTGATGTTCGGCGTCAACGCTGCTTTCTTCGCCGTGCCGATGGAGACCGTGCACCAGGTGCTCCGCCACCCCGTGTTGACCACGATTCCGTTGTCGCCGGCCGGCTTGTTGGGAGTCGTCAACGTTCGCGGAGAGATCGTCCCCCTCCTGGATACAGGAGTGTTGACAGGAACCGGCGCGCTCAACAAGGCGCCATTCGCAGTGCTGGTGAGCGGCCAGAAGGACATGGTCGCGCTCGCCGCGGAAGAATTGCCGATCGCCGCCGACTTCGAGGAACCAGTCGGCCCCGGCAGCCGGCCCGGTGAGCTTGGTGTTTACAGCAGCGGCGGCCGCCTGGTGGTGCTCATCGACATCGACGAGCTGGCGAAGAACCAGGTGGAGATGAAATGGGCGAGCTAGAAGACGAGTTCCGGCCGCTGTTCATCGAGGAGGCCAAAGGCCACCTGGAGCGCATCGCTTCAGGCCTGCTGGTGCTCGAGGCAGCACCCGGAGACCAGGCCGCGATTGCCGGGATCTTGCGCGAGGCGCACACCATGAAAGGGGCGGCCGGCATGGTCGGCATGATGCGGGTGAGCCGCCTTGCCCACCGGCTCGAAGACCTTCTCGTCGAGCTGCGGGCGGGAACGCGCCGCACGAGCCCGGAGCTGACCGACTCGATGCTCCTCGTCGTCGATGGGCTGGGCCGGCTGGTGGCAAGCGCGGCCAATGGCGAGCAGGACGCCAGCGACGAGTTGGCCCTGGAAGACCTGCTGCCGGCACCAGAAGCGGTGACGGCGGTTGAGGAGCTCGTCCCGGCACTGGTTGCCGCGATGGCGCAGGTGCCGGTCCCGGTTCAGGCTGTTGCGGTTGTGCCGGCGCAAGCAGAACCAACTCCCTTCACCGGGCCAAGTTCAACCTCCCCATCCGGCGCGCTTCGCGCGCCGGCTTCCCCACAAGTGGGGAAGCAGCCACACCCCAGCACGTCTCCCGCGCCGGCTTCCCCACAAGTGGGGAAGCAGCCACACCCCAGCACGTCTCCCGCGCCGGCTTCCTCACAAGTGGGGAAGCAGCGTCTACCCAACAATCATTCCGACAAAAAGCAGGTCGACCTGGCGACCCTTCAGGTTCCGGTGGCACGTATCGACGAGCTCAACCGGCTGGTCGGCGAAGCGAGCGCGGCGCAGCTGAGAGTGGGACACGTTTTCGGTACCGAGCTGCACATGGACCCTGATGCTCTGACAGAGTATCGCGAGCTGACCAAGGTGATCAACCAGCTTCAAGAGGTCACGGAACGGACACGAATGGTGCCGGTGGGAACGCTCGAGCCCATCCTTCACCGGACGCTCCGTGACTCTGCTCGCGTGGCCGGCAAGAACGTTCGCTGGGAGATGATCGGCGAGGACATCGAGGTTGACAGGGGCGTGCTCGATGAGCTCGTGTCCCCCCTCCTTCACCTGATTCGGAATTCTGTCGGGCACGGGGTCGAGAGTCCCGAGCAGCGGCGGGCCGCCGGCAAATCGGAGCAGGCGGTGGTCAAGCTCCACGCGACGCAGGTCGGATCGAAGGTGATCATCACGGTCAGCGACGATGGCGCGGGCATCGACGTGGCCGCCGTGCGGGCCGTTGCGGCCAAAGGCGGGCTCGACGTGAGCGGACTCACGGAAGAAGAATCGCTCCGCCTGATCTTTCGTCCAGGGAACTCAACCGCCAAGGTGCTGACCGAGAGCTCGGGTCGTGGCGTCGGCCTCGACGTCGTGGCGACCGCCGTCGCGGCGGTCCACGGCGCGGTCGAGGTCGTCAACCATCCTGGCGTGGGGGCGGAGTTCCGCATCGTTGTGCCTATCACGCTGACCGTGGTTCCTTGCCTCATCGTGTCCATCGCCGGCCAGGCTTTCGCGCTGCCACTGCATCGGATCATTCGCATGCTGGAGGCGCAGCACGTGCAGCTCGTGAGTGGGAAGAACCTTGCGGTGATCGACGGCCAGGCGATTCCGGTCTACAACCTCGCCTCGCTGCTCGGCCTGCCCTCGACCGAAGGAGGGCCGTGGGTCTTGCTTGGGACCGAGACCGACGCGTACGCGTTCCAGGTGGAAAGGGTGATTCAGAAACGCGACGTGGTGGTCCGCGGCTTGACGGGCCGGCTTCGCGACCTCAAGTCGGTAAGCGGTGCGAGCATCGAGCCGAACGGATCGATTCTGCTGGTGCTCGATGTGTCGAACCTCCACGAACGAAGCGCAGCCATCTTCGAGACCACATCCAGAGTCGTTGACAAGCCGACCGATCGCGCACTGTCAGTGGTGGTGGTCGATGACGCGCTGATGGTGCGAGAGCTGCAGCGGTCGATCCTGGAGCGGGGGGGCTACAGCGTGCGCACCGCGAGCGATGGAGCCGAAGCCCTGGCGATGCTGGCGGAGCAACCCGCAGATCTGGTCGTGACCGACCTCGAGATGCCGAACATGGACGGCTTCGTCCTGACCCGCAGCATCCGGGCGCATCCGCGCCTCGCGAACATTCCGGTCTTGATCGTGACCTCGCGAGCGAGTGCGGAAGATCATCAGCGAGGCCTCGAGGCCGGTGCGGACGGATACATCGTCAAGACGTCGTTTGACGAAGCGGGTCTGCTCAGCGCGGTTTCGCGACTGCTGGGTCGGAGTGCGGAAAAGGCAGCCCTTTGACGGCAATCAATCCGCTCGACCAGGCCACGCTGCTTCTCCGCTCGCGAGCAGGACTCAAAGACGAGCCCGCAAGCCGCGCCAGGCTGGAGAGGCTGCTTCAGGAAAGCGCGAACCTCGCGGGCATCCCTGTGCGCTCCTACGTCGACATCCTCTACCACGAACCGGCCGCGTTCGATGATCTGCTCGACCGAGTCACCATTCAGCACAGCGGCTTCTTTCGGGACCCACCTCAATTCGTTGCCCTTGCTGAGCTCGCTCGAAAGGCAGGCAAAGAACCGCACACAGTGTGGTGCGCCGGCTGCGGCAACGGACAGGAGCCTTACAGCATCGCGATGCTCCTTGACGAGAGTGGTCATAGCAACTGGCAGGTGGTCGCCACTGACGTGTCCTTCCGCGCGCTGGCGCGAACCGAGATCGGTCGCTACACCGAAGGCGAGGTTGGAGGACTGTCGCAAGAGCGACGTAGGCGGTATTTGCTCCCCAGACCGGGCGGCTTTGAAATCGCTCCCCTCGTGCGTCGCAACGTGCACATCACGCACCACAACCTCGCTCGCATACAGGCCGGCTCCGTCGTGAACAAGCCCACCGTCGTCTTCTGCCGGAACGTGCTGATGTACTTCGGCCGCGAAGAGACAGAGGCGGCAATTCAACGCATCGCCGAGAGTATGCCCGCAGGCGGTCATCTGTTCCTCGGCCACTCGGATTCGCCCGGACGAATGTCGAAGTTCTTCGAGGCGGTGCGGGTGGCCGACGCAACGTGCTACCGGCGGCTCGGCGCCGCACCCGCGGCGCGCCCCGCTGCCGCCAGGCGTGAGGGCGACGTTCGCGCGACTCCGGATGTGCCGGGCCTGCTTGCTGCGGGCGATCTCGCCGCTGCGGGCGGCGACCTCCGGGCCGCCGTCCGCGCGTTTCGGCAGGCTACGTACCTCAACCCTCACCTGGCGATCGCCTACTTTCAGCTGGGCGCCGCGCTGGAGCTCGCGGGCGATCAGCGTGAATCACGACGCGCATTCGGAGCGGCTGGGCTGGCGATGATGAACGGAGACGGTACTGAGGACCTCACTGGGCTCGGCGGTTACACGCGCCGCGACCTGGCCCGCGCCATCGCGTCCAAGCTCACAGTTGCAGTGCAGTAATGCCGGACATTCTCTTAGTCGACGACGACCGCGTGATCCAGAAGATGGTCGGTGGCTACCTGGAGCGGACGGGCTACACCGTGCGCAAGGCCAGCAACGGAGTCGAAGCCCTCCAGCTCGTCCATGAAGAAGTACCCGACCTCGTCATCACTGACGTGCGAATGCCCGAGCTGAACGGCTTCGAGCTGACGACCCGGCTCCGCAGCCATCACCGAACCGCGAGCATCCCAATCCTCATGTTCTCGGACCTGGGCGATCCCCCCAATGCCCTCGCCGGATATGCCGCCGGTGCAGATGACTACCTGCCCAAGCCCTTCGAGCTGAAGATCCTCGAGGCCAAAGTCCAATCTCTGCTGCGGCGCTCTGCAGGCGTCGCCGCTAGAGCCAATCGCGGTCATGTGGTGCTTTTCGCCCATGCGAAGGGAGGCGTCGGCACCACATCGCTCGCGGTCAATATGGCGGTGCTTCTGGCAGAGCAATCCTCGCGACCTGTCGGGCTGCTGGACCTCGACGTCGAGTTCGGGGACTCGGCCGTCTACCTCAACCTGCAGCCGAACCGCACCCTGGCGGACCTCCAGGCCGCTCCCGGGGCGTTGGTCGACGAGGCACTGTTCGAAGGCTTCGTGACAGAGTCCGGCAGCGTAAGGCTGGTCGTTGGCTCCGACGTACCCGAGCGCGCCGAGCTGGTCACTCTGCCCGCGATCCAGCTGGCCATCGACCGCCTGAACGCCACTTGCGAGTACGTGCTGATAGACGCTCCAGCGTCGTTCAGCGAACGTACGCTGACCGCGCTGGACACCGCCGACCTGGTCTGCCTGGTCACGTCCGCCTCGCTGCCATCACTCAAGGCGACTCGAGGATGCCTGCATCTGTTCGAGAATCTCGGTGTTGAACCACATCGCATTCGCCTGATCCTCAACTACAGCACTGCACATTCGATGGACATCGCAGCCGCGACGAATGTGCTCGGGCGCAGGCCGGATTTTGTCCTTCAGCGGTCGGAAAGCCTAGACCGGGCGGCCAGCAGCGGCCGGCCTCTTGTCACATCGGATCCAAACGACCCGCTCGTCGCCGACCTTCGGCACCTGGCCGACGCGATTCGCGCCGGTGTGCCCGCGATTCCGAAAGAGCAGAACTAGCCCAGGACAGATAGACGGTCCAGCTCCCCCACCCGGTCGGCGCAAGCGCCGACCGACCTCCCCACAAGTGGGGAGGTGAATGCTGTCCAGCTCCCCACAACTGGGGAGGTGATTTCTTTAGAGGGCTCTGGCGTGCAGCTGCGCCTGGCGGAGCGGGGCCATCGCGTCGCCCTCACGGCGCCCGACGACCTGCATCTGATATTCGTACGCCTGTGCCATGCGCTTGATGCCGGTTTCCGCGCTCGACCTGATCAGCCTCCGCGCTTCGTCGTAAACCGCCAGAGATGTGCCCAGACGTCTGACCTCGTCATTCAGAACGCGGAGGTTGGAGTCGCGCCACAAAAGGTAGGACTGGTTGAGCGTGGCGAGAGACAGGCCGAACACGGCGGCCATGACCCCAACCCTGCTGGTGAAGTTACGTTCGTTCTCAGTGGTGCCTTGCCCTGTGACGAGGAACCTTGCAATGACCCGGCTGGCGAGGTTGTGAAGATCGTGGAGCGGTTTGGCAAATCGACCCGAGGCAAGCTCCGGCAGCCCAGCGGCAACCGCGGCCTCGGCGGCCAGCCTCGTGGCCTCGGTGGCGCGTGCAGCAAGGGCCTGACCAAGGACGATCTGAGCTGGGTCTGCGGAGAAGGTGGCGGGCGCAGATGGAAGGCTGGAGTCGCGCAGCCACTTGAGCGCTCCGACCGGCACGCGCCTCTGGATTCCCCGCCGTTCTTCCACCCGCCGGTCAGCGATTGCGATTCTCAATACGGCCATGCGCAAGTAATACGTGAGCTCGGGCGTTAAGTCTCCCTGCAAAAACAGGTCATCCGCCCATGTGAATCGATGGGTGGTCAACCCTGCCGATATGAATGCCCCCTAAGCACGCAGGGTAGGCGTGCAATGCCACCACATGGCGACTTTGAAGCCCAATGCCGGTAGACCTGAGCAATGGGTGATCTGGGTCTAGTCTTTGCCTTGATAATCGCCGGCTACATCGTCGGCGTGTGGACTGGAGCGCTGGTCTTCAAACAGCGCCAGCGCGCCTACGAAGACGGTGTGCCGGCGACTGTTTCGAGCACCCCGGTGATCGTCATCAGGGCTCCGTCGCCTCGGGCCGGCAGACTTTGATCGCACGCCATTTACCGAGCCGGCGACGGTTCGACGCCCTCGACTGGAGGGGACCGCCAGAGCTGATCGAGCACGTGACTGTCAGCGACGACGAGCGCCGTCTGATCGCGGCCTTCGCACTCCAGCGGCTCAAGACAGCCCGCGTGGAGATGGACCTCACTCAGCTGGGCGGCGTCCATCAATTTGAGAAGAGCCGGTGACTAACGGCTGGGCGAACGGTCGCACGCCCACCGGCCTGCCCGCCATCAGGACGGTCGTCATAGCGGACGACGAGCCGAGCATGCGTCTTTTGGTCCACGCCACCATCGAGTCCGACGACTACACGGTGGTCGAGGCCGGCGATGGCGCTCAGGCCTGGGCGATGATCCAGCAGCACAAACCGTCTCTGGTGCTGCTCGACGTCCAGATGCCTGGAAAGAGCGGCCTCGAGGTGCTGCAGCTCGTCAAAGCGGATCCGAGCCTGGCCGCCACGAGGGTGATCCTCTTGACGGCCAAGGCCCAGGAGAGCGACATCGAAACGGGCCTGATCGCGGGCGCCGATTTCTACCTGACCAAACCCTTCTCGCCACTGGACCTGCTCACGCGGGTTGAAGAAGCCCTCCAGCTGCCATGAGGCTGCGCCGACGCGGTTGGTCGCTCCGGCACTACATGGCGGGATTCATGGCACTCCTCCTGGTGGTGGCTGCGCTGGCTGCGGTCGCGGTTCGAGGCTTGACCCAGCAGGATGCCCGGCAGGCAGCGGAGGCCGACGCGACTTTTGCGGCACGCGCGGCTGCCACGGAAATCGGAAATGAACTGACCCTTTTGAGGGAGCAAACCGACGGGCTGGCCGCGAACCCGCAGGCTGCCGTTGTCGTTTCAACTCCCAACGCGTCGTGCAACCTCACGTTCGCCGGCGGCATGATCCTCACGAGCGGACATCTCGACGTCGTCGGTTCCGATGGATCGGTGAAGTGTTCGTCTCGTCCCCGCCCAAGCGGACCTATGTACGGCACGGCCGCCTGGCTGCCTACCGCGCTTTACAGCCCACTGATGACAGCGCCTTACGTCGATCCGGCCACCGGCCAGGTCTCCGCCGTCGTATCCTCGCCGATCCACGGCATCGGCACGATCGTCGGCATCGTCGCGCTGGCTCCAATCGGCCCTAATCTTGCCGTCAGCCTGGGTGGAGCGCGTCACCTGGAGTTCCTCGTCACGACGTCCGACACCAACACGGTCCTGACCCGCTCCCTGCAACCGACGCGCTGGGTGGGTACACACCTGGCGGGCACATCGTTGACGAGCCCGACCGGCCCGGTCGAACGCCGTGATGTCGACGGCGTCGCTCGCCTGTACGGCAGGTCCGCGGTCGGCGCAACGACCTGGCTGGTCCTGGCGGGGGCTGACAAGACTGCGGCCCTGGCAGCGGCCGACCAGTTTGCGAGCTGGAGCCTCGCCATCATCCTGGCCGGCGTAGGCGTGATGCTGGTGGGGGCGTTCATCGTTTTTAGGCGGATCGCAGAGCCTGTACGCAGGCTGAGCCATGTCATGCGCGGCTCGACTCAAGGCACAGCGGTCGCGGCCGTCGCCGGCACCGGCGCCGCCGAAGTCACAGCCCTTGCTGAAGACTTCGACACCCTCATGGCGAGCGTCAAGAGAGAGCTTGCGGAACGGCTCACGAGCGAGCAGAAGGCGATGATCTCGGAACGCAACTACCGGATGCTCTTCGAGAGCCATCCACAGCCGATGTGGCTGTATGACGCCGACACGCTTGTATTTCTCAAGGTGAACGACGCCGCGGTGGAGGATTACGGGTACTCGCGAGAAGAATTCCTGGGCATGACGATCAAAGAGATCCGCCCGCCGCAGGACGTTCCGAAGTTCCTCGAGCTGATCGCCAACTCGCCCACCTTCGATCGATCCGGCCCGTGGCCGCACCTTTTGAAGGACGGCTCCACGATTCAGGTCCTGATCACATCGCACTCGATAAGGTTCGGCGAGCGCGACGCCCGATTCGTGCTGGCGGAGAACCTCACTGAGAGCCGGCGGCTGGAGCTGGAGCTCGGGCAGTCAAAGGCCCGCGCAGAAAGCACTGCCGAGCTTGGGCGCGCCAAGGACGAGATGCTGTCGGTCGTGAGCCACGAGATGCGCACACCGCTCGCCAGCATCGTGGGCTTCACAGAGCTGCTGGTGACACGCGACGTGACACCCAAGCAGCGAAAGCAGTACCTCGGGGTCATGCTCCAGGAAGGGCTCCGTCTTACCGCTCTGATCACCGACTTCCTGGACCTCAGGCTGATCGAACGCGGCCGCCAGTCCATGCGATTCGCTCCAGCCGATATGGGTGCGCTCATCAAGCGTTCGATCGATCTGGCCGGCGACGGCGGTAGCCCGATTGAGCTGAGCCTTCCAGAAAATCTCCCGCTGGTCAGGGTGGACAGCGATTCCATATTTCGCGTGCTGACGAATCTCCTTTCGAACTCACGCAAATACTCTCCCGAGGGAGGCACGATCGTGGTCGGCGCGGCAGTGGTTGACGGAATGCTCGAGGTCTATGTTCAGGACCACGGGCTCGGTGTGCCGGCCGACGCGCTCGAGCAGGTTTTCGAGAAGTTCTATCGCGTCGAAGGTGCGGAGCGCCGATCAATCAAAGGCACCGGCCTCGGCCTGGCGATCAGCAAGAACATAGTCGAGGTCCATGGCGGCAAGATCGGCGTGCGATCGGATGGCGCCGGCAAGGGCTCCATCTTCTACTTCACTGTTCCGCTGGCTCAGGAGCAGGCGCAAACGGGAGATGTTCTGGTGGTCGAGGACGACGCCGGCTACGCGCAGCTGCTGGAGGCAGAGCTCACCGGGAAAGGTCTCAGTTCGATCTGGGCGGCGGACGCCGAGACAGCGGAACGCCTGATGCCGAATGTGCGAGCTGTGATCCTGGATTTGGTTTTGCCCGGCCTTCAGGGCGAGGCGTTTCTGGAGCGGATCCGGGCGCGACATCTGCCAAACATCCCCGTTGTGGTGGTGACATCGAAGAATCTCGATTCCACAGCAAGCATGGCGCTGCAGCAAGCGGGTGCAACGGCGGTGCTGCGCAAGGGATCCGAAACGGCAGCAATCGCGGCGAGCTTACTTGCCAAAACCCTCGACCTTTTGCTGGTGGCGAGTTGATCGCCCCGCACGACCTACGGCGGGCGTTGCCCGCGGACGATGACGACCTCGCCCGGCTGCTCCTGCTGCGCCAGACCTACGAGGATCGCTTGCCCGCCGCGTCATCGGAACCTGTCCCGACGCCCGTGATCTGGGAGGCGACCATCCTCTTCACGGACCTTCGCGGCTTCACCCGCATGACCGAGCGCTTTGCGCACGACCCGGCAGGACTGCTCGACGTGCTCAACGCGCACCTCAAGCGGATCATCAGGTCGATCGCGATCTGCGGGGGTGTGGTCGAGAAGTTCGTCGGTGACGGAGTCATGTCGACTTTCGGCGCAAGCGGTCACCAACCCGACCACGTGAATCGAGCTATGGCCGCAGCGATCGGAATCGTCGGGGCCAATGAAGCGTTGAATCGCCGCTTCGCCGGCGACTGGGGGTTTCGACTGGACGTGGGCGTCGGCATCGCGTCGGGACCTGTGGTGATCGGCGCGGTAGGGTCGGCCGCACGGTCTGAGCTCGGCGTCCTGGGCGATGCAGTCAACGTCGCCGCGAGGCTCGTGATGGATGCTGGTGCCGGCGAGGTGATGATGACGGGGACTGTCTACCGCGCGGTGGCCGGAATGCTGCAGAGCGAGCTGACGACTCGGTCATCGGTTCGGGGACGCTCCGGCGTTCTCGAGATCTATCGCATGTCTTTGCTGGGGGGACGCGGAGAGCTCACTTAAACGGGTCCGGCGATTCCGCATGTGGGCTCAAATGGTCGTATCCCAGGCCAGGGATACAGCGAATTCGGCACACATGTGGTCGTTAACAACCAACGTTGGCCGATTGGGCCGCGGTAGCCATCCTGGTTCGGTGCCAGTAAAACCCTCGGTGCCTGCCGCACTCAGGACTGGGCCATTCACGATTGAAGAAGCGAGCCGCGTGGGAATCACGCGCGGCCAGCTGCGGGGCGCCGCCTATCGGCGACTGGGCTCAGGTCTCTATCGCTGGGCGGGACTGATGGAGAGTCCACAACTGAGGCTCAACGCTATCGCGAGGCGATTGCCGGCGGGATCTGCCTTTTCCGGTTACACCGCAGCGTGGCTACACGGACTGGACGTAATGCCTTGCGATCCAATCGAGGTGACCATCCCAAAGCCTAGCGGCATCAGTCGCCTGGCAGGCACATCCGTGCGGCGTGCCTACTTCGCCGGCGACGAGATCGTGCTGCGGCGAGGTCTACCGACCGCTTCGGCACTCCGCACGGTCGTGGACCTAGGAGGAAGAGATCGATTGAATGAAGGAGTGGTCGCGGCGGACATGTTGTTGCATGCGAAGCTGGTTACGATCGCCGAACTGCGTGCATATGTTGCCGAGCATCCGAGAGCCAGAGGCATCGCTCGGCTGCGGCGCGTTGTCGAGCTGGCCGAGCCGAAGGCCGAGTCCCCAATGGAGATGCGGCTACGGATGCTCCTCGTGCTTGCCGGACTACCGCGGCCGGAGGTTCAAGGTTCGATCCACGACGATCACGGCTACCCCCTCGGCCGTCCAGACCTGCTTTATCGCACTCAGCGCTTGGCCATCGAATACGACGGCGGCAATCATCGTGATCGGCTCATTGATGACAACCGCCGCCAAAACGGCCTCATCGGCGCCGGCTATCGCTTGCTGCGATTCACGGCGGCGGATGTATACGGCACTCCCGATGCGGTCGCGAAGCAGGTACGAGCAGCCATCCGTTAATCCCGCGCCTTCGAGCGCTTAATTCGTGCGTCAGAGAATGTCGGGCAATGCCTGGCACAAGCGCGACAAAGAGATCAATTTGGTGTTAGTTGAATACAGAAGTGGCACCAACTTCGGGTGCATTGCATGTGACCATGGAATGACATGCTGCGTCAAAGTGTTGCTACACCTATGAGAACCAACGATGAGTCGCCGGGCGTTCGGATGCCCCGCGTCGCAATCATTGCGCACGATGGCAAGAAGGCGGATCTGGTCGCTTTTGCGACGTTCAATCGTGAGCGATTGAAGCGATGTCACCTGATCGCAACCGGCACCACCGGCCGATTGCTCATGGAGAAAGTTGGGCTCGTGGTAGAGCGTTTGGAATCGGGACCGCACGGCGGCGACGTTCAGATCGCAAACCGAGTTGTGGAAGGAGCGGTGGACGCTGTCCTCTTCATCGTCGATCCGCTCGACAAGCATCCACACGATCCGGACATTCAAACGCTGATGCGCATCTGCAACGTGAGAAATGTGCCGCTCGCGACCAACATCGCGACGGCCGACGTCCTCATCTGTTCTCCGCTGCTGTGGAGCGCAGAAACAGAAGGCGTCGAAGCGATGGCCGGCTGAGTGATCTGGAAATCAATGTCAAGGAGTGTGTCGATCACCATGGACCCTGGGACTCTCGTCGTTCTGATTGATGGCGAACCGACTGATGCCGCGCTTGTGGGCAAGGCTCGTGAGTACGCCGACGCAAAAGGTTGCTCGGTGACGCTTGTGCGCGTCCTGCCGGAAGTGACAAAGGCTCGCATCGACAACGGTGCCGTGATTCTGCCGTGGCAGATCATGCAGCTGATGGAAAACAATGCGAAGTTCGAGCTCGAAAAGTTGAGGTCACGATTCCTGCGCGGCCGCGACCATTCGAACACCAAGCTCGTGAGGTTTGGCAGCGTGGCCGAAGAGATTGCATCTGTGGTCCAGGCTGAGCGGGCGCACGCTGTTCTTGCGACTTCGAGGACCAGGTCCGTATTGCCCTGGCTGAGGCGCGATCGACGTCTCCAGAGAAAGCTCGAGGTGCCGGTGCTGTTCCTTGATGAAACCGCTCAGATGGTCGGACTTACGAGCGAGCCGCTGACCTCGACCGACAAGGTTCGTGCCATCGGCCACCTCTCCGTCTTTGCCGGGATGTCGCGGAAAGAGCTCGACGCCATCGCGCGAAACTTCGATGAAGCCCGCGTGGACGCCGGTACGACAGTGATCCACGAGGGAAAGTCCAACCATGCCCTGTGGATCGTGGTCGAAGGTGAGCTCGCTCTGACCATGCGCGGCAAGCTGCTCGAGCGCGTCTCCCCACCCGGACTGGTCGGCGTGCCAAGCATGCTCGACGGCCGGCCGGCCTGGGCGACCGTGACGGCGGTGACGCCGGTGCGCGCACTGGTGGCGAGCACGGAGCAGTTTCGCGCGCTGTGCGCGGACGACCGAATCGCCGATCGCCTGTGGGCGCAGACGGGCACGCGGCTACGCCACTACATGCTCGAAACGATGAAAGCGGCGGGCTGAGCCAGGCCAGATTCCACCCCCCATAAGAGGGAGGTGAATTTCTCTAGCCGAGGTGGCGAAAGGGCTCTGGGACGTAGCCGGCCAAGGCGGCGAGCCAGGCAGGCGAGAGAGCTGCTTTGACCGCGTCGTCGTCCTGGGCAAGCCAGGCGACGTGCCGCAGCGCATGCTCGACCACCTGGGACGTCCCGATGCCCGTCGCCGCCTCAGTGGCTGAGTTCCTCGCCAGCTCGGTCCGACTGATGGGCTGCGAGGCCAGCTCGGTCGCCTGATTCTCGCCCACGACGACTACGAAAGTCAGGAACACACCGCCAGGACCGCGCCGCCAGGACGTCGAGTGGACCAAAAGCGGCGGGCCCATGAGGTTGGTCGACAGGCGCTTCACGACCTCCATCGGATCGTCGTCATCGTGCGACTCGATGTACCAGGCGTCTGGCCCGCACGGCCCGGTCAGCTCGAGGCGATCGCCACGCATGCGCACCACGAAGACCTCGGCCTGGACCGGACCTTCGGTGCCCCACGGCCGCGTGTCGGCCATCAGGACTCTGGTCTTGCCCTGGACAGCACGTCCTCGCGCGTCGGGTTCATGTTGTGCGATTCACGCGCATGCTTTTGAACCATCGGGACGAGCTCACTCTCGGTCCCGCGCATCACGACTCCGCATGCACAGCTCACGACCAGGACGACACCGTCTTGCTGTTCGCCCATGCCTTCCGGCAAAGAGCGTACGCCCAGGAGACGGGCATGGGCCGGCTTTCGCTGCCGGCCCAGGCCCTAGGTTGTTAGTTCTCTCCCCCACCTCCGGTGGACCTGGGGAGGCATCCCGAGGTCTGGTTGGCGACGCGGAGCTTGTTGACAGTGTTGTCGTCGGGGTAGGCGATGTGCGCGCAGCCCAGCGGGTCCAGCGTCTCGCTGATGAAGTCGAGCAGGTGGCGGTTGGAGATAGTGGGCACGCAGGCGATGCCCAGGTTGCAGATGTCTCCGATGTGCATAGGAGTGGTGGTGATCTGCGTGATCGCCCAGGTCGCACCGTCAACACCTGACGTGAGGTTCAGAGACTGAGCTGCGTAGAGGTTCCAGCTGCACAGAGGGTACATCGGCACATTGCCCGTGGCCGGCCCTGCGCACCCGCCGGGATTGGTCTTGCCAAAGGGACCCGTCGGGACAATCTCCGGAGCGCGGAGATACGCAACTTCCACCTGGCCTGGATTACCGGCGGCGATCGCCGGGAAGAAGTGCGTGCCCGTCTCGCTCAGAGGGTTGACGCGGTACGGCTTACGCGCACTGCCCGCGATGAAGCCCCCGCCACCGTTCCAGACAGTGCCGCCGTTGGCCGACCAGACCACGTACATGTCGTACTCGCATGACGTGTCTGACTGCACGGTGCCGGCGAGGGACTTCGCCGAACAGATCACGGGGTTGGAGTTGAGGTTGACGGCAAATCCAAAGTACGGATTGCCCTGGTTGTCCAGGGTGAACCCGACGAATGGCGTCGAAGCATCGTGCCCGAGGCCTGCGTCGTACGCCAGCTGTGGCGTCCACGTCGTACCGTTGTCGTCCGAGTAGGAGATCCAGAGTGTGTGAAAGGCCTGCAGCATGCTGACGTTGCAGCCTGTGGTGGCGTTCTGCGCCAGGTCGGCGGCGACCCACGCGACGAAGATGCGTCCCGCGTGCGGAGTACCCGGGGGAGCGATGCCCACTCCAGCCGGAATGGTGTTGCAGAACGTGTAGCCCTGCGCGACCAGCGTGCCGGTCACCGCGCCCCTGGTTACCTTCGGCTCCATGAGGACGTCTTGCGGGGGGCCAAACGTCGCGCCTCCGTCATGCGAGATATTCACCCAGATCTGGCTCGGTCCGTAGAAGTCGTGGTACACGAGGACGACCTCCGCCTGGGAAGTAGTGGTGGCCGGTGGGAGGATGGACGCCGCCACCCACTGCCGGTCGACCCCGAACGGACTGCAGCTCGTTCCGCACAGCACGGGAGGAAGAAATGGCTTGCCTTGCGTCCAGCTCGCGCCGTGGTTGACCGACTTCCAGACGTCCGCTTGAAGCGGGAGCGCTCCGGGGGTGCCGGCCAGGTTGCACAGGTAGACCGCGTTGGCTTGATCAGTTGCGAGGCAGTCGTCGCCGCTCTTCGGGTCGGCGGTGGCGACCTGCTTCCAGGT
Organism: Nitrosotalea sp.; assembly: GCA_035687505.1. GTDB lineage: Bacteria > Chloroflexota > Dormibacteria > Dormibacterales > Dormibacteraceae > Palsa-870. The sequence goes on from DASRWV010000134.1 coordinate 15,654, forward strand.
CGTCCCGCGGTCGGTTGAGGTGTATGTGAGCGTTCCGCCTTCGGGCGTGGTCTCGTAGAGCTGCCCGAGGGTGTCCGAGGCAATTGAAGGTTCGCCCCCATACGCACCTACGTTCGCGACGCTGTACGTAGGCGGGCTGGCCCCGAGAGCAGCCAGAGGTAGGCTCGCTCCGACCGCAGCAGTGGCAATGACAACGCAACCAAGGCCCGTGGCAGCCACCACGCGCCTGCGCAATACAGCCATATCGACCCCCAAGTAGTGAAATTTCCGCCGGGAAATCTCCCCCTACTTCCTCTCCGGAAACCCTAACAAAGAAAGGGCGGGGCTTGCACGAGCCAACCCCGCCCTTCGACGAATTTCCCTCAGGCGGTCTTCATCTGGGTCCGGCTACCCGAAACCACGGTGGCCACGACGGCCAGGGTCAAGACTCCCATCACCCAGGCTGTCCACGCGATCCCGGTCACCCCGGAGAACCCGAGGACGAAGGGTGCGAAAAACGTGACCACGGCTAGAACGCCAGGTACGTAAAGGATTGGCGAGCGCCGGGTGTCGCGGATCGCCGCGCTCACGATCCCCGACAGGACGAGCAAGACGCCCAGCACGTACGCGCTCCCCGCGGCAACGGCCAGCGAGGTCTCACCGAAAACCAACGGCGAGATGAAGAGAAGGACGCCGAACACTATGGTGGCGTAGTCCTGCCACCGCCTCCAAGCAGTCATGGCTGCTTACCTCCACGGGGTACGCCTCGAGAACCTGCTGGCCGGTGCCGGGCGCTCCCCTGCGGGCTCGACTCGACCATCTCCCGCCTTCTATATGCGCGTGATGGCTCGGCGGGAAAAGAGCCATCGAACGTGCTCACCTGATCGCCTCCTGTACCGCGGGTGCGGCGACCCTTGATCGCATGACCAGGACCGGCGCTCGCGAATGGGTCGCGAGGTAAGCTGCGGTGGAGCCGAGCAGCAGGTTGTGCAGCGAGCTGTGTCGGTTGCTACCGACCACAACCAGGTCGGAGCCGCTCTCGTTGGCGAACTTCACGATCTCCTCGCCTGGGCTTCCGACCCGAACCACGAACTCCCAGGCAACGCCTGCTCCGCCCATCGTTCGGAGGACGTCCTGCCTGACGTCGGACTCCTGCTCTTCCAGGGCTTCGACCAATAACGGGTCGCCGACGCCGGCGGCAACCAGGGCGGAGCCGGGAAAGTGCCGGACGTAGACAACGTCGACCTTCGCTCCGATTCCGGCGGCGAGGTTCGCCACCTGCTGGAGGCCTTGAACGCTGGCGGGCGATCCGTCCGCGGCGACCAAGATCCGCTTGATCCAGGTGGAACCGAAAAGAGGACCGGGGCCACGATCGGGTAGTCCAACTGCCGCTGTGTGAGCGTCCATCGTGCAACCTCCTAACGTTTCAGTACACTGAAACAAACGCCATGAGGAGGCCCGCTATTCCACCTCAACCTGACTTCCTGGTCCAACTGCGGCATACCCAACACGCGGTCCGGACCCGGCTCGACGCTGACCTGGCCGCGACCGGATTGACCACGCCTCAGTACGCGGTCCTGGCGGAGATCGACCGCCAGGGTGAGCTCTCGGCGTCAGACCTGGCGCGAGAGTTCGGAATGAGCGCGCAGACGTTGAACGTGCTGGTGAAAGGCCTCGAGACAGCAGGGCTCCTGTGCCGAAACCGGCACCCGACTCACGGCCGCATCCTCCTGGCGACGTTGACGGTGGCGGGTAAGCGAGCCCTCAAACGTGGCGTCGTCCTGGGCCTACGCGTGCAGGATCGCCTCCTATCGGGCCTGAGCGTCTCAGAGCGCCGGACGCTGATGCGCCAGCTGGAGGCAATCGAGAAAGTCTCGGCGGACCGCGGCTCCAGCCCTTAAGCCAAAGTCAGCGCCTGGTTCCTTCGATCAGCAAATACTCGCGCGTGTGCGCGATGTGGTCACCATCGCGATATTCGCTTTCCATGAAGTCGACCCAGGCGCGGTGAAACTCCTCACGACGGTCCTCGGGCAGCGACTCCGCGAGCGTTTTCGTCGGTCCGTAGCTCGTGACAAACAGCTGCCAGTACTCTTCGCCATCGGCAGTGACCAGAGTTGAGACCTTCTCCTCGATCTCAAGCTCGAACGCGTCACCGAGCAGCTCGCGAACGCGCTCCTTACGCCCCCAGTCGAAGGGGCTGCTGGGAGGCGGTCCCGGCTGAAAGGGCGCCATCATGCCGAACATCCTGCCCACCCCGCCTTGGGGCGTCCAGTTGGCGAGACCCAACCGCCCTCCGGGCCGAACGACTCGCGCGAGCTCGCGCGCGGTCGCTTCGTGATCCGGCGCAAACATGATCCCGCACGTCGACGAAACCACATCGAAGCTCGCGTCGTCGACGCCGTCGAGGCGCTCGCAATCACCGACGCGGAAATCAATCTTCAGCCCCTGCTCCCTCGCTCGCTCGCGCGCCGTCTCGATCAGGACGGGAGCCAGGTCAATACCCACCACTTCGGCACCCGCGCGTGCCGCGCGCTCCGAGACAGCGCCAGTGCCACACACCAGATCCAGCCAGCGCTCGCCTCGCTTCGGCTTGAGGCGAGGGACGATCAGCTCGTGGATGTCTGCGATCGTCACCGTGACACGCTGGTACGGGCCGTTGCCCCACATCGCGCTCTGCCGCTTCTTCAGCTCTTCGTATGGCATCTCCCACTCCCGCGATCCAGCGCTTTTAACTGATACCCGGCCCCAGGGATCTTGCCACGCCAGGCGCCGAAACGGCTCCTATCCTTCTTCCATGAGCACAACGCCAACTCAACAAATTCGGGTCCTGTACACGGCGGAGGCGACCGCAACCGGCGGCCGCAAGGGCCACGGGCGCACCAGCGACGGCCGTTTGGACGTCGACTTTTCCTCTCCGACCGAGATGGGCGGCGACGGAGGGCCGGGCACCAATCCGGAGCAGCTGTTCGCGACCGGGTTCGCGGCCTGCTTTCAGAACGCGATCATGAGCGTCGCGCGGCGCAAGAACCTGGTGGTCGACGACTCGATCGTCACGGCAAGGATCGGCATCGGCCCTGTCGAGAACCGGTTCGGCCTGACCGCTGAGCTCGACGTCAAGCTGCCGTCGATCCACGATCGGGCCCTGGCCGAAGAGCTCGTGTCCGCGGCGGAAAAGCGCTGCCCATACTCGAACGCCGTCCGCGGCAACATCGACGTCGCGATCAACATCCTCGAACCGGCCGCCTGAAGGGCCTGTTAGGGCCACGATTCGGACTGTTGGCGCCAAACGCACCGAATCACTTTCGGATTAGGTCGGTTTGGTGCCAAACGCACCGAATCCAGAAGTTGGCCAACGGCTCGAGCATCGCCTGAACCGTCGGTTCGAAGGTATCCCGTACGGGCGTGGATAGACTGCGCACGTTGGGTACCGTCGCCAGAGTCCGCCACAGGGGGCAGCGTGCCGGATGGCTACGAGCCGCCGTGCTCGGTGCCAACGATGGAATCGTTTCGGTCGCGAGCGTCGCAATCGGTGTAATCGCATCCGGAGCCCCCACGAGTTTCGTGCTCACGGCGGCCGTAGCCGCGCTGGTCGCAGGGGCTATGGCGATGGCCGCCGGGGAATACGTATCGGTCAGCTCACAACGAGATGTTGAGCGGGCAGATCTCGACCAGGAGCGCAAAGAGCTGAAGGCGCATCCGGAGGGCGAAAAGCAAGAACTGGCCGCGATCTACGTCAAACGTGGACTCTCACCGGAATTGGCCGCCAAGGTCGCCGAAGCGCTCACCGCCTCTGATGCACTCGGCGCACATGCCCGTGACGAGCTCGGCATGGCTGCGATCAAGGCTCGTCCTGTCCAGGCGGCGCTCTATTCGGCGCTCAGCTTCACGGCCGGAGCTGTATTGCCGATAGTCGCTTTCCTGCTGGTCCCGACCGGCGCTCGGACCGCGGCGGTAGTGGTGAGTGCCCTCCTTGCTCTGGTTGCGCTTGGGATTGCCGGGGCCCGTGCGGGAGGCGCGCCGATTCTGCGCGCGGCAGTAAGAGTCTGCGTAGGGGGCGGATTGGCAATGGCTGTCACAGCAACAGTCGGCCGCCTGGTTGGTGGGATCGCGGCCTAGCACGAGCAGGCGTTCTCGCTGATGGGTCCCGGCGGTTACGGGCCATGTGGCACTGGAACGGTTATGGGGCGAGTGGAACCATGAGGGCTGACATGAAAGTCATTCGCGCGCTCTCGGTTTCCGAACGGCTTGCGGCAATGGCCGGGGTTGTGGCTGCCCTAGCCTCAATCGCCGGCTTTATTCCTGGCGTGTACAGAGATCCCAATGTCGTCATCGCGCAGTCACATGGCTTCGATATCGGCAACCTGATCGCCGTGCTGACCCTTGGCCTGGGACTTACATGGTCAATTCGCGGATCGGTCCGCGGCCGGCTGGTTGCTGTCGGCGCTCTTGGGTATCTCCTCTACAGCTTCGTGACGTACGCCTTTCTCATCGTGCTCAACGCAGCGACGCTGCTCTACATCGCGGTGCTGGGTTTTGGTGTTTGGTCCTTCATCACCGGCTTCGCCTCGCTCGACGATCAGGAGACGGAAAGACTGGCCGAGGGACACCTCTATCGAAGGCTGACGGCCGGCTTCATGATCGTCATCGCTGCCCTGTTCGCTCTGACCTGGCTGCGCGAAATCACGGGCTCTGTGATCAGCGGCAAGCTACCAGCCGGGCTGGCAGCGGCCGGATGGCCGATGAATCCGCCTTATGTCCTGGATCTCGGACTTGTCATACCAATTGCTGTAGTCGCTGCGCTGCGACTCCTGCGCGGCAAGCCAGGAGGAGTGCGACTCGCAGTTCCCTTCCTCACCTTCGTGTCGCTGCTCTCGATGAGCGTCCTGCTCATGACTATATTCATGGCGATTGACGGACAGCCGCTGGCGATGCCTCTGATCGCCGTATTCGTTGTTGCTTTGACCGTAAGCGCGGCGCTGGCCTGGGTCGCGCTGCGGAGTGGAGAGGCGACTGTCCTTCGAATCGTAGGCCGGACGACCCGTGACGAGACGCGGATCCACGGATAGGTTCATAAGTGATGGGTTTCCGAATTCGTTCTGCGCAACATCAATCGACCTCACTGCCGCTTCCGTGGATCGCGCGCCTCGCCGTTGCGCTCGAGATCTTCCTCGGCCTCGGCGCCCTGTTTGGCGGAGGTGCGCTCATCCTTGGACCCGACGGCCACATACTTGGGATGCCCACCAGCCTGCTAGCAGGGTCGCCGTTTCCCTCCTACCTGCTGCCCGGGATCATCCTGTTCACCTTTGTCGGTGTTGCCCCGCTTGTTGCCGCAGTCATCACCATCCGCCGGCAGGCGCTAGCTCCCTTTGCCGCGGTCGCGGTCGGTTTGGCCCTGATCGGTTGGGTGTCCGTCGAAATGGTCGTGCTCGCCGGATTGGGGAGCCTGGCGTGGACCCTCTACCTTGTGCTCGGCACATGCAATGCCGCGATCGGCGTTGCCTGGTGGCGTTCGTCCCCGTTAGTCAGGACGCGCGAGGAGACCGAGACTAGAGCCACTCAGTGATGAATTTCGGGCTCAAGTGGATGTCGACCTGCTTGAGGCGGACCTCACCGACATTCGTGAATCCGTGCGCCACGTTGGCCGGCCCGATCAGAGTTCGTGGCGCCACCACGTCGATCGTCTCGGAGCCAAGAGTGAAGCTCGCGTGGCCCTCCTGCACGATGAAGATCTCGGCGTAAGGGTGTGTATGAAGGCGCACGCCCTCACCCGGCGGCATGTCGACGAGGATGAAAGAGACACTCGCGCCGTGAGCTTCGCCCTCGAACTCATCCGTGTGTTCGAACTGCAGAAGCTCGACAGCGGTGTCGTCTTCCGTTGCCACAAATCGAGTCTATGCCGCGGGTCGGTGTACGGTTTGGGCATGCCCCGTCGCAAACGCAAAGTTCCTGAACCCCAACCAACACCGAAGCCGCAGAGCAGCGATCAGGCGCCCGGCGAGGACGTCGTCCAGGTCAACGACCAGTACAGAGGCGGTGAGCCCGCCCCCGACATGACGCAAGAGGAGCAGGCCCAGCACCAGACCGGGGGGTAGCCTGCGGACTAGTTGGGCGTCGTGAACATCGACTGAAATTTCATCGCCAGGGTCCTGTCGCCTTTCATCTGCAGCTTTCCCTGCATGAAGGCGGACACACCGTCGAGCTCACCGGTCATGATCCTCACCCAGTCGCCGGCGTCGGCGAGAAAGGTTAGGTCCGCGACCTCCGACGGCTGACCCTTTCCGGACTCGGCAGTGCCGTCGTGGATCTTCACCCACCACTTGCCGCCCGCCTTCCCCGACAGGTCGAACTGGACGACTGCATTGGTGGCCATCGCCGGCACCAGGCTCGTGGGCAGCGCCGCGACAACCTGGTCAGGGGACAGCCGGGGTGTTGACGTGTCTTCTTCCGGAGCGGCCGGCTCTTGAGGCTGGGATTTCTGCGTCGTGTATTCCTCGATTCGATCCAGCCACTCGTTAATGAGCGCCTTCTGCAGCACCGGCTGCTCGAAGTCAAGCAGGTGGCCGGCGCGGTCCAACACGGCGAAGGTGCCCCGCGGGAAGCTGTCGAGGATCGACCACGCGTCTTTGTAGCCCGCGAGGTGATCCTGACGCCCCGTTACGAACAAGGTCGGGGCCGTGAAAGGTTCGGAGAGAATGTGAGCGTCGAACGAGAACGACTTTCCCTGCAGTGTCGGAGCGAACGCCGGGTCTAGCGGTGTCCAGTACGCCATCAGGGCGCGCAGCGTGTCGACCATCGCGCGGGTCTGCACAACGAGGACATGGCCCATCCATTCCTCTCCGGGTTGGAGCGCAGCTGCAAACTCCGGATCGCGCCTGATCACCTGCTTTGTTGGTGTGTCGCCCCCAAGGCGGCCCAGTCCTGGAATGTCCAGCATCATGCCGACGAGCTGATTGGGGCGGCGATGGAGCAGGCCGAGGGCTAGATACGCTCCCCACGAAGCTCCCGTCACCGCGAATTGCTCGCCAGGTGCAACCGCCTCCATGAATTCGAGCAATGCGTCGAGCATGTCATCGGGGGCTTTCAACCACGTCGGCATTGGGGTCTTGCCATGACCTGGCAGCTCTGGGTACAGGCGCCGCCAGCCGGTTCGACTCTCGTATACAGGTTCGGACCCAATCATCGTGAGATGCCCGCTGTAGCCCCATCCGTCAAGGACCAGCAGTGGTGTACCGGTGCCGGCCTCGTCGTACGTCATGGTGATGTCGCGGACCTTGCATTCCATGCTCATGCCCTCTGCCGCATGCTTGACACGGGTTCGGCCCGGAAAGCCCGCGTCTCCGACGCTCCGGTGTAGCCGAGATATCCAAGTGCGACGCAGAGGAGGATGGGGCCCAGGCTTCCGACGAGAGAGACCGGCACGCTGGGCGGTGTCAGCGCCGCTGCGAGATAGACAAGGGACATCACGGCGGAGCCGATTTGCACGAAGCCGACCCAACGCGGGGCAAACCGGCCGCGGAGGATCGCTATCGCCATCAGGACGTTGCCGGCCATGATCGCTACGAGCCAGATCAGGAAGACCAGGCTGACGAGCGGCGCGGGGTTCGGGTCTTTGAACAGATCCGGCGCCACCGAGCCCAGCCATGAGTACATCGTGGCCGCCATCAGAGACACGAAGCCGAAGATCATCGCCGCGAGCGCGATCAGCGCTATCCCGGCCAACCCAAGTCCGCCCCAGCCCTCGCGCCAGCGCGCATACACGCCGGGCAGTCCATAGACAAGCAGCGTCATGCCGGTCGCGCCGGCGATGTTGATGACGATGAAGCCGGCGCTTTGCGCTTTCGCGCCATCAAGAGCGTGGCCGGGCACGTAGACCGAGAAGACCAGGATCGCAACGGTTGAGATGGCGGCGCCGACGACCGCCGACCAGCAGCTGAGCCGTACTGCGTTGCTCATGACTTGTCATCGTTGTTGTGACGATCGAACCAGTAAGTTCCTGATAGCGAGAACACTCCTGGACGAATCGGCGGCCCGACCATCACGTTGGCGTGAAACCCAGCCAACTTACCCGTCCCGCCCCAATACGTGCAGAGGCCGTATCCAGGTGTAGTCAACGTAGGTCGGTGATAAGTGCATTGCCCGGTCGCAGTGCTGTCTTCGTCATCTGTCACCAGCGTCACCGGACTACGGAGAACTCCGGCAACGAGAGTTGCATCCGTGTAGTAGACCGTCGCGTCCCGCAGAATCTTGAGGCTCGAGCGTGTGATGACGCAATAGCCTCCCCGCGCCGGAGGGGAAATCAGAGAGGCGGGCGGCCCGCATTCCTTCTGCCCGGTAAAGGTCTTCGTCTCGGAAGCCAATGCCGACGAGGCAGTAAGGACCAGGAGCAATGCAGCCGCGGTAACGAACGCGGCGAACGATCGGATCAGGCGTCGAAGTTGGACCTGGAGCTGCATACGGACGACCTCCTCTAAAATCCGGCGGCGGTTAGCGCGTCGTTGGCCTTGAGAGCGTGCTGTGAGGGCTGCCTTAGATCGCAGGCTAGCCCTCAACTTGCCCGCCGCCACTGGGGCGCCTACCGGTTTGAGTACCGGCTTTAGTACCAGTTTTGGTGCGGATTTAAGCGCTACCCTTCGCCATGTGGGCCAGGGGATGGCTGGAGCCCAACTAAGCCGGCGCGAAAAGCAGGTGGCTGAGCTGGTAGCCGACGGATTCACGAACCGCGAGATCGCGGAGCGGCTCGTCGTCTCCGAGCGCACTGCTGAATACCACGTCGAACAGATTCGCAACAAGCTTGGCTTCCACTCGCGCCGTGACATCGCAGCCTGGGTCAAGGCGTCGGAGACGGCCCGGCGTGGCTCGATCGAGACGCCAACCCCCAAGTCGGCTCACCACCCGCCAACCCAATACGCGCGCCGAAACGGAGTCAATATCGCCTTCCAGGTCTTCGGCTCCGGACCGTTCGACCTGATCGTGGTGCCGGGCTGGGTCAGCCATCTCGAGCACATGTGGGAGCACCCCGCTTACGTGTCCTACATCCAGCGGCTCGGGCGTTTTGCCC
>DASRWV010000135.1:0-8155 GCA_035687505.1 Nitrosotalea sp.
TGCAGAACGACGGTGCCCTGGCCCTCCGCACTGCCGCCGAGCCGGCTGAGGATCTCGGCCATGAGAAGGGTGTCCGTCACCTTGGGCACGTTGCTCAGCGTGATCGGCTCTTTGGTCAGGATGGCTGCCGCCATCTCGGGAAGGGCGGCGTTTTTCGATCCGCTGATGCAGATGCTCCCCGCCAGCTGCGCTCCACCCGTGATCCGCAGCGCGTGTTGTGCCGTGCTTAAGTTCTCCGCATACGCGCCAGGCGCAGACGGGCTTCCGCCATCGCGAGCGCATTTTGGAACTCGGTCTCTTCAGCCGTGGTGAGCGTTCCGGCGAGTCTCTCCTGCGCGCGGCGTCGTGCCTCTTCGGCCTTCTCGATCGAGATTTCGTCAGCGTGCTCGGCGACGTCGGCAAGCACGGTGACGCGATCGGGCAGCACCTCGAGGAAGCCACCACCGACGAACAGCAATTGCTCTGGTCCTCCGATCGTCTCCTGGATTCTGAGCGGCCCAGGCTTGAGGATCGTCATGAGCGGAGCATGCCTGGCGAGAACGCCAAGCTCTCCGTCTGCGCCGTTGGCGATGATGAACTCGACGTCGCCCTCGAAGAGGCTTCGCTCGACGCTCACGACCCGCAGGGGGTATTTCATCTACGACGCTTGACGCTTTTTCATCTCTTCACCTTGCGCACGCGCTTCGTCGATGGTGCCGACCATGTAGAACGCCTGCTCCGGCAGGTCGTCGTGCTTTCCATCGAGGATCTCCTTGAACCCGCGCACGGTCTCGCGTATCGGCACCGACTTGCCCTCGCGTCCCGTGAAGCGCTGGGCGACGTTGAATGGCTGGGAGAGGAATCGCTGGATCTTGCGCGCACGGGACACTGCCTGCTTGTCGTCGTCCGACAGCTCCTCCATGCCGAGGATGGCGATGATGTCCTGAAGATCCTTGTAGCGCTGCATCGTCTTCTTGACGCCCTGCGCAGTGTCGTAGTGCTCCTGGCCGACGATCGAGGGCTCAACGAACCGGCTCGACGAACCAAGAGGATCGATCGCGGGGTAGATCCCGATCTCGACCAGCGATCGCTCGAGACGCACGGTGGCCCCGAGGTGGGCGAACACGGTCTGGATCGCCGGGTCCGTGTAGTCGTCAGCCGGAACGTAGACGGCCTGGACCGATGTGATCGAACCCTTGCTCGTCGAGGTGATGCGCTCCTGCAGCTCACCCATCTCGGTCGCGAGCGTCGGCTGGTAGCCGACGGCGGAAGGCATGCGGCCCAGCAGCGCCGACACCTCGGACCCCGCGAGCAGGTAGCGAAAGATGTTGTCGATGAAGAGCAGCGTGTCCGCGCCCTCCGCGTCGCGGAAGTACTCCGCCATCGTCAAACCGGTGAGGCCGACTCGTGCGCGGGCGCCCGGAGGCTCGTTCATCTGGCCGAACACAAGCGCGGTCTGTGGGAGCACGCCGGCGTCCTGCATCTCGTGGTACATGTCGTTGCCTTCGCGCGTCCGCTCGCCCACGCCCGCGAACACGGAGCGTCCCTTGTGCTGATAGGCGATGTTCCGGATCAGCTCCTGCACGATGACGGTCTTGCCCGTGCCGGCGCCACCGAACAGCCCGATCTTTGAGCCCTTGGCGAATGTGCAGATGAGGTCCACGACTTTGATTCCGGTCTCGAGGATCTCCACCTTGGCCTGCTGCTCCGACACTGGCGGCGCGGGACGGTGGATCGGCCAGCGGGTGACGCCTTCCGGCGCGGGCTCGTCGTCGATCGGCGCACCGATCACGTTGAACATGCGCCCCAACGTCTCCACGCCAACAGGAACCGAGATCGGACCACCGGTCGCTCTGACCGGGTCGCCGCGGCGGAAGCCGTCGGTGGCGTCCATGGCGATGGTGCGCACGACGTTGTCGCCGATCGCGCCTTCGACCTCGAGCACGACGATGCGGCCGTCGCCCGTTTTCACCTCGAGCGCCTCGAACAGCTCCGGCTGCTCACCGGCCGGAAACTGGACGTCGACCACGGCGCCGATCACCTGGCTGACGTGGCCGTCTTTGGTCTTCTTGTCGCCTGGTGCGTGTTTTGTCTTTGCCATCTATTTGTCCTCCCTTTTTCCTGGCCTCAGCTCGACGCCCGCATTGCTTCGGCGCCGCTAACGATCTCCATCAACTCTGTCGTGATGCCGGCCTGGCGCACCTTGTTCGCGTATAGCGTTAGCGCGTCGATCAGGTCGCCGGCGGCGTTGGTCGCGTTCTGCATCGCGATCATCTTGGCCGAGTACTCGCTGGCCTTGTTCTCCAGCACTGCCTGGAAGACCTGCGTCTCGACGTAGCGAGGCAGCAGGCCGTCGAGCACCGACTCAGGGTCGGGCTCGTAGATGTAGTCCGCGCTCGGGCCGGCTTTGCCTTCCGCTTTCTCGCGCTGCGGAATTTCGGCGGGGATCAGCACCTGGACGACCGGCTCCTGCTTCATGGTCGAGATCCATTTCGAGTAGCAGAGGATCACGGCGTCGGTGTTGCCCTTGGTGTACTCCTCCAGAGCCACCGTGATCGCCGGCAGGACCTCGACCACGGTCGGGCGGTCAGAGACCCCACTCACCTCGGCGATCACGTCGCGCCGGTAACGGAGCAGGAAATCGCGGCCCTTGCGGCCGATCGTCACGTAGCGCTGCCCTTCGGTGTGGTGCTCGTTCATGTAGCGAGTTGCGGCCCGGATGTTGTTGACGTTGATCGCGCCGCAAAGCCCCTTGTCCGTAGTCACGAGGATCATCACCGCGCGCTTGCCCTCGCGACGCACCAGGAACGGGTGCTTGTATTCGGTGGCGCGCTCGGCGGTCGTCTGCAGAACCTCGAGCATCTTCTCTGAGTAGGGACGCGTTGCCTGCACCGCGGCCTGCGCGCGCCGCAGCCGTGTCGCGGCGACGACCTGCATCGCCTTGGTGATCTTCTGCGTGTTCCGGATCGAGTCGATCCGCCGGACGATGTCCCTGAATGCGGGCACTTAGCTCCCCTTTGGTTTTCTAGGGACGGGTTTGCGTTTCGGTTCTCCGTTGTCTGGCCCGGCGGCGGGTGCCGGCTTCGTCGGCGCGTCTTCCATCGCGGCTCGGATCTGGTTGAGCTGAGAAGGACGGTTTTCTTCGGATGTCTCTGCCTCAGCCTTTGGAGATGCGCCCTGCGCGCGCCCGGCCGGCTCAACCTTGGCCGGCTTTGCGGGTGCGGGCGGTTTGGGTTCCGCTTTGGCAGCAGGCTTCGCCTGCGCTTGCGGCTTGGAAGGAGGTTCGCTCTTGCCGGCACCTGGATCGGGTACGTCGGTCGCGCCCTCGACGCCGAACTGGTGGTTGAACGTCGAGGTCGCTGCCTTCAGGCGCTCGAACAGGCCATCGTCCAGCGCCTTCTTCTTGTCGATCTCCGACAGCACATCGGCCCGCTCGCTCCTGAGGAACCGGACGAACCCCGCCTCCCACTCGCGTACTCGGGCTACTGGAACCTTGTCGAGGAATCCCTGCGTGCCGGCGTACAGCACCGCAACCTGCTCCGATAGAGGAACCGGCTGGTACTTGTCCTGCTTGAGCAGCTCGGTGAGGCGCGCTCCGCGCTCGAGCTGGTTTCGCGTCGCCGTGTCCAGGTCCGAGGCGAACTGGGCGAAGGCCGCGAGCTCGCGGTACTGGGCGAGGTCGAGGCGCAGCTGGCCGCTAACCTGGCGCATGGCCTTGGTCTGTGCATCGCCGCCTACACGGGACACGCTGATACCCACGTTCAGCGCCGGGCGCTGACCGGCGTTGAAGAGGTCCGACTGCAGGTAGATCTGCCCGTCAGTGATGGAGATCACGTTGGTCGGGATGAAGGCGGAGACGTCGTTCGCCTGCGTCTCGATGACTGGGAGGGCGGTCAGCGAGCCGCCGCCGTTGGCCTCGCTCATCTTCGCCGCGCGCTCCAGCAGCCTCGAGTGCAGGTAGAACACGTCGCCCGGGTACGCCTCGCGGCCGGGCGGGCGGCGCAGGTTGAGCGACAGCTCGCGGTAAGCCCACGCCTGTTTCGTCAGGTCGTCGTAGCAGCACAGCGCTTCCTTGCCTTGCTCCATGAAGTACTCCCCCATCGCGCAGCCCGCGTACGGGGCGATGAAGTTGAGCGAAGCCGCGTCGGACGCCGTGGCGGCGACGATGATCGTGTACTCCATCGCGCCGGCTTCCTCGAGGGTCGCGGCGACGCGCGCGACCGAGGCCGCGTTCTGCCCGATCGCCACGTAGACGCAGATCAGGTCCTTGCCCTTCTGGTTGATGATCGTGTCGAGCAGCACTGTCGTCTTGCCGGTGAAGCGGTCGCCGATGATCAGCTCACGCTGGCCGCGGCCGATGGGAATCATCGCGTCGATGGCCTTGATGCCCGTCTGCACAGGGCTGTCCACGCGCTTTCGCGTGATGACTCCCGGCGCGATCCGCTCGACCGGCATCGTCTTGGTGGTCTTGACCGGCCCCTTGCCGTCGAGCGGCATGCCGAGCGGATTGACAACGCGACCGATCAACGCTTCGCCAACCGGAACTTCGAGCAGACGGCCCGTGGTGCGCACCTCGTCGCCCTCGTGCAGATGGCCGTAGTCGCCGAGGATGACGGCGCGGACCTGGTCCTCTTCGAGGTTCAGGGCCAGGCCGTAGGTCTCGTGCGGGAACTCGAGCAGCTCGCCGGCCATCGCGTTCTGCAGGCCGTAAATCTGCGCGATGCCGTCACTGGTCGCGACGATGCGCCCGACATCGGTCGAGACGGTGCCGGCGTCGAAATTCTTGAGTCTCTCCTTGATGACATCGGAGATCTCTTTCGTGCTGATTCCCACTTTCTTAGCTAACTCCTATGAGGCCGCGAGGGTGCGGCGCAATTGCTGCAATCGGGTGGCGACGCTGGCGTCGACGAGGTGGTCGCCGTACTGGAGCTTCAAGCCGCCCAGGATTTTCGGATCCACCAACACATGCAGGCGGATCTCCTTGCCCAGGCGTTTGGAAAGCTCATCCGCGACGCGGTCGCGATCGTGTGATGAGAGCTCGATGGCGGTCGTCACGGTGGCGCGGACGCGGCCGGCCGCGGCGTCGGCGAGCGCTTCGTACTCGTCCACGATGGCGCCGATCTCTCGGACGCGATTCGATTCGATGAGGAGCTTGGCCAGGTTGATCCCCTCTTCGTCTAGACCTTTAGAGGGGACCGCAATCAGGTCCATCCGCGTGCCGACGGGGATCGTCGGGTTGGTCAGCACCGCCGCGACACTCTCGTCCGAGAGGACGTCGTGGAGAACGGACAAGCGTCCGCGCCATTCCTCGAGATGACCCTCTTCCTGAGCCAGGTCGAAGACCGCACGCGCGTAGCGCCTAGCGGCTGCCGTTGCCACTCGCGACCTCCGCAATCGCCTTGTCGATGAGCTGCCTGTGCTTTGGATCGTCGAGCGTCTCTCCGATGACCTTTTCCGTCGCCGCCACGACCAGCGCCGCGACCTCGCTCCGCACGGAGCGCACCGCCTGGTCCCGCTCCGCCTCGATCTCTTTGCGCGCAGCTTCGACAGTTCGCTTCGACTCCTCTTCGGCCTTCTGACGCATCTCCTGCCGCAGCTGCTCGGCGGATTTGTTGGCGGCATCGATCACGGCCTGCGCCGTCTTGCGCGCGTCGGTCAACTTCGCTTCGGCTTCTTTGAGCCGGTCCTCGGCGGCAGCACGCGCCTCTTCCGCTTCCTTCAACTGCTCGGCGATTGCCCGCTGGCGGGCTTCCGCCAACTTGACGATCTCCGGATAGACATAGCGGCCGAGGACCGCGAGCATGACGAGGAACGTGATCAGCTCGACGATCACCGTCCCGTTGATCTCGATGACGCCCGCGGCGGCGGCGAGGTACATCTCTATTTCCCTCTACTTGCTACTTGGGAACGCTGTTCAGGAACACGAAGCCGAATGCGAGGTTGATGAAGTACATCGCCTCAACCAGACCGACGATGGTGAAGAGCCACGGGATCATGCGCCCCTGTGCTTCGGGCTGGCGCGCGACACCGCTGATGAAGGCATTGCCCGCGAGTCCGTCGCCGACTGCGGCGCCGATGGCGCCCAGGCCCATGGCGAGACCGAACGCGACCAGTGCGCCGGCGAGAACGAGTCCGTGATCTGTCATTGAGTCCTCCTAATGATGGGGTTGATGTTCGAGACCCTCGCGGGCCATTCCAAAGTAGATGACCGTCAGCAGCATGAAGATGAACGCCTGGATGAACCCGATGAAGATGACATCAAACGCCTTCCACACGATGAGCAGGATCGTGCCGATGATCGTCCCGCCAACCGTGCCGACGGCCGGCAGCGCCAGGGTACCGAAGCCTGCGATCAGACCGATCATCACACCTCCGGCGAAGATGTTGCCGAAGAGCCGGAGTGACAGCGTCACCGGTTTGACCAGCTCCTCGAGAATGTTGAGCGGCGTGAAAACGATACGCGCGGGCAGCGGGAGCTCGAAAGGTTTGGTGAATCGGATCAGGTAGCCACGCCAGCCGAGGACCTTGATGCTGTACCACTGCACGACACCGATCACGATCAGCGCCATCGCGAGCGTCTGGTTGAGGTCCGCATTGGCCCCATGAAGCACCGGGAACAGCGCCAGCGGAAAGATCTCGATCCAGTTCGCGATGAGGATGTAGAGGAAGAGCGTCATCGCCAGCGGGATGATGAAGAGCGCATCGTCGCTGACGTTCGTCCGGATCAGCGAGCGCAGCTGGTCGTAGCCCCACTCGAATACCGCTTGAACCTTGCTCGGTTCGCCCGCCTGCAGCTTGGAGCGAATCCAGAAGGCGATTGCGATCGTTACCGCAATGGCGATGGCGCTCGAGATCAGGCTGTCGTAGTTGAAACGGCACAGCAACCCGCAGCCGAGGTCGATGGTCGGGTGGCTGCCAACGGCTTCTTGGGTGTGGATCACGCGCGCAGTCCCTGGCGGATCCCCGCGCCGACGAGGACCAGCTGCGCGAGGCCGATGCCAAGAGGCAACGTCCACGCGGCGCTACCGAGCATCAGCGCTGCGACCAGCACTACCGAGGTGAAGACCACGAGCCGCAGCAGGCTGCCGGCGACCATCGGGGTGCCGCGCCCCAGCAGCGCCTGGAGCAGATAGCCGTTGAGCGAGCCCAGTAGAAGACCCGCGCCGATGCCCATTCCTAGTGAGAGGTGACCGAAAAGCGCGGAGCCGATCGCGATGGCCGCAGCCAACAGAGCGCAGGCCGTCACCGTCATCTTGAGCACGCCGCCAGACCTCATTTCGAGAGCTCCCTCACCTTCAACCAGATCCCCGCGGCACCGGCCGCCAGACCCACGAACAGCCCGACGAGGACAAACACCGGCGCTGTATGCAGCGCGTTGTCGAGCGCTACCCCGCCGAGCAGCGGTAGCAGGACCGCGGCCGCGAGATAGATCCCGATTCCGGCCATGTCAGACCCTGAAGGACCTGACCGCTGCGAGGGCTCCATGCCCCTCCGAATTCTATCGGGAACCCGATTCTCCAAGGAGGCGCCGCACGAACGGCGCCCGGATTCGCCAGCCCGCGTGCATCAGCAGGTCCGCGGCGACGGTCGAGGTGAGCACGACGCAGGTCACAGTGACGACGGCGAGGATCCGGCCGTGGCCGAAAAGGGTCAGCCCCAGGGCGCCCAGGAGCGCGGTCGCCGTGTAGAAGACGAAGCACGTCTGGCGCTGGTCCAGGCCAAACGCTTGCAGGCGGTGGTGGAGGTGGAGCAGGTCGGGGCGGGCGATCGACGCCCTCTGCCGGCCGCGACGCAGGATCGCCCAGGCGGTGTCGGCGATCGGGACGGCCAGAGCGAGAATCGGGACGGCGAGCGCGAACGCGACTGCGACCTTGGCCACGCCGAGGATCGAGATGACGCCAAGGGCGGTGCCCAGAAAATGCGCGCCGGAGTCGCCCATGAAGATCTTGGCGGGGTACCAATTGAAGATCAGGAACCCTGCGCATGTACCGGCCAGCGCGCCACTGAACTGCACCGCCTGAATCTGCCCCAATCCCGCGGCGGCCAGCATCAAGGTGATGGCGACGATGAAGACGACGCCGGCGGCCAGGCCGTCGGCCCCGTCCAGGAAGTTCACGGTGTTCTGCATTCCGAGGAGCCAGAAGATGCTGACGGGCGTGGCGAGCAGCTCGAGCTT
>DASRWV010000136.1:0-17046 GCA_035687505.1 Nitrosotalea sp.
GAGGAGATCGGCGAGGAGATGGGCATCACGCCCGAGAAGGTTCGCGAGATCGTGAAGGTTTCGCAGGACCCGGTCTCGCTCGAGACGCCGATCGGTGAGGAAGAGGATTCCCATCTCGGCGACTTCGTCGAGGACCGCGAGGCTGTCTCGCCGCAGGACGCAGCCTCGCTCACGATGCTGCACTCCGAGGTGGAGGACGTGCTCGACACTCTCACCCCTCGCGAGCGCCGCGTGCTGCAGCTGCGGTTCGGGCTGATCGACGGCCACCAGCGCACGCTGGAAGAGGTGGGCAAGAGGTTCGGCGTGACCCGCGAGCGGATCCGCCAGATCGAAGCCAAGGCGCTGCGCAAGCTTCGCCACCCGTCGCGCTCGAAGAAGCTCCGCGACTACCTGGAGTAGGCGCGCCTCGCCCATTCCACGAATTTGGCGCCGAATTCGTCAATGGCTGGCGGGGTTACACGAATTTGGCGCCAGAATCGGCGAATTGCTTGGTGCACCCACCCGGTGCCGGCCACCCGATCTCGTGCTTGACACACAGGATCGAGGCGTTAATGTCCGGATAAGCTAATCGCGAACTTGCAGTCGGAGCGTCAGCCGGGGAGGGCTGTGGGATGAGACGAATTGCTGTCGTGGTCGCGGGTCTGGCGTTGGTGGCCGCGTGCGGGCCATCGGGAAGTTCGAGCCAGTCCGACACCCCTAAAGCCGGCGGCACCGCCACCATTGCCCTGGAGAGCGAGCTCCGCACCCTAGACCCGCTCGACTCGTCACTGCTGGTCGAGCGCGAGGTCTTCTACAACATCTACGACTCCCTGTTCACCATCGATCCCTCGCTCAAGATCCAGCCGGGACTGGTGAAGTCATGGGACGTCACCGACCCCCTGAACAACAAGTTCACGCTGCAATCCGGAGTCAAGTACCAGGACGGGACGCCCTTCAACGCGCAGTCGGTGAAGGACAACATCCAGCGCTACAAGACAGCGGCCAACTCGCGCCGCAAGTCAGACCTGAAGAGCATCACCTCCGTCGAGGTGGTCGATGAAACCCACGTCAACTTCAAACTGAGCACGCCGGATGCGACGTTGCTCGCGACGCTGGTCGACCGCGCCGGGATGATGCTTTCGATGGCCGCGGTGCAGAAGGGCGGCCAGGACTTCTCGCTCGCGCCCACCGGCGGCGGCAGCGGCCCCTTCCAGTTTGTCGAGTGGAAGCGCAACGACCACATGACCCTGAAGAAGAACGCCACCTACTGGAAGGCCGGCCTGCCCTACCTGGACGGCCTCACGTACCGCGCCATTCCCGACGTCAACGCCATCGTGGCGGCGCTGAAGACCGGTGACATCGACATCGCGCGCACGATCGGCGCGAAGGATGTCGCAACCCTGAAGGCCGACTCCGGATTCATCTACAAGGACATCCCGGCCCTCGGCTTCAACGGCTTCGAGCTCAACACGGCCGCCGCGCCCTTCAACGACCCCGCGAAGAGAAAGGCGGTGGCGCTCGCGATCGACCGCTACCAGATCCTGAAGACCATCAACTTCAACATCGGCGTCGTTGGCTATGGACCGATACCGCCCTCCAGCTGGGCCTTCGACCCCACCGAGAAGATCTACGACAAAGCCGACCCGGTCGCGGCGAAGGCCAGCGCCACCGGGTTCACCTTCACTTACAAGACGACCTCCGATCCCGTGAACCAGCAGCAGGCGGCGCTCATGCAGTCGCAGCTTGCGGCGGCCGGTATCACGATGCAGATTCAGACGGAGGAGTTCGCCGCCTACCAGCAAGAGTGCCAGCAGCACAAATTCCAGGCCTGCGGGGTCAACTGGTCAGGCAGGATCGACCCTGACGGGAACATGTACGCGTGGTGGCACACGGGCGGAGATTTCAACGACAGCTCGTACAGCAATTCGCAGGTCGACGCCTGGCTCGAGGACGCCCGTGTGAACGCGGACCAGAGCAAACGCAAGCTGGCCTACGACAACGCTCAGAAGCAGATCGCGGCCGACGCGCCCTACGTGTTCACGATCTTCGGAGTCAGCGCCCAGATCTCGAACAACAAGATCCACAAGTTCACCCTGTACCCCGATCTGATGATCCGGATGGCAGAGGTCTGGAAGGGCTAGCAGACCTAAGACGACCCCGGACCAAACCGCGTTGACGGCATGACCGCCTACATCGTCCGCCGGCTGGCGCTGATGGTGCCGGTCGCCTTCCTCGTGACGATCGGCGTCTTCATGCTCATCCACCTCACCCCCGGCGACCCGGCCCTGATCCTCCTCGGCGAAGACCGCAGCCCTCAGGCGATCGCGGCGATTCACCATCGGCTCGGACTCGACCAGCCGCTCTACATCCAGTACCTGGTCTGGCTGGGGCAGATCGTCCATCTGGACCTCGGGCGGTCCGTCACCACCCACCAACCTGTGACCATCGCGATCGGCGAGCGGCTCCCGGCCACGTTCGAGCTCGGCGCTGTCGCCTTGATCTGGTCACTGCTCGTCGCGATCCCGCTCGGCACTATCGCTGCAGTGCGGCGCGGCTCGCTGGCCGACCGCATCGCCACAGGCTTCACAGTCGGCGGCGTGTCGATCCCCAACTTTTTCATCGGGATCGTCCTGATCTTCGTCCTCTCGGTCTCGCTTCGCCTGTTTCCCTTCGGCGGCTACGTGCCCTTCAATCAGGACCCCTACCAGAACCTGCGACACATAGTGCTGCCTGCGATCGCGTTGGGCACCGCTGGTGCGGCGATCAACATGCGCTTCACCCGCTCCTCGATGATCGAGGTGCTCAACCTCGACTTCATCCGAACCGCGCGGGCGAAAGGCGCGTCTTGGCAACGTGTGGTCTTCATCCACGCGCTCAAGAACGCCCTCATCCCGGTGGTGACGATCATCGGCCTCCAGGTCGGAGGCATCATCGAAGGCGCGGTTGTGACCGAGACCGTGTTCACCTGGCCCGGCGTCGGCCGTCTCGCTGTCGAGTCGATCCTCAACCGCGATTACACGGTGGTCCAGGGGATCGTCCTCCTGGCCGCCTTCTCCTTCATGTTCGCCAACCTGCTGGTCGACCTGGTGTACGGATGGCTCGATCCGAGGATCTCGTACGCATGAGCAGCACCCCGGCAACAACCCTGTCCCCTTCAGGTTCTCCCTCTCCCCTTCAGGGGAGAGGGTTGGGGAGAGGGGCGAGACAGAACATCCTCAAGTTTGGCCGGACCCACCTGGCGGTCACGTTCGCTCTCGCACTCGTGGCGCTCCTGTTCCTGGTCGCCCTGCTTGCCCCGTTCATCTCGCCACATGACCCGATCGCGGTGGTCGCGAACGACGCCTACCTTCGGCCGCTCAGCCCCGGACACCTATTGGGGACCGATGAGCTCGGGCGCGACCTCTTGAGCCGCGCGCTCTGGGGCGCCCGCGTCTCCTTGCCAGTTGCATTCGTGGCGGTCGCGGTAGGTCTGTTCGCAGGCGGGCTGATCGGGCTGGTCAGCGGCTACTGGGGTGGGATCATCGACCTGCTGCTGATGCGGCTCATCGATGCGCTGCTGGCGTTTCCCGGTCTCATTCTCGCGATCGCCATCGTCGCCGCCCTGGGTCCCGGCCTTCGCAACGCGATGATCGCGATCGGCATCGTCGCCATCCCGACCTACGCGCGCCTCGTCCGCGCGCTGGTCCTACAGCTCAAACAGATGGAGTTCATCACGGCCACCCGCTCGCTTGGCGCCACCGCCCCGCGGCTCATCCTGCGTCACCTGATTCCGAACCTGCTCAACCCGATCATCGTCCAGGTCTCGCTGTCCGCGGGCTTTGCCATCCTGGCGGAGGCAACCCTGTCCTTTCTCGGTCTGGGCGCCACGGTCCCGACCCCGGACTGGGGCCAGATGATCAACTCCGGGGCGACGTTCCTCGCGAACGACCCCTGGCTTGCGATAGTGCCCGGGGCCGCGATCTCCCTGACGGTCTACAGCTTCAACTTCCTGGGGGATTCGCTTCGCGACGCGCTCGACCCAAGACTGCGCAGCTAGATCACAAAGCCGCGGATGATCGCAGACAGGCGCACCGGGTCGATCACCCGCACCATTCCGGGCGCGGTTTCAATGATCCCGGAGGCGCGGAGGTCCCGAATGGTTCGGCTCACCACCTCGCGCGAGGAGCCGATGGAGTCGGCGAAATCCCCGTGCGTCGCCCGACATTCGAGCCGGCCCAGGTCGAGCTGAGATTTGCAGGCCCGATCGAGCAGGTCATAAGCCACGCGCTCCCTGATGGTGCCAAGCGATCGGACCGCCACCAGCCTGAATGTGGCGCGCACCCGCGCCGCCAGGTGGGTGGCCACGGCGGCGCACACCTGGTTCTCGGTCGCAGCCAGCCTCCGGACCTTGTCCAGGTCGAGAATGGTCAGCGTCGAAGGGAGCACAACCTGGATGAGAACCATCGGCGGGTGGCTCGCTATCGCCGTCCCGCCGGCCAGCTCCCGCTCGTGGACGAACGTGACCGTCGCCTGTCTCCCGTCGGGAACCGTCGCGTACACGCGCGCCAGCCCTCGGTCGAGCACAAACGAACGTGGGGGGCCTTCCGGGTGGAAGGCGATCGCCCCGGCTGGATACTCCTCTCTGGTCGAGCCCTCGAGCACGCGCTTCCGGTTCGCCTCGCTCAGAAGCGAAAGAAAATCGACGTCGTCGTCGCCGGCGGGCCGAAGGCCCAGCACAACCCGATTATGTCCCTGTCTAGTGCCCGACGGGCGCCATCCACGACCCGGGATACGACCATTAGCACCCGAATGGCTGTGTCACGCAGCGTGGGGAGCCTGAAGATCTACTTCATGGCCGTCGAGAATCCCGAGCAGCCGCTTTGGGTCTTTCGATTGACCAGCGGTCTGATGGCCAGGCTAATCCCTGTCTCGCTGATCCTGTTGGTGGCGGCGATTGCCATCTACGTTCCGCTGGCCAGTCACGCCCTTGCGAACGCGCCGTTCAACGGTCCGGCTCTGGCCTTCACGATCGTCCTTGTCCTTGTTGTCCATGAGGCGCTGCATGGCGTTGCCTTCGCCGTGTTTGGCGGCCGGCCCAAATTCGGCGCGGGGATCAAAAGCGCCATGCCGTACTTCTACGCGACCTGCGCCGGAAAGCGCTTCACATGGGGCCAGACACTGGTTATCGGCGCCTTGCCGTTCGTCGTCATCGACATTGCGGCTCTCGCGCTTGCCGGCTATAGCCCTCTTGTGGTGCCTGCGCTGGTCGCTTTCGCGACCAACACAACGGGCGCGGTGGTGGATCTCTGGATCATCGCTGTCATCCTTCAGACCCCACGAACCGCGCTGTTTGAGGACACCGACGACGGACCGGCGATGATCGCCTGGCCGGGCCCAGGAACGCAGACTCCCGCGCGGCCTCCCCGCGGGCTTGATCCGCGCGGTTACGAGTCAGTCGTGAACTGGAGCGTGGTTGCCATAGTCCTGTTCCCTGTCTTGTTGTTTGCGATTTCATTCGTCGAGGTCGCGCTCGCCCGAGCGTCGGCGAACGGCAAGCTGATGGTGGGGAGTTTCGAGCTCGCATCGGTCACCACAACCAACGGGCGGTTTTCAGCGCGCTTCAGCTTTCTGCCTGATGTGGTGCTGGCGGTGGTGTTGACCGCGGTGCTGATATGGGCGGCCCGGAAGTTCATCGAAAAGCTGAGGGCCAGGAACGCTAGACGACGGCCCCCCGAGGATGACGCCTAGGAGTTCACCCCTTCCGAATGGTCAGGGGGCCATCGCAATTCGATTGTATGGCCCCCTTCCGGAACCGCCCCGTTTGCCGAACGTTCGGTAGCCAGGCTACTCAGACCCCTCGTCGTCCGAGTTCGTGGTCAGCTGGCCGCGGGCGGCTCCCCCTGGATACGTCGTGGTGTGGACGTTCGCGTAGTAGTTGCCAGGGTGATTCGCGATATCCCTGATGACGGCGACCTCTGCGGGACTAGCCGATCTGCATCCTTCATTGATCACCACGCCGGGGCGCTGGAGCGGCGGGTTGAAAAACCCGAACACGACTGAGCCATTCACCGCTGCGGCTCCTTTGTGGATGTGCGCGGCGGTTACAGCCTGCGTTGTCGTGTAGTCCAGGTCCCAACACAGCACAGACGTGCTGGTGTTGATCGTGATCCGCGCCGTTCCGGCGAGGCCGGAGTGGTGAATCGGTACCTCATTCGCGCCGCTCAGCACCGCGGTGAAGTTCTGTACATTGCCGCTTTGCTGGCCGCCGCCTTCACCGGCAGCCACATCGCTGACCAGGCCGAACGCCAGCGCGGGAACCACAAAGAACGCCAGCCACAGCTTTCGCTTCATATCGACTTCCCCTAATCCCAACGGTTTCGACGGACCAATTCCGATCGTAGAAAGCCGATGGAAAAATGCAAATTTCGAGTTGCTTCCCTCTCCCCTTTAGGGGAGCATTCAGTAAGTCCCATCCTCACCGCCGCTTGCGCGCAGGGCCAGGGAGAGGGGCGGGAGAGGAAGCCGCTAGTCCGGCCGGCTGCCGTTCCGCGACATAGCCTCCATCTCGGAAGCCAGCTCCGCGTTGCTTGCTGCCGCGGTGGAGATGTTTTGGGCCGTCTCTGCCACCTGCCGGCTTCCCACCGCTATGTGCTCGAGCGCCTCCAGGACCTGCGTGGTCGCGGTGCCTTGCTGCTGGGTGAGGAGCTTGACCTTGTCGGACGCCGCCACCACGCTGGCCAGGAGAGTCAGGCTTTGCTGCATCTGCTTGGTGGTCTGCTCCATCGCCATCAACGTGGCGCTGCTCTCGGCCTCAGCGCCTCCGATGATCGCCGCGATGCTGGCTGCCGACGCCTTGGAGCGCTCCGCCAACCTGCGGACCTCGTCGGCGACCACCGCGAAACCGCGACCGGCCTCGCCGGCCCGAGCCGCTTCGATTGCCGCGTTGAGTGCCAGGAGGTTCGTCTGGTCCGCCACCTCGTTGATCAGGGCGAGGATCTTGCTGATGTCGTGCACCCGTTCCGCCAGAGCCAGGGTTCGAGTCCCCGAAGCTTGGGTGGCGATCTGCGCACGCTCGAGGTTTTCGCGTGTCTCGATCGTTTTAGTCTCCACGTGGACAAGCGTGTCCGCGATCTCTTTGGTCGTTCGCGCGAGCTCTTCCATGCTGCCCGACGTTGCAGTCGTCGCCGCTGTCTGTTCCGCAGTCGCGGCAGCGAGCTGCTCCGACGCGGAAAGGAGTTCCGCCGCGGATGCGGCGGCCTGCGAGCTGCCGTCTCGAAGTCCGTCGACCAGGTTCTGAGAGCTCCGCTGCCATGCAGCAAGCGCGCCCCAGAGCTGGCCGAACTCGTCGCGGCGCCTGGCTGGCTGGATCGTGACGGTGTGTCCGGCGGCAAGCCTTGTCGCCAGGTTTGCGAGCTTGACAACTGGTCGCAGCATCAGGGCAAAGATGAAGAAGGCGAGGACCACGAGCAGTATCCCGCTCCCGATGCCGGCGACCGTGGTCACCTTGTTCGTGACTGCTTGACGAGCGTCGTTGAGCGCGGTGTTCTCTTTGATCTTGGTGCTGATGAAGTCGTCAATGGAGCCGCGACCAGAGCGCCACTGGTTGAAAGCTCCGTCGATGTCCGACAGCAGCACGTTGTCTGGAACCGGCGCGCTCGCGATGAATGTCCGCGCGAAGGCGATCAGTTCGCGGAATGCCGCCGCATCCGTCATCCTGGCGGAGTCGGCATCGCTGCGCAGGTTGAGCTTGGAGATCAACGCGATCTGGGACTCGATGAATCGAATTTCGGCTTGGGCTTGAGTCAAGTACGCCGCAGACCCAGACCGATCCCCCTTGAGCAGCGAATTGTTCAGCTGCGTCAGATGGGTGCCGAGCTCTTCGGCGGCTTGGCCTGTGCGGACGGTCTCGAACCGCCACGTGATGAGCTCCACCTGCTGACGCTGCGTGGCGTCGCTCGCATTGCTCACATTCGTGGCGATCACCAATGACAACACCGAGAATGTCACGAACAGTAGGAACAGAGCGATGCTCTGAGCCCTGAGGCCCCGCGGATCCAGCCAACCCGGACCCCGAGGACGCGGAACCGGAACCGCAACCGGCGTCAGGGTCAAAATCGGAATGCGTCGAGTGGGAGGAAACCTCAGCGGACGCGGTTCGATTTCCCCTGGTGAGGCCATGATCCAGTGTTACGCCGGTGGCATGGATAAGTCGCCCTATGAAGTGAGGGGCTCCCTCTCCCCTTCAGGGGAGAGGGTTGGGGAGAGGTGCAAACCTAAACCTCCCTCTCCCCTTCAGGGGAGAGGGTTGGGGAGAGGGGCTAGAGAAGCAGTTCTACCGCGCTTGCAGCTGCCTCAAAATCGCGGTCTGCGCCTCGTTGATCGCATGGACCTCGACCGTCAGCTGGTGGACGGCGGTCAGCGTCTCGTGGTCGGCCCGGGCGCGTGCATCGGTCGAAGCTTGAATCACGTTTTGGCCCACGATGATGATCGGCAGCAACACGAGCTGCAGGAAGGTCTGCGCGATCCAGGCCACGATGATGATGACCGACCTCGAGGCGATCGCGGCTGGCAGCGAGATCAACGTGATGGCCGCGAAGATGTAGGCCATCCACATCGATCCGACGGTCTTCGTGATCTTCACCGCGAGCCAGGTGTTGAACTGCCCGACCGGCCCCGTTCCGTGAACCGTCCCATGGGACTCGTGGCTGAGAACGAGTCGGGGTATGTGCAGGAGTCGCGGGGAATTAGGTTCGTCGGGTGTGCTCATGGTCCCTCCTGGTGGTGGTCGTGTTCGTGGTTGTGCTCGTGAACGGGGTCATCCTCTTCGTCTTCTTCTTGCGGGGAGCCGACGACGGCGTGCGTATGACGTGCGGTTCCGGGGTCCATGTGGATCTCGAGGCGCGCCGCAGGCACCTCTCGGCAAACTGCGTCCTCAACTCGCATAGAAAGCGCGTGCGCATTCTCTAAGGTCGACTTGGGATCGCACGCGACGTGCATCACGGCGACGAGCTCACGTCCGACCCATCGCACGCGCACGTCGTGAACCGCCAGAACCCCGCTGACTGATTTGGCCGCCGCCGTCAGCTCGTCGACGATCGTGGGATCGACGGCGTCCATCATCCGGTAATAGAGCTGCTTCACAGTTCCGGCCAGGACAAAGACGATCGCGAAAGTGATCAAGATGCCGACGATGGGGTCGGCGATCGTCAGGCCGAGTCCGGCCAATCCGATTCCGGCGAAAGCGCCGGCCGAGACCATCGCGTCGATACGCGAGTGGATGCCGTCGGCCGCCAGCGATTCCGACCCGATGCCGCGGCCGACCCTCACCTTGTACTCCGACACGCCCAAGTTGGCGACCACTCCGACGAGGGCTGCGCCGAGGCTGAGCGGAATATTCGAATAGGGGACGGGGTGGAGGAGCTTGGCCACCGACTCCGCCGCGGCGATTGCGGCCGTGATGATGATCACCACGATGATCAGCAGCGTCGCCACGTCCTCGAAACGGCCGTAGCCGGACGGGAATCGCCTCGTCGCCGGCCGGCGCACCAGGGCGAACGTGAAAAGCAGGATGAAGCTGGTCATGACATCGCCGGCGTTGTGGAGGCCGTCCGCGAGCACGCTCGCGGATCCGCTCATGATCGAGGCGCTGATCTCCGCCACCGCGGCGATGCCCAATGCGACCGCGCTGGCAACGACTGCCCTGATCGCGTCCTTATTGCTGTAATGAGCGGAAGAGTGGGAGTGACCGGCGCTCATGAGTAGGAGTGATCCGGCAGCCCGCGGCGCAGGTGGTCTGCATGGAATTCCGCCTCTTTGAAAAGGGCGGCGACGTGATGGTCGTCGAGCCGGTACTCGATCGTGTGCCCCTTCCTTTCGGCCTTGACCAGGTGGCGATCGCGAAGGATGCGCAGCTGATGTGAGACCGCCGACTCTGACGAGCCGATGGTGATTGCGAGGTCGCGCACGCACAAGGGGCGCCGAATCAGTGCGTACAGGATCTTGGCGCGATTCATATCGGCCAGCGCCGCAAAGGCCTGCACCACGAGCTCCACGATCTTTTCGTCAGGGAGCGCCGCCCGGCCCTCCAAGACGGCATTGGAGTCGATCGCTACGAGCTCGCCAGCCATGGGGGCCACACTACATGAACGTTCGCGCATACGCTCAGGCTTACTCCCTCTCCCCTTAAAGGGGAGAGGGTTGGGGAGAGGGGCTAGGGCAAAACTTAATCCGCCACCCGGCTCCGCAAGATGTGCACGTCCACGCCCGACAGCCTCCGGATCACCTCGCTCGTCGTGTCACCTGGCAGCCACCGCGCCCGCCGCCGATGGCCGAGGATCACTTCCGTGGCCAGCGACTTGTGGATGTAGTCGACCAGCGCCGACGCCACCGACCGCCCGTGCAGGTGCACGAACTCGCCGCCCAGCTGATGGGTGAGCGTCGCGTACCCGCCCATCCAGCCCTTCTCCTCATCGGTCATCGACCTCGTCCTCACTGATACGACGGCGAACTTGGCGTCCTGGGCCGCCGCGTAAGCGTGGGCTCGGCGGATGCGGGCCTCGAGGCTGGGCTGCGGTGGGACACACAGCACGATCCGGCCCCGCACCTCCCACGGCACCTCGACCCCGCTCTCCTGCATGAAGCCGACAAGCTGCCGGTCGGCGTGCTCGGCGATCACTCGAAAGGCAGATTCGCGCAGAGCTTCGAGCACACTCAGGCGTAGGTCGCGCTGTAGAGCGACGGCCAGCTCGGCCGGTGTTAGCACTCCCTGCTCGCGAAGCCTCTGCAGCAGATCGGCGGGGGTGATGTCGATCAGCTCCAGCTCGTCGATCGCCTCGAGCGCTCTGTCATCGATCACTGCGCCGGGCTTGTTACCCAACATTGAAACGAACGCCGTCGCGGTGCTTTTGATCGACACCACGTGCAGCGTCGCGAGCACCGTGATGCCCGCCGCGAGCAATCGCGACACCGACTCCAGGCGCGGGCGTCCGTCCGCCTCCACCTCGGCCAGGTCGTCGATGCACACCACCTCGGGATTGCGGGCCAGCACCGCGTCCACGTCGAGGCGCACGTCCACCAGCCTCTGGCGGCCGGCGCCCAGAACCTCGAGGTCGCGCAGCGCGCCGGCGGGATCAACATGCGTGCGATAAGCGGCGACGACAACGTCCGTTCCCCGACCCCTCCGGCGTCGACCTTCATCGAGCATCGCCGTCGTCGAACCAACTCCGCGCGTGTATCCGAGGTAGACACGAAAGAGGACCCTGCGGCGCGTCTCCGCCGCCACTCGCTTCAACACCTGCAGCGGATCCGGTCGCTCCATATCCCGAGCGCTCACTTCGCCAACCTCGCGACGACATGGATGTCCGAGTCCGGCAGCCGGTCGATGATCCGGTCGACGATGTTCGGACGGTAGCCGTACAACAAGGAGGGTGTGATCATCTCCCCGACCACCACGTGCTCCACCGCGGAATCGCGGGCCGCCTGAATGACCGCAGCGGCAACGTCCGATCCGCCGAGCACCGCGAACGAAGTTCCCAGCTGTGCCGCCAACGTTCGAATCAGCGCGGTGTCGGTGGGCTGCTTCGTGCCGTCCTGAACCATCACCACCATGCACGAGCCGCCCAGCCTGCGCGCGAGCCGCGATCCTCGGCGGATCAGGTCCTCCGATGACGCGCTGCCTGACACGGCGACCAGCACGTCCTCTGGAGAGTCGATCACGTGCCGCGAACGAGCCATCGAGTCGGCGACCAGGCGGAGGCCGATCTGGCGCATCGCCGAAAGGTTTTGCGGGCGGAAGAAGTTCGCCAGCGCCGTCTCGACCTTCTCCTTCGCGTACACGTTGCCGTGCCGCATTCGCTTGCGCAAAGCCTCGGGCGTGATGTCGATGAACTGGATCTCGTCGGCGCCGTCCAGCTCACGGTCGGGGACTGTCTCGCGGACGACAACACCGGTCACATGCTCGACCAGGTCCTTCACGCTCTCGACGTGCTGGACGTTGACCGTGGTGATGACGTCGATGCCGGCGGCCCGCAGCTCCTCGACGTCCTGCCACCGCTTGGCGTTGCGATGGCCCGGCACATTGGTGTGAGCCAGCTCATCGACGAGCGCGATTTCCGGGCGCCGCTGCACCACAGCGTCGAGGTCCATCTCCTCGAGCACCGTGCCTCGGTAGGGGACCTTTACCCGCGGCACCACCTCAAGGCCCGTCAGCAGCTCGATGGTGCGCGGCCGGTTGTAGGTCTCGACGTAGCCGACGGCGACGTCATGGCCGTGGGCAACGAGCTGATGCGCCTCGTGGAGCATGGCGTACGTCTTGCCCGCGCCCGGCGTGGCGCCTAGGTAAATCTTCAGGTGGCCGCGTCGTGTCTCGATCGGCCTAGCCTAGCCCGCCTCTCCGTTGTCGATCGCCAGGTCGAGCTGAAGCACGTTCACGTGCGGCTGCCCGAATACCCACAGGATCCTGCCGTGGGTGTACTTGTCCACCAGCGCTCGCACCTTGACCGGGTCGAGACCGCGCACCCGCGCTACCCGCTCCGCCTGGATCATCGCGTTGGCCACCGAGATGTCCGGATCCAGGCCGCTGAATGAGGTGGTGACCATGTCCGCCGGCAGTCCATCCTTGGGCAGGTTGTATTCGGTGTGCGTCAGGCGATCGACCTCCGCCGCGACGCGATCGATCAGGGATTGGTTGGACGGCCCGAGGTTGCTGCCCGCTGAGTTGTTGGCGGCGTAGGGCAGCGGCTTTGCTGTGTTGGGGTCGAGTGTCGCCGACTGACGAGGGTGGAAGTAGTTGAGATTAGTCGGGTCGAACCACTGTCCGATCAGCTTGGAGCCGACCACCTGGCCGTTCTTGTCGGTGATCAGGCTTCCGTTG
The DNA here is from genome assembly GCA_035687505.1 of Nitrosotalea sp. GTDB lineage: Bacteria > Chloroflexota > Dormibacteria > Dormibacterales > Dormibacteraceae > Palsa-870. The sequence continues at coordinate 12,830 of DASRWV010000136.1, forward strand.
GCCTGATCGTGGAACAGCACCTGGCCCACGCCGGTGATGGCGAGGGGATACGCGAGGCCCGTCACCACGCCGAACACCAGTGTCAGCCTGATCGCGATCAGGATCTCTTTCGGCAGCGATCTCAGCATTTCTTGGGCACGCTCCTAAGCGGTGAGCCTCACTGCGGTCAGCAGGAGGTCGATCAGCTTGATTCCGAAGAACGGGGCGATGATCCCGCCGACGCCGTAGATCAGCAGGTTGTTGCGCAATAGCGCGGCGGCGCCGATGGGGCGGTAGCGCACGCCACGCAGGGCGAGAGGGATGAGGATCACGATGATGATCGCGTTGAAGATCACTGCCGACAGCACCGCGCTGTTGGGACTGTGCAGCTGCATGATGTTCAGCGCGTTCAGCTCCGGCAGCGAGACGAAGAAGATGGCCGGGATGATGGCGAAGTACTTCGCGACGTCGTTGGCGATGCTGAACGTGGTCAGCGCGCCGCGCGTGATGAGCATCTGCTTGCCCGCTTCGACGATCTCGATCAGCTTGGTCGGATCGCTGTCGAGGTCGATGAGGTTGCCGGCCTCTTTGGCCGCCTGCGTGCCGGTGTTCATGGCCACCGCCACGTCGGCCTGAGCCAGCGCCGGCGCGTCGTTGGTTCCGTCACCGGTCATCGCGACCATGCGGCCGAGCGCTTGCTCGTCCTTGATGAGCTTCAGCTTGTGCTCCGGCGTCGCCTGCGCGAGGAAGTCGTCGACTCCGGCTTCCTTGGCGATGGCGGCGGCGGTGAGAGGGTTGTCGCCCGTGATCATCACGGTGCGCAGGCCCATGCGCCGCAGCTCAGCGAAGCGCTCGCGGATGCCCGGCTTGACGATGTCCTTGAGATGGATCGTGCCCAGGACGATCTTGTTCTCGCCGACCACCAGCGGCGTGCCTCCCGAGCGGCCGATCGCATCGACCTGAGTGCGCACGTCAGCAGGCAGGCCGTTCTGGCTCCAGCTGCCCATCGCGTCGTCCGCTCCCTTTCGGATGACTCGCGAATCGAAGTCCACGCCGCTCATGCGCGTGGTCGCCGAGAAGGCGATAAAACTCATTCGGGTCGTGTCCAGGGCGTGGCCACTCGAGCCAAGGCGGTGCGCCAGGGCGACTATCGACTTGCCCTCGGGGGTTTCGTCTGCAAGGCTTGCCAGCTCGGCCGCTGCGATCAGGCGGTCCATCGCGATACCTGGCGCCGGGATGAACTCGGAGGCCTGCCGGTTGCCGAACGTGATGGTCCCGGTCTTATCGAGCAGCAGGGTGTCGACGTCGCCCGCGGCTTCGACCGCGCGCCCGGACATCGCCACCACGTTGCGCTGCAGGAGCCGGTCGATGCCGGCGATGCCGATCGCGGAGAGTAGGCCGCCGATGGTGGTGGGGATGAGGCAGACGAGCAGCGCGATCAGGACTGTGATGGTCACCGATGTGCCTGCATACATCGCGAACGGCTGCAAGGTGACGGTGGCGAACATGAAGATGATCGTCAGCGCGGCGAGCAGGATGTTGAGGGCGATCTCGTTCGGCGTCTTGCGGCGCGAGGCGCTCTCGACCAGGCCGATCATGCGGTCGAGGAACGTCTCGCCCGGATTGGCCGAGATCTGGACCACTATGCGGTCGGACAGCACACGCGTGCCGCCTGTGACGGCGCTGCGGTCGCCGCCCGCCTCGCGGATGACTGGCGCCGATTCGCCGGTGATCGCGGACTCGTCGATGGAGGCGATTCCCTCGATGACGTCACCGTCGCCGGGCACTATGTCGCCGGCCTCGCATACGACGAGGTCGCCCTTGCGCAGCTCGGTGGACGGGACTCGCTCTTCCGTTGCATTTATTTGTCCGTCCACCAGGCGGCGCGCGATGGTCTCCGAACGCGTTTTGCGCAAAGCGGCTGCCTGCGCTTTGCCGCGGCCCTCGGCCACCGCCTCGGCGAAGTTGGCGAACAGGACGGTGAACCAGAGCCAGATCGTGATCTGCCCCACGAAGAGCTCGTTGTTGCTGCCGCTGAAGGCGGGCGCGCCGTTGAACAGCCCCGCGATGAACACGATAGTCGTGATCACGGAGCCGATCTCGACCACGAACATGACGGGGTTGCGGGCCATCAGGCGCGGGTCGAGCTTCTTGAAGCTCTCGCCGATCGCCGGGATCAGGATCGCGCGATCGGTGAGACTGCTCCTCACCCTCTTACTCCCTCTCCCCGCAGGGGAGAGGGGCGTGGGCAAAAGTTGATTCATCTAGTGCAGATGTCCGGCAGCCAGCTGGAGCTGCTCGAGGATCGGACCCAGCGCCAGGGCCGGGAAGAACGTGAGCGCGCCGACGATCAGGACCACGCCGATCAGGAGGCCGACGAAGAGCGGCCGGTCGGTGGCGAATGTGCCGCCGCTGGCGGGCACCACCTTCTTGCCGGCGAGCGCACCCGCGAGGGCGAGGATGGGGATGACCTCGAGGAATCGCCCGATCCACATCGCCGAGGCGAGGGTGGTGTTCCAGTACACGGTGTTGCCGGTCAGGCCCGCGAAGGCGCTGCCGTTGTTGGCCGTGGCCGATGAGAACGCGTAAAGGATCTCGCTGAATCCGTGGGCGGCGGGGTTGAGCGGTCCGCCGCCGTTGGCGGTCGCGGCCGGAGTCAGCACCGAGAGGGCGGTGAAGCCGAGGATGCTGCCGACGTCGATCAACACCGCCAGCGCGGCGAGGCGGACCTCTTTGGATTCGATCTTCTTGCCGAGGTATTCGGGCGTGCGGCCGACCATGAGCCCGGCGATGAAGACCGAGAGGACGGCGAACACGAGCATGAAGTAGATGCCGGCGCCGATACCACCCGGGTCTACCTCACCAAGCTGCATCTGGATCAGGGCGACGAGGCCGCCGATGGGCGTGAAGCTGTCGTGGCTGGAGTTGACCGAACCTGTGCTCGTTCCGGTCGTGGTCGCCTCGAACATGGCCGAGTAGGTCGGCCCGAAGCGGACTTCCTTGCCCTCCATGTTGCCGCCGGCCGAGGTGGCCGTGTTGGCCTGGTTGACTCCCACAGCCGTCAGAGCGGGGTTGCCCAGCTGCTCGAAATAGATCGAGGTGAACGTGAAGCCGACCAGCAGGATGCCCATGGCGGCGCCGATCGCGAGACCCTGCCGGATGTGGCCGACCATCTTGCCGAATGTCACGCACAGTGCGAACGGGATCAGGAGCTCGAGGAAGAGCTCGAACTGGTTGGTGAATCCGTTGGGGTTCTCGAAGGGGTGGGCTGAGTTGGCGTTGAAAGGTCCGCCTCCGTTGTTGCCGAGGTCCTTGATCGCCTCCTGGGATGCGAAGGGGCCGACGGCGATGACCTGGTCGGCGCCTGCGACGGTGTGGGCGGTGACATAGGGTCCGATGCTCTGGACGACGCCCTGCGAAAGCAGGATGAACGCGGCGACGATCGAGAGGGGAAGGAGGATGTAGAGCGTCGCGCGTGTAGCGTCGACGTAGAAGTTGCCGAGCGTCTTGAGCGAGCGGCTCGAGATTCCGCGGAAGAGTGCGACCGCCATCGCGATGCCGACCGCGGCCGAGAGGAAGTTGTGGATGACGAGGCCGAGCATCTGCGAGAGGTACGACATCGTCGTCTCGCCTGTGTAGTTCTGCCAGTTGGTGTTGGTGGTGAAGCTGATCGCGGTGTTGAGGGTCAGGTCCGGTGGGACCGGGCCGAATCCCATCGGGTTGAGGGGGAGCTTGTCCTGCAGGCGGAGAATCATGTAGGTGAAGAGGAAGCTCACCACCGACACGACCAGAACCGACACCGTGTAGCGGATCCAGGTCTGTTCTTCGTCCTCCCTCACTCCCATCAGCCAGTAGGCGCCGCGCTCGATCGGCCGCAGGGCGGGGCTCATGAAGGTGCGCTCACCTTTGAAGACCTTGGCCATGTAGAGGCCGAGGAACCAGGCCCCAATCGCAACCGCGACCCAGGTGATGACGACGCCGATGATGTCCAGCGTCACTAGAACTTCTCGGGGAAGAGGAGGGCCGCGAAGAGGTAGAGCGTGACGATGAGGGCGACGATGCCGGTGATGATGTAGGGCAGCATCAGGGCAATTTCTCCAGTCCCTTGACATAGAGAAGGCTCACGATGGCGAGCACCAGCGCGAGCAGAAGCATCCATGCATCGAGCGGCATGGTCCCCACAGTATTTACTCCCCCGTCAACGAAGGATCAACAACTTTTGTCACACCTCTCCCTCT
>DASRWV010000137.1:0-3261 GCA_035687505.1 Nitrosotalea sp.
TCGTCGCCGCCTTCCACCGGGACCAGGAGCCCCGCCTGCTCCAGGCTCTTCAGCAGCGGCTCCGCTACCCCACTGCGCTCGGCAAGCTCGCCCAGGGTCAGGGTTTGAGGCGCCGCCGGCCGGGTGACTGCCGCGACCAGGGCCTCATCCGAAGCCTCGAGCTCGCCGGTCAGGAAGCGCTGGATCACCGTCAGCGTGAATCCCTGCTGCTGCAGCTCCCTGATCCTCCGCAGCCGCCCGAGGTGCCCTTCGCCGTACCAGGTCACGCGGCCTTCCCGGCGAGGCGCCTCGAGCAAGCCTTTGCCCTGGTAGAAGCGGATGGTGTCGACAGCGACTCCCGCGGCACGAGCCAACTGTTCGATGCGGTACTCCATGAGTGGATACTCGCACAATCCTACGGGCGCAACAATGGAACCCGCAACACAGCCTGGGGCCGAAAATTGCTCTGTGCCCACGGAAGCAGATAGACGCGGCCTGTTCCAACTCCTGCCGCCGAAATTTCGGACCAGGCGGCGATTTGCGTTCCTGCTGGCTACCGTCGCGTTCCTCGGCTACGGGGGCTGGTACTGGTTCCAGGGTCAGGGCCTGCTCTCCAGCGTGCTGGCCGCGGTGGCTGCAGGAGCGGCCGCGTTCCTGTTCTTCTGGTGGTGGTTCTCGAGACCGGGCAGCGGCTTCGACGTCTGACGCTCTAGGGCGTCGTGGCGCAGCTCGCAGTGGGTGCCGACGAGCGGTCGGCCAGCGTGAGCGTCACGACCGTCGTGGCGCTGTCGCGCAGGATGGTGAGCCGCACCGTGTCGCCGGGACCCTTGGGTTGGATCAGGCCCCCGAGCGTCTGGCCGTTGTTCAGGTCGACGCCGTCCACCTTCTCGATCAGGTCACCGGCCCTGAGGCCGGCTTTCGCGGCCGGGGTCCCCGGCAGGGCTGAGGTGACGAGCACGCCATAACCAGGAAGGTCCTTGCCGCTCGCCAGGGCGGCGTCCTCCGACTGGTAGCAGACTCCAATGTAAGGATGGCCTGGCTTGCGGCCGGCGATGAGGTCCTGCGCAATGCGCTTGGCGATCAGGCTTGGAATCGCGTAACCGATGCCCTGGCCCGTTGCGTCCACCGCGGTGTTCACGCCGATCACGTTTCCGTCCGCGTCGGCCAGCGGACCGCCCGAGTTTCCCGGATTGATCGCCGCGTCTGTCTGCAAGACGTCGGGCAGGTCCTCGCTGGGCGCTCCCGGGCGAGTGGTTGCGCTAAGGGCGCGGTGGAGGGCCGAGATGATGCCTGATGTCACCGAACCCTGGTTGCCGTGCGGACTCCCGATGGCGACCACCTGCTGGCCGACCACGAGCTTGGTCGAGTCGCCGAAGTGTGCGAGGGGAAGAGAACCGTCGTCCACCTTCACCACGGCGATGTCCTGGATGGGGTCGGTGCCCTGGACCTTCGCGACAAAATGCCTCCCATCAGGCAGCAGGACGACGACTCTCGTTGCACCCGCGACGACATGATTGTTGGTCACCAGGTAGCTGGCGCCGTTCTCGTGGGCGATGACAAATCCGGTGCCGATGCCTCGAGTGCCTGTCGATTGCGTGACGAGGATTTCCGCGACCGCCGGGCCCAGCACCTTGACGATGCGAGCTGGGTCGAATGCCGCCGCTGCCACAGGCGCCGGGCTCGCGACCGGGAGGGTGACGACGGCGGTCGGACTCGCGGCTGCGTGGGGTGTGGGCGACGTGCGACTCCAGATGGGGTTCACGGTGCAGGCGCCGGCAACCACGACTCCCAACGCAAGTGCGGCGTACCTCTCGAGCCTCATCCGTACGTATTCCAGTAATACATCCGCTCGAGCCACCCTGGGTCAGTGCGGTAAGCGCGCGCGAAGGATTCCACGGAGTCGACGTAGTCGAAGTCGTGGTTGTACTGGAAGATCGCGTTGCGCATGTTGTAGGGCGCGCCGTTGCGGACCAGGTAGCGCGCGGCCGCGAGGATCGCGTCGTGGGAATCGTGGATGTTGCCGCCCTGCCCGTATTGGGTCCAGGTGCTGGGCAAGAACTGCATCGGACCTTGCGCGCCCGCCGATGAATTGTCCTTGACGTGGCCGAAGTTGCTCTCGATGAAGTTGATTGAAGCGAGGTAGCTGGGGTCGACCCCATAACGCTGCGCGGCCTCCTTGTAATAGGCACGCAGCGCGCTGAGGGAATCGGTGTTGTTGTGTGGATGGACGAAGTGGACATTGACCAGGTAGTACTCGTCGATGCCACCCAGGATGTAGAGCGAATGCAGACCTGCGATCGAGTTCTTGATTGAACCCTGGAGGGTGGCAGGCAATAGTGGGAGGACTGCGTTCTCGACGCTCGCGTAGCTCGCGAGCTCATAGATCCGCAGCTCTTCCTGGCGCGCGGCGTTCCTGAACGCATAGGCGGCGCGGTCTTTCGCAAGCTCGAGCCGCATTCCATCGAGCATGCTCGATGGCTGCTGAGCATTGAGTGAATCGAGGTCGGCGGAGGCCCGGCTCATCGCGAGCTCGGCCGCGATGATTCGCGCCGCCTGGTGCTGTGGAGTCGGGCCGCGGTCGGGGTCCTGCGCGTGGACTGCCTGCGCGGGAAGGGCAAGGGCCAGTGCAACCAGGGCCGCTGCGGCGAGTCGGATCAGGCCGACTCCGACTTGGCGATTGTGGCGTCGCGCTCCTCTGGAACGGAGGGAAGGTCTTCTGGATAAGGGTCCGCGTCGGTCGGCCTGCGGAGGCCCACCGAGTCGAGAAGCCCCGAGATTTCGTCGCCCATGAGCTCTCCCTGTGCGATCAGAGCTTCAGCGGCCAGGTCGATTGCTTCTTTGTTCACATACATGAGACGCCAGTCGTCGATGTAAGCAGCACCCAAGATCTGTGCGACCACGCGCCGGCTGCGCCGGTTGTTCAAGACGGCCCCCGCCCAGGTGCCCTGCTCGTGCACTCCTTGCGCGATCTCGGCCACGGAGATGAGCTGCTCGCCGATGTTGGCGGCTCTGATCGACATCTTTGGGTCGAGCTTGTCCGGCCCCATGCCGATCGTCCCGACCATGGCGGTGGCCTCCGCTGTCGCCATCCGCAAGTCCATGTAGACACCGCTCGTACCCTCGCCGTAAAAGACGTGCTCACACGCAATCGAGCCGAGGTCATGCCGAATGTCGGCAGCCATCTGGGAGCGGAACTTCATCCACTCCTCCTCGGCGGGCATGTCCTTGTGGTAACCGCCGATCTCGCCAATCGCCGTCGCCCTGCGCCGGATCGAGAGCCGG
>DASRWV010000138.1:0-17953 GCA_035687505.1 Nitrosotalea sp.
CACTTCCACCGGCAGCTCTCCAACGCCGAGCTGTTTGACCAGCTTCGAGTCGTCCACGACGACGATGAAACGCTTCGCTGCAGCTGCCACGATCTTTTCGCGGAACAGCGCGCCTCCGCGCCCTTTGATCAGGTTGAGCGCAGGGTCCACCTCATCGGCGCCATCCACCGCGAGGTCGATCTGGCCAACAAGCTCCTGGACGATCGTGATTCCGTTGGCGGCGGCCAGTTCGGCGGTGGCGCGCGAGGTCGGCACACACCGGAGGTTCATCCCTCCCGCGACCAGCCGGCCCACCCCTTCGGTGAAGTACCTCGCCGTGGAGCCGCTGCCCAGCCCGAGCAGCATTCCGTCCTGCACGAGCTCCAGCGCCTTTTCGGCGGCTGCCCTTTTGTATTCCTCAGACAACGGCGTTTCTGATTGCTTTGATCCCCGCCGCCACGCCCTGCTTGAAACCGAACACCGAGCTGCCCGCGACGAGCACCGTCGCGCCCGCGCTGACCGCAAGCGGCGCGGTCTTGGCGTCGACGCCGCCGTCCACCTCGATCTCCATACCTGGATCCATGGCTCGCAGGCGGCTGATCTTCCCGGGGCTGTGCGCGATGAACTTCTGGCCCCCGAAGCCTGGCTCGACCGTCATCACGTTGACCAGGTCGACGTACGGCAGGATCTCTCGGAGGTGCTCGAGCGGAGTCGCGGGGTTGATGGCGACGCCCGCCTTACAGCCGAGCTCTTTGATCGACTGCACCGTTCGGTACAGCGATGTCGTCGCCTCGACCTGCACTTCGATCAATGTCGCCCCCGACTTGGCAAACGCCTCGAGGAAGAGCTCTGGGCGCTCGATCATCAGATGCACCTCGATCGGGAGCCTGGTCGCGCGGCGTACCGCTTCCACCACCAAGGGTCCGAACGTGAGGTTGGGGACGAAATGGCCGTCCATCACGTCCACCTGGATCCGGTCCGCACCGGCTTCCTCGGCCTCTTTCACCTGTTCGGCCAACCGGCCCACGTCGGCCGACAGGATCGAAGGAACTATCTCGATCCTTCTCACTGCCCCGCTGCGGCCCGGTCGATCAACCATCGTGCGCCCGCAATCATCCCCGATGGCACCTCGCCCCGTTTGGCTCGGGCGACCGCCTCTGCCTTGCCCTCGCCGGTGGCGAGGATGATCACGGTCCGGGCAGCCAGAAGTGTGTTGAGGGTGAGAGTCACTCTCTCCGGAGGGGGCTTGGGCGAGTCGTGGATGCCGGTCACGAGGCCCTCGGCCTTGAGCGCGGGGTGGCCTGGGAACAGAGACGCCGTGTGCCCGTCCTCCCCCACTCCCAGGGTCACAAGATCCAATGGCGACACTGCCGCAACCACATGCTCGTACAGCTTTGCGCCCTCGTCCGGCCCCAGCTCGGCGGGCATGCGGTACACGGTGGCAGGGGCGGCCCTGTTCAGCAGAACCTCGCGGGCCATGCGGTAGTTGCTCTCAGGATGGTCGGGGCGGACGCATCGCTCGTCGCCGAACAGCACACTGACGCGGCCCCATTCGATCTCCATCCCGGACAGGAGCTCGTAGCAGCGTCTGGGGGTTGTGCCGCCGGCCAGGACGAGAGTCCTGGCGCCTTTCCAGAGAGCCTCGGAGATCGAGGCCGCGGCTGCTGCCGCGACGTCCTCTGCTGACTCGAGGACCGTGAAGCTCTGAGATTCTGGCGCGCCCATACTGACACCCTAATCATGGAGGGGCCTTGGACGCGCGGCGAGGCGAGCGCCTCGGGCTCGGTGTTCGAGGATCGGGTTTGGGCGTTGCTCACTGAGCAGTCGCGAGGACACCTTCATGTGTTTCGCCCGCTGCTGGATCGGGGAGTCGACGCGCTGCTTCACAGGCTGTCCGATGGCGCCTACATCCCTGCGCAGGCCAAGGGACGCTCGTCACTGATCGCCCGCGAGGTACAGCTCGTAGTCGCGGCAGAGAGCATCACTGACGATCTCGTTGTGATCATCGGTGGCGAGGTCGTCGAGGGCGGTCTCGGGCCCACAATGCTCGCGGTCCCAACCCCGGACTTCCGGCGCCTTGCGCTCCGTACGACCGCAAACGGCGCGTCCAAATACTCGATGTCGTTCAGCGTGAATCCTCAGTCGAAAAGCCGTTGGCGGCCATGGCTGGTGCCATCGGATCGACTGGTAGAGAAATTTGGTGTGTCTCTCGGGTTGACAGCTCTGGCAATTACCGAAGAGCGTCCGCGGCTGAATCGCGGCCCCCTGGGTTTCTTGGGCGAGTCAGAGGTCGTGCGCCGCCTGGCCGAAGCGGAGCATCTGAACCTGTTCCGGCCATTTCCCGACTCCGAGACCGTGGAGCTCGCCGTGCGACACCTGAAGAACGGCCATGTTGTTGGACTCCAGATCAAGACTGTGAGCGTCGACGCAGTACGTCCGAACAGGTCTGTCGACATCCACATGTCAAGCTTTCGACCTGCGCCCACGACCTACTTCACTGTCGTTGCCTGGATGCCCCTTGAGCGCCGATTTCACGAAGAGTGCCTGGTTTTCCCGTCAAATGAGCTCCTCCAGTTTGCGCGGCCTGGCGGATCCCACTACGTGTTCGACTTCCATCCCGGTTCAAAGAACCAGCCGAGGCTGGACAAATACCGGCGCAACCTGAGCGATCTGTGTACCGAGATCGAGAGTCTGCTGTAGGTAACTCGGTCGCTTCGCCAAAGCGCAAAAGGCCCTCCGGCCATCCTGCTGAGGTGATCCTGACACCCGTGGACATCGGCTTCTATTCCAAAGGCACCACTACGGCATGGAGATGTCAAGCGCATCGGCGCTTTCGTCTACGAGAACCCAGGCTACAACGGCGCCTGACAAGACCTGACAAAGCGCGCTTGAGGCGGTCGTCAGGCCCCTGGGCTCACTACCGGCAGACCTAGTCCCCCGGCGGTCTGAAGCAGGCGCTCGTCGTAGCTGACGAAGGCTTGCAGATCGGCTCCCAGACCGACAGCTGTCGCCACGTGGATCGCATCCAGGGTGCGCAGACTGGGCTCGGCCAAGGCTGCGGCAGTGCTGCGTACGGTCGCATCGATCTCCAACCGATAAAGACGCGCAAGCGTTGCCGGTACAGCCGGCAATGCATCCGGCGCAACCCTGCGAATGGCACGGGGGACCTCCACCTCCGCGAGAACCGAGCAGACCAGGGCAGTGCCAGATCGCTCGTTGAGCCACTCGACGAGCTCGGGCGTGGCGTGTTCGCGTCGAATCAGCTTGACCAAGGCAGCCGAGTCGACGTAGATCACCAGCGTTCGTGGAGGCGCCCGTCGGCAACCTCGTCCGAGGCGGAGCGGCTCGCATCGCCGGTGACTGGCGGCATCGGTATCTTCCCCCTCGCCTCAGGAGGCACAGCTCGGCCTTCTTGAACCAGGCGCCCGAGCAGCCCCGGACTGTCCGTTATGGGCACGACTCTGGCGACCGGCTTACCCCGATCGGTCACCTCGATCACCTCTCCGTTGCGGACACGATCGATCACTCTCGACGCATGCTGGTTCAGCTCGCGCATGCCGATTTGCTTCATTCCGCCATTGTAGGACAAGTTCTCCTACATTGCGGTCAAGGCCTCTAAGTGACCTTGGTCGAGCCTTGCGGACGCCGCTACGCCGCTGCTTGCACACTGCCAGCAACCTGCTAGCATACTGCGACATGGCAACCCTCTACCTCCGCAACGTCCCCGAAGCCGTGGTCGAACGCCTGCAGCGCCTCGCCGCTCGCGAAGGAGCATCGGTCAACGCGGTTGTGGTGCGGGAGTTGACCGAGCTGTCGAAGCGCGCAGACAATCCAGCGTTGCTGGCGGGGCTGCCTCACCTCGACGTCGACGCTGCTCGCATCGTTGCTGACCTCGAGGCCGAGCGCGCAGAGCGATGATCGTCGTCGACGCGTCGGCGGTCGTGGCTGCCCTCCTTAACGCCGGCCCCGCCCGCATCGCGCTGGCATCGGACCAGCTCCATGCGCCCCACCTCGTTGACTCCGAGGTGGCCAGCGCCTTCCGCCGCCGTGTCATCAATAGGGACCTCTCAGCGTCCGCCGCCTGGCGGGCGCTCGAGGTCTGGCGCCGGCTGGGCCTGACACGCTACCCCGTCATTGGAATGATTGAGCGCATCTGGCAGCTCAGAGAGAACCTGTCCGCGGACGACGCCTCCTACGTCGCTTTGGCCGAAGAGCTCGGTTGCGCGCTCCTCACGTGTGACGGCGGGCTCGGACGTACCCCCGGGGTGCGCTGTCCCATCACAGTCGTGGCCGGATAACCAGGCGGGGAGATCTGTCTTGGGCCAACGGCGGAGTGGTCACTCACCCATAAGTGGGAAGCAACTGCACTCTCAGATCGAGCGCATCAGCTCGGCCGCGGCCACAAGAGAACGCGTGAAGACATGATCGCGAGTCGGGTGCGCAAGCAGGTCTAGCAGCAAACTTGCCTCGTCCTCGGGCTCCATCTGCTGCACGTGTCGCAAGGTGTCGGCGCCGCCGATGTCGATCAGCGTCAGCAGCACCAGCGAGTTGTCATCGCGCCGACGCTCGCGGACGAACACTGCCGGTTTTGGCGGCTTGCTTTCGCCCGGCGCATCTCCCGTTGCGGTGTGGTGCAGGTTGCCGGCGCTGCCGTTCAGCACGTCGCGGTGCCACGTCGCCCTCCGCTGCGCGAGCTCTAGGCCCGCGTCATCCTCACCACCCGTTGCGTGAAGCCACTGATATGCGCCAGCCCCGATATCCGGGGCCGAGCGTCGTGGACGCTCCGGGTCGCGCAGTACCGACAGCTGGAACGTGGTCCCGCCGGAGACTCCGCCGATCCTGATCGCGCTCACCTCTCCCTGCGCCAGGTGCGCCTTGGGAACCGACCTGAACGCGACCTGCACCGGGCGCCAGCCGTCGGCTGAGAAGTGGGCGGCGACGATTCCGCCCGCGCCGCCGGCGGCCTTCTGCAGCTTCCAGCCGAGCGCGGACGCCATCCAGCCGATCAGCAGGGCAGCGGCGATGCGGTTGCCTCGCCCTTCACCGGCATAGTCGATGCCGACCTCGGTGATTCCGTTCAGGAACGGACGCCGGGCGGACGGGGCGAAGAACTGCGCCACGGTCTCCAGCCAAGGCTCGAGGCGCGCCCACTGCAGGTCGGCCACGCCCAGCTTCTGGTGCGAACTCGAACAAAGGTCGGCCAGCTCCAGGAACGAGTGATAGGGCGCGTCGAAGCGCGCCGAATCGACGATGAGCGAGTCGCAGATCTTCAGACCGTCCTCGAGCTCGCGCTTGCCGAAAGGCGGAGTGGAAACCCACCACAGATACGTCGGCACTCCGCTGGGCAGCAGCGGGTCGACCAGCGCGGCCAGGTGCGTTCCCGCCGGTCCCTGCACCCGGAGGGTGACCACCTCGCACTGCAGGGCACAGGCTGATTCCGGCCGAAGGATGTCCGTCGTGATCGCCGCATCGATTCGGTCGGGCCGCAGGTCGGGCTGGTCGGTGATCACGACGATCTGTGCCGGGTGCGTCGCCCCGATCTTCCGCGTCGCCCGCTGCGCTCTCCGTTCGTCAGCCTCTGTGTCGCCCACGGCGACCAGCGTCATGACGCAGTTGCGCGGTTGCGGGTGCTCGACCTCGCTCGCCTCCGCCAGCGCGAATTTTCTGCGGATCTCATTCAATGCGTTGAGCACGTCGCCCACGGTGACGTCCTCACCCTTCCACTCCTCACCCGCTTCCGGAGTGATCTTCGCCGTCACGGCCGGTGCCACTCCCTTCCATCCTGCTCGAGGAGCTTTGCCGCGGCGGTGGGCCCCCACGTCCCGGCGGCGTACATCGCGAGCGGCGGCCGTCCATCTCGCCACGCGGCCTCGATCGGGTCGATGAGGGTCCAGGCCGCCTCCACCTCGTCGGCACGGGTGAACAGCGTCGGGTCCCCGATCATGCAGTCGAGCAGCAGGCGCTCGTAAGCCTCGGGAGTCTCGACCAGGAAGGTGGTCAGGTATTGGAAGTCCATCGTCACGCTGCGGATGCGCAAGCCCGCGCTCGGCACCTTGGCGCCGAACCGCAGCGAGATCCCTTCCTCCGGCTGGATGCGCAGCGTGATCGCGTTGGGATCGAGCTCACGCGTGGCCTCGCGGCCGAAGGTGATATGCGGCGGTCGCTTGAACTGGATCCGGATCTCGGTCACTCGCTTGGGCAGCCGCTTGCCCGCGCGGATGTAGAAGGGCACGTTCGCCCAGCGCCAGTTGTCCACGAAAAGCCGCAGCGCTGCGAACGTTTCGGTCAGGGATCCCGGGGTGACGTTCTTCTCTTCGCGATAAGCCGGCACGTGCTCGCCCAGCACCCAGCCCTTCGTGTACTGCCCGCGCACCGTGTTGCGCGCGACCTCGTCGTCGAGGATCGGCCTGATCGCGCGCAGGACCTTGACCTTCTCGTCGCGCACGGAATTGGCTTCGAAGGCGAGCGGCGGTTCCATGGCCACGAGCGCGACCAGCTGCAGCACGTGGTTCTGCACCACGTCGCGCAGGGCGCCGGCCCTCTCGTAGTACGAGCCACGCCCCTCGATGCCGATCTCCTCGGCAACCGTGATCTGCACCGAGTCGATGAGGTTGGCGTTCCAAACAGGTTCGAAGATCGAGTTGGCAAAACGGAAGGCGAGGATGTTCTGGACGGTCTCTTTGCCCAAGTAGTGGTCGATCCGGTAGACCTCGTCCTCGCGGAAGACGCGCTGGAGGATTTGCGTCAGCTCGCGCGCGGACTTGAGGTCGGAGCCGAACGGTTTCTCGACCACGATGCGATGAAAGCCATCGCCGCTCGTGATCCCGGCGGCTTTCAGCTGTTCGACGATCGTCTCGTAGGTCGGCGGTGGTGTCGCGCAGTAGAACATGCGGTTGCCGGTGACATGCCGGCTCGTGTCGAGGTCGACCAGGCGGCGCTGCAGCGCCTTGAAATCGTCCAGCTTGCCGAAGTCGACCTTGACGTAGAAGCACTCGGAGAGAAAGGCGTCGAGGACGCGCTGATCGATGGGTTGGGTGCGCGAGAACTCCTTGATCTTCTCCGCCGCCCTCGCGCGAAATGATTCGTCGGTCAGGTCGTCGATCGCGGCACCGACGACTGCGAATCCCGCCGGCAGCAGGCGCTGCTTGGCGAGGTTGTAGAGCGCGGGCAGGAGCTTGCGGGCGCTGAGGTCGCCGGTCGCGCCGAAGATGACCATCAGGCACGGCTCACCGACTCGGTAGTCGTGCAGCCCCTCAGCGAGGGGATTGGGGGCGACGACTGTCACTTACTGGCAGCCCCCCACCCGGCACTGCCCTTTGGGCAGTGCCGACCTCCCCGCCAAGCGGGGAGGTGACCCATCCCGGCCAGCGGGGAGGTGAGTGCTTCCCTCACTTGTGGGATGCCTCTCCCTTCGCATCGGTGACTACCGCGTGGCCGCCGAACTGGTTGCGCATCATCGCGAGCATGCGGTCGCCGAACGTGTTCTCCATGCGGCTGCGGAATCGCGCGAACAGCGACTCGGCGATGATCGGCACCGGCACCGACTCCTCGATCGCAGCCTCCACGGTCCAGCGTCCCTCTCCGGTGTCCTCGACCCAACCCTTGATGCTGGACAGCTCAGGGTCCTGCGACAGGCCCCGCGCGATCAGGTCGAGCAGCCACGACCGGACGACGCTGCCGGTGCGCCACGCTTCCGCGATCGCCTGCATGTTCATGTCAGGAAATGACTTCGAGAGCTTCATGACCTGGAAGCCCTCGGCGTACGCCTGCATGAGCCCGTACTCCACGCCGTTGTGCACCATCTTCACGAAATGCCCCGAGCCCTCAGGTCCGGTCCGCACGAGTCCGCCGTCGTCGGGCGCGAGATCTTTGAGGAGCGGCAGGATGTGGTCGTAAATCTGCTGCTCAGCGCCGACCATCAGGCAGTAGCCGTACTCGAGGCCCCAGATGCCGCCCGAGGTGCCCGCGTCCACGTAGTGCATTCCCTTCGCTTTGACGCGCGCCGCATCCTGCAGGGCGATTTTCCAATTCGTGTTGCCGCCGTCGATGATGATGTCGCCAGGCTCCCCAAGCTCGACGAGCTTGTCGATGGTCTTGGTCGTGGGGTCGCCTGCCGGGACCATGATCCACATCACACGCGGCTTGGTCTGGAACGTCGCGACGAATTCCTCGAACGAGTTCGCGCCGGCGGCGCCCTTCGCCTCGTGGGCTTTGACCGCGTCGGGCGAAAGGTCGAAAGCGACCATGCGGTGGCCCCGCCCGAGCAGGCGCAGCACCATGTTGCCGCCCATGCGGCCCAGGCCGACCATGCCCATTTCCACCTACTTCACCGCTGAGCGGACCGCGGCGATCAGCGCTTTCCAACCAGCGGCAGGGTCGCGGCCGAGCGTCACGCGCAGCACGGGCAGCTTGCGCGAGCTGAGAGATTTGAGGTCGCCCAGCGATTGCGCCTGCTTGAGGATCGAGAAGGTGAAGGGCTGGCCGGGTATGGGCACGTCTTTCGCGTCCTGCTGGACGACCTGAAGGAAAAGTCCAGTCTTCGGGCCGCCCTTGTGGAGCTGGCCTGTCGAGTGAAGGAACCGCGGCCCGTACCCTGCGGTGGTCGCGATCTTGGTGCTGTCACGCACCGCCGCGCGGATGGCCGAGATCGCGGCCTCGGATCCGGAGGTGCGCGCGGTGTAGGCCATGATCGCGAAGTAAGCGCCCGGCTTGGCGCGCGCGAGCAGCGTCTTGATGCCGGCGCGCGCCCTTGTCGCGGGAGTGGATTCCGCCGTTGGCAGCTTGCCCGTGCTCTTGAACGTCGCCAGGACTCGCTTCGTGTTGTCCTTCGACTCCTGCACGTTGGGCTGGTCGAACGGGTCGATACCCAGGACTGCTCCCGCGATCGCGGTCGCGACCTCCCAGCGGAGAAACTCTCCGCCGAGGTCGAGCGTGTCTCTCAGTGTCAGGGTCACGACGGGATGACCTGCCTTCTCGATCGCGTCGACAGCGCGATTGGGCGCGTCCGAGTCCATACGGATGTAGACGAAGAAACGATCCTTGCCGTAGACGCCCGGCTTGCCGACCGGCTCACCTTCGACGGGGACGATTCCCTTGCCCTCTTTGCCAGTGCTCTCGGCGAGCAGCTGCTCGACCCAGAAGCCGAACGTCGCCACCTTCGGCGATGCGATCAGTGTCAGCTTGTTTCTTCCCATCAGCGCGAGCTGCCCCATCGCGGCGCCGAGCCACACTCCCGGGTTCGCCATGTCGACGGCGCGCCCGAGCATCTGCTCGACGTTGACGCCGATCAGCGCGGCGGGCACCAGGCCGAAGTAGCTCAGCACGGAGTAGCGGCCGCCGATGTCGGGCGGGTTTCGGAAGATCCAGCGAAAGCCGTGGTCCTTCGCGAGCTTTTCTAGCGAGGTGCCGGGGTCGGTGATGGCGGCAAACTGCTTTCCGGACTTCACGAGTTCCCAGAAATAGGCGAAGTGCGAAAGCGTCTCGGTCGTCTCGCCTGATTTTGACGCGACGATGAAGAGCGTCTTGTCGAGCTTGATCTTCCGGCGGACCGCAAGGATCGTCGCCGGGTCAGTGGTGTCGAGCACGTGCAGCGCCGGATGCCCCTTGGCCGCGCCGAACGTGTTGCGCAGCACGTCCGGGCCGAGGCTGGATCCGCCCATGCCGAGGAGGACGACGTCCGAGTACATGCGCCCGGCCTTGGCCAGCTCGCGAAACTCGGGCATGCGCGCGAGCATCGTGCCGGCGACGTCGAGCCACCCGAGGCGGTCGCGGATCTCCGCCGCCTTGGCGGGGTCCGTGCTCCACAGCGTCGGGTCCTTGGCCAACAGCCGCCGGGCTGCGTCGTTCTTCGTCAAATTCGCCAGCTGCGCGTCCACCGCCGGCTGGAGCGGCCCGAAGCTGTGCCACTGACGGGGACCCCTCCCGGCTTTGATGTCCTTCGAGGCCTTGGTCAACGCCTCGAGCAGGCTTTCGAAAGACTTCGTGAACGACTCCACGCCCTCGACCTCGAGCTCCTGGGTGACCTGGTGAATGTCGATGCCGGCGGCGTGGAGCTGTTTCAGCTGCCGCCTTGCCAGGTCGATGTTCTCGTCGAGGCTGCGGCGGACCTCGCCGTGTTCCCGAAAGGCGATGAGAGTTTGTGGCGGCACCGTGTCGACAGTGTCCGGGCCGATGAGCTCCTCGACGTAGTACGTGTCCGGGTATCTCGGGTCTTTGGTCGAGGTGCTGGCCCACAGAGGGCGCTGCGTGCGGGCCCCGGCCTTGCTCAGCTTGTCCCAGCGAGGGCCGCTGAAGAGAAGCTTGTAGTGCTCATACGCCACTTTCGAGTTGGCAATCGCGGCCTTGCCGTACAACCCTTCGAGGTCACGCTTCTCTTTAGGATCCGCAGCTTGCTGGATCTTCTCGGTGAGCAGCTTGTCTATCTTCGTGTCGACACGGCTCACGAAAAAGCTCGCGACGCTGCCGACCTTGCTCAGGTCGCCGCCCTTCTTGTGCAATTTCTCGAGGCCTGAGATGTACGCGTCGACTACCTCGTCGTAGCGATCGACGGCGAAGATCAGCGTGATGTTGATGTTGTGGCCCTTGGAGATCTGGTCGAAGATCGCGGGCAAACCTTCCTTCGTCGCCGGGATCTTGACCATGACGTTGGGCCGGTTGGTGCGGTCGCGGAGATCTTCGGCCATCGCGATGGTGCCGCGCGTGTTGGTGGCGAGCGTCGGCGCGACCTCGATGCTGACGTAGCCGTCCTTGCCCCTCGTCTTGTCGTAGACCGGGCGGAAGACGTCGGCCGCGGCCTGGATGTCCTCGACCATGAGGCGCCAGAGCATGTCCGACGGCTTGGCCTTTTCCTTGACCAGGCGGACCATCGCCTCGTCGTAGTCCGTCGATCCGCTCACGGCCTTTTCGAAGATCGTCGGGTTAGAGGTCACACCCGTGACGCCCTCGTCGCGTAGGGCGGCTAGCTCACCTGAGGTGATCAGCTGCCGGCGGATGTTGTCGAGCCAAAGCGACTGGCCGATCTTCGCGAGCTCTACGAACGCGGCAGGTTTTGCCATTACTTCGTCTGGACCAGCTTCATCGCCGCGGCGACTATGTGTTTGGCGGAGATGCCGGCGGCGTTCATCAACTCGTCGGGCTTGCCTGATGCGGGCAAGCCCTTCACGCCGAGATGCGCGACCTTTGGAAGGCCATCCGCGGCGAGGGCTTCCATCACCGCCGCGCCAATGCCGCCCTCGGGGTAGTGGTCCTCGACGATGACGAACTTCTTGGTGACGCGCGCGGCCTCGCGCAGCGTCTTCACGTCGACAGGCTTCACCGAGTAGAGGTCGATCACGCGGGCGGAGATCTTCTTTGCCGCGAGCGCGTCGGCCGCCGCCAGGCAGTTGTGCAGCGTCACACCGGCGCCGATGAGCGTGACCTTGTCCTTGGGGCTCGACCGCACGACCTTGGAGCCTCCGACCTTGAAGACCTCGTTGGGTCCGTAGATCGTCGGGTATGCGCCGCGCGTCGTGCGCATGTAGACGATGCCCAGGGTGTCGGCCATCACGCGCGTGAGCTTGGCGGTCTGATTCGGATCGCACGGGTAGAGCACCGTCGAGCTGTGGATCGCGCGCATCGAGGCGAGGTCTTCGAGCGCCATCTGCGACGGACCGTCCTGGCCGATCTCGACCCCGGCGTGCGAGCCGACGAGGCGGATGTTGGCCTGCGAGATGCCGGCCATGCGGACGAAGTCGTAGGCGCGGCTGAAGAAGGCGGCGAAGGTCGAGGCGAAGGGCTTGTAACCACGCACGCTCAAGCCGACCGCGGTCGCGACCATCTGCTGCTCGGCGATCCACATCTCGAAGAAGCGCTCGGGGTATGCCTTGGCGAACTCATCAGCGTGCGTCGAGTTGGACACCTCGCCGTCAGTGGCGACCACCTCAGGTAGCACACCCAGCGCAAGCAGCGCGTCGCCGTAGGCCTTGCGTGTGGCGACCTTGTCCTCTTTCGTGTAGACGGGCAGCGTTACTACGGGCTCCGCGACGAACTTCTTGGGCGTGCTCGGCGTGCGCTCGGGCTTGGCGGTCTTGACCTTGAGGTGGCGGATGCCACCGAGCTCCTTGATCGCCCGCTCGGCCATGTCCGGGGGGAGCGTCTTGCCGTGCCAGCCTTCCTTGTTCTCGATCTCGCTGAAGCCCTTGCCCTTGATCGTCTTGGCGATGATCACGGTCGGCTTTCCGGTCGCGGACAGCGCCTGGCCGTAGGCCCGGTCGATCGCTGTCTGGTCGTGCCCGTCGATCACGATCGGGAAGCAGCCGAACGACTCCACGCGCCGCCTGTAGACGTCGAGGGTCCAGCCGTACTCGGTCTCGCCGCGCTGCCCGAGGCGGTTGATGTCGAGGATCGCGGTGAGGTTGGCCAGCCCGTAGCGCCCCGCCTTGTCGAACGCCTCCCACATGGAGCCCTCGGCCAGCTCAGAGTCTCCGCAAAGCACCCACACGTGGTACGGAAGCTTGTCCAGCTTCTCGCCCGCCAGCGCCACTCCGACGGCGATCGGGAGGCCCTGGCCGAGGCTTCCCGTTGCCACGTCGACCCAGGGGAGCTGGGGGGTCGGGTGGCCCTGGAGCCGGGAGCCGAACTGGCGGAAGGTCATCAATTCGGAGTCGGTGATCGCGCCGACCGCCTTCAACATCGCGTAGTAGAGAGGGGACGCGTGGCCCTTGGAGAAGATGAGGTGGTCGTTGTTGGGGTCCTTCGGCTTGGCCCAGTCGTACTGGAGATAGCGGGTGATGAGGACCGCGATCAGGTCGGCGGCGGACATCGAGGAGGTCGGGTGGCCCGATCCCGCGGCAGTGCTGCAGCGTATCGAGTCGACGCGCAGCTGTTGCCCTAGCTGGCGGGCAAATTCGAGATCGGTTGTGGCCAGCGCCTCGGTGGTGACGGTCATATCACTCCCTCGTGATCCGAAGATCACAGACCAGCGTGTGTGCCGTTAAGTCTACTGACCGCCGAGCCCAGGTCGATTTGGCGCCGAATAGACCGAATCGCCGACAGCAATGGGCTATTCGCCGCCGAATCGACGGAATGGGCGGCGTTAACGGGATGGGTTGGCGAAACGGGCGCCTTGGAGCAGGCTCCTGGAAATGGGACGAGCACCCCGAGTCCCTCTGGAACTGACGCAAAGACCCTTCTCGCTGGCAGACGCTCGTGCGGCCGGCCTCAGCTGGCGTTCGCTACAGGGCAAGGCGTGGCGGCGTCTGGCGACTGGACTTTACGTGTGGAACGGCCTGGATGCCGACCCTTGGCAAGTGCTGACGGCTTGGCAGGACGTCTTGCCGCCGGAAGCCGTTTTCGCCGGGGCTACCGCCGCCTGGATCGCGGGACTCGAATTCAACCCCACCAAACCCGTTGAGATAGTCGTACCCCCTAACTCAGGAATGCGATCACGGCCGGGACTGAGCGTGCGACGCTGCAGGATCCTGCCGGGCGAGGTGGTCACCATCCAAAGACTGCGGGCTACCTCTCTGCCTCGCACGTTCCGCCATCTTTCCCTGCGCTTATCGGCGGTGGAAATTCTCGTCGCTATGGACGCGGCGCTGCGTAAGAAGCTGGCGCCCGCGAAAGCGTTCGGGGGCCGAAAGCTGCAACGCATCGCTGCGATGGCGGCGCCGGCCGAATCGCCGATGGAGACACGGCTTCGATGGCTTCTGATCCAACGCGGCCTGCCACGGCCCGAAGTACAAGTGAATCTGGGAGATGACAAAAATCGGTACGGACGAGCGGACCTTTACTACCCCTCGGCGCGGCTCATCCTCGAGTACGACGGTGCGAACCACCGGGATCGCCTGGTCGAAGACAATCGCCGCCAGAATCGGCTGCTCAGTGCCGGCTTCCAGCTCCTGCGCTTCACGGCCGGTGACATCTACAACGAGCCTGATGTCGTGGCGGCGCTGGTGCGAAGCGCCCTGAGGGCGTGAGGTGTGCGCATGCACTATGCATGCTAATCTGTTAGGGATGGGTAAGCCGCTGCAGATTCGCGACGTTCCCGAACCTGTCCTCGAGACACTGCGTGAGAGAGCCGAAGAACGCAACATGTCGTTGGCTTCCTACGCGCTCGAAGTGCTGACTCGACATGCCCAGAGCAAGACAATGAGCGAGGTTTTGGCCGGCCCGAGACTGCGCAAGGGTCGCAGCCTGAAAGACGAAGACATCCTGGAGCTGCTGGCTTCGGGGCGGCCGTAAGTGCTTGTCACCGATGCCGGCGTCTGGGTGCGGGCCCTTGTCGACGAAGGCCCCGGCGATCCAATCCGCACTCGCCTCCTTGCCGAAGTCGCAGTCGCGGCTCCGGCGCTCATCGACCTCGAGTTCACCAACGTTCTTCGTGGCTTGTTGACGAAAGGATCGATTGCGCTGCACGACGCTGAACTGGCCATTGCTGAGTTCCTTCAAGCGCCGATCCAGCGCTACCGGCACGAGGCGCTCGTGCCCCGCGTCTGGCAGCTCCGCGAGAACCTGACGGCGTATGACGCAGCCTATGTGGCGCTGGCTGAAGCGCTAGGAGCGGACCTCCTCACGATCGATCGCGGAATTGGAGGCGCGCCCGGCATCCGATGTCGAGTGGTGGTCGTTTAGAGAATCAGGCGTCGGCGGCCAGGCGCTCCACTTCGGTCACCATGCCGTCCAGGATCTTCAAACCCGCGTCCCAGAAGCCCGGGTCGGTGATGTCCATCCCGAGGCGCCGCACCAGCTCGTCCGGCCGCGTCGACCCGCCCGCGGCCAGGAACTCCAGGTAGTCCTCGACGAACGCCGGGCCCTGCTCCAGGTACCGGTGGTAGACCGACATCGCGAGCAGGTTCCCGAACGCGTACGCGTACACATACCCGGGCGTGTGCAGGAAGTGCTCGATGTAGCTCCACCACCCGCGGTACTCGTCGGTGAGCGTGAGCGCGTCGCCGAACATCGGCTGCAGCTTCGCGTTGAAGAGCTCGCCCAGCTGCTCGACGGAGAGCTCGCCCTCGGTCCGGCGGGCGGTGTGACACGCGTCCTCGTAGCGGTTGAAGGCCACCTGCCGGAAGACCGTCGAGAACGCGTCCTCGCACTGGCTGCACAGCATCGCCAGCCTGACCTTGGGGTCTTTCTCCTCGGCCATGATGCGGTCGAAGGTGAGCGCCTCGGCGAACACCGAGGCGGTCTCGGCCAGCGTCAACGGCGGGTGGAAGTCGAAGATGTGCTGCTTCGAGGCGAGCCGGTCGTGCAGGCCGTGGCCCAGCTCGTGCGCGAGCGTGAGCGCGTCGCGCAGCTTGCCGGTGAAGTTGAGCATCACGTACGGATGGTGGCGAGGAGTCACGGGCATGCAGTACGCCCCGCCCGCCTTGCCCGGCACCACCGGCGCGTCGATCCAGCCGTGCTTGAAAAAGTCCTCCACGAGGGCACCCGCACGCGGCGAGAACCGGTTGAACGAGCCGAGCACCAGCTCTTTGGCGTCCTCCCACGACAGGTCGCGCGTCACCTGCCCGATCGGCGCGTAGCGGTCCCACTCGTGCAGGTCGCCGCCGCCAAGCAGCCTCCTCTTGACGCGGTAGTACCTGACGCAGACGTCGTAGCGACTCGTGACTGCTTCGACCAGCGCCTGGACCGCCTCGTCCGAGGTCTCATTGGCCAGATTCCGCGACGAGATCCAGGTTGGGAAATGACGCAGCCGGTCGTCGATCGCCTTTTCCTGCAGGATCACGTTGAAGATGTAGCCGCGCGTGCGGATGTCGCGGCCCAGGGCTCCGGTGATGGCGTGGCTCGCGTTGCGACGCAGGTCGCGGTCCGGCTCGCGGAGCATCGTCAGCGCCTCTTCCAGCGCGAGGTCGCGGCCGTCCAGCTCGACGCGGATGCCGGCGCACAGCTCTTCGAACAGCCGGTTCCAGGCGCTGTCCCCGACCGGGCTGAACTCGGTCAGCACGCGCTCCTCCGGCTCCGACAGCTGGTGCGGGCGGAACTTTCGCGCCTCCTCGACTGTGTGCCGGTAGCGCGCCGATTCGGGGTGCGCGTACAGCCTGGCCGCCTGCTCGTCGCTGACCTGGGCCAGCTCGAGGGTGAAGAACACGCCATGGCTGCCCCGTTCGGCGGCAGCCTCGCGCACGCGCGCCAGCACGCGCCCCGCTGCCGGGTCTTGAGTGTTCTGGCTGTGCAGGAGGTACGCATACACCTCGGGCTTGGCGGCCTCCTCCTCGTTCTGCTCGAGCACGCGCATCATGGCCGCAAACTCCGGCGGCTCGAGCGTCGCCACCTTGCCTTTGTAGGTGACCTCGAACGTCTTGGCGCGGTCCAGCGTCCGGGCTAGCGCGGCCTCGAGCGCTGGGTCGGTCGGCGAGGCAAACAGGTCGCTGAGGTCCCAGCGAACCGTCTCGGCGCCAGTGGTCTTGGTGGCCTGGGACATGGGCGGACAGAATAGCGGCCGCCGTAACAGAGCGAGATGCATAACGTTCAATTAGCCGATGAGCGGGGTGTTTGCTCGCGCAAGATCTGGTATCGCAGCGAGGCGACTGGTCCCCGTCTGGTTCGGCCTGGGGGTGATTGCCTTCGCCATTGCAATCTACTTAAGCCAAGGCAACGTCTCCTCGGTCTCTGGAAATGTTCTTTCTGTCGAGCCAGTCCTGGGGCCGTTTTCACAACCGGAAATCGCCGTGATTCTCCAGCCCTCACGACGAGTTTTGTTCTATGTAGGCGGCCAGCAGCCAATGCCCGACATACGTGTGGGGGACAACGTTGAAATCTGGGTGGAGGGCACGGACCAGACTGAGCTGTGGGGACTTGCTCTTCGATCCCAGCGAGAAAACTGGGTCAGCGCCTACTGGGACACCTCGGTTCGTTTCTTCTCGCCGGAGACCTGGTACGTCCGGGAGATCCTCAGGGCGTCAGGTTTTGCGTTCGGGACGCTTCTCGCGATCTTTGGATTGGTGGTCTTTCATAGGAAACCTGCAGACCACCCCGATCAGTCATCACGAAGGGACCGGTTGCCGCTGATCATGGTCGGCATCGTCGTTCTGGTTCTGCTGTTGGGCGGCGGCCTATTGGTGCTCGATTCGCTGAGGGGTCTCACCTAGGCAAAGGTCGGGCTCACAACCGCTTCGCGAGCTCCTGCACAGCGTTGGGGGCAGGCCAGCGGCCGGCGTACGCGCCTTCGTTGACGGCTTGCGTCACTTCTTCGAGGACAGGTTCCGGAGCCCCGACGTCCCGCCAGTATTCGAGCGGCGTCTCGGGCGGGGCGCGCCGCCGGCCCAAGCGGGATTGCAGGCGTTCATACAGCCGGAGCAGCTCCGATTCCCCCGGAAGAGGAGGCGGCCCGGTGGCGACGGCCTGCCGGCGGCGGCGGCCGCGAATCCAGATCCAGAGCACCACCGCGACCAGGACGATGGCGATCGCGGGACCGATGAACCCAAGAAGGCCGAGGGAACCCAGCGCGGCGGCCGGCGCCCCCACGCTCAGGTGCGGGATCAGGCGCGCCAGCCCGCCGCCGGCCCAGTGGTTCGGGAACCTGGTCGCGGCCAGACCAGACACACCGGGGGTGGGGTCGAACGGCACCCAGCCGTGGTCCGCGAACCACACCTCCACCCACGCATGCGCGTCGCGCTCGCGCACTATCGCCTGGTTGAGGATCGGGTCGTAAGAGCCGGTCCCGTACCCGGTCGCCAGGCGTGCCGGGATGCCAAGGCTGCGCAGCAGCAGGACCTCGGCCGTCGCGAACTGCTCGCAGTAGCCGACCTTGGTGTCGAACAGAAACCAGTCCACCGGGTCGCGGCCTGCCGGCACATGGCCGAGCTCGAGCGAGTAGCGATAGTGCTTCTGGAGGTACGTCGTCACCGCCATCACGAAGTCGTACTGCGTGTTGGTTTGAACCGGGTCCGCATCCTGGATGATCTGGACGGCCAGGCGCCGCGCTCCGAGCGACAACGAGCCGGTGTCGAGGTACGACGGGTTGCCTTCAGGGGCCGCACCGAATGACCCC
>DASRWV010000139.1:0-48363 GCA_035687505.1 Nitrosotalea sp.
CCGCAGCCTACGACTTAGAAATCACCGCAACTACGCCCAACTAGACCTCACCCCCGGGCCTGGCGTCAACGTGTTCATGGGCGCTAACGGCCAGGGCAAGACCAACCTGCTCGAGTCGGTTGCGATGCTCGCTTTGTCGGCGTCGCCTCGCTCCCGGCGTGAGATCGAGCTAGTCGGCCCAGTGGCTCCGATGTCGCGAATCGAGGCTCAGGTGGAAAGCCGAGGCATCACCGCCGAGCTAGCCATCACCTTGACCGTCGAGGGCGAGCGGGCACGCCGGGTGATCGAGGTCGACGGCATCCGGCGCCGGGCATTCGACCTGCCGGGCCACTTCCGCGTCACGCTCTTCTGGCCTGACGACCTGGGCCTCGTGAAAGCAGGGCCGGAGCTGCGCCGCCGCTTTCTGAACCAGATGCTGGTGCAGATCGAGCCGGGTTACGGCCGCGCTCTGGCCGGGCTGAAACGGGTGCTCGAACAGCGGAACAGCCTCCTGAAACGGATCGCCGGCGGCGAGGAGAGCGGGGACGTCCTGGAGGTGTGGGACCAGGAGCTGGTTCAGCTCGGCGGAGAGGTTTCCTCCGCCCGGGCGGCGGCGGTGCTGGAGCTCGAGCCGGAAGCTGCTCGCAGCCACGCCGAAATCGCGGCTGGGGAGAGCCTGGAGATCCGCTATGAAGGGCCTCCGGAGAACCTGGCGGAAGCTGTGCATAACTCCCTGGCGGAGGACCTCAGGCGGGGGGCAACCACGGTCGGCCCGCATCGTGACGACATTCGAGTGCTGCTGGGAGGAAAGGAGGCCCGGGCCTATGCGTCCCAGGGCCAGCAGAGGACCGCGGTGGTGAGCCTGAAGCTGGCCGAGGCTGCCCTGGTCACCAGGCGCACAGGGGAGCGCCCCGTACTTCTCCTGGACGATGTTCTCTCCGAATTGGACGCCGAACGCAGGGCTTCGCTCCTCCGCCAGGTAGCCGGCGAGGGCCAGGTCATCATCACCTCGGCCGAGGCCGGTCCATTTCCGCCTGATCTAATGGCTAGCGCCATGGTCTGGATGGTTAACGAGGGCACGATCCAGCCCTGTGGATAAATTGGGCAATATCCTGCCGAGGGTGCTCCGGCGCCAGCCCCGAGGGGCGGAGCTGATCGGCACCACTGTCGCCTCCGCTTTCAGGACCGTGATCGGCGAGGAGCCGGCGGCGCTTTGCGACGAAATCGAGCTCCACTCCGGCACCCTGGTGGTCACCACCTCCAGCCCCGCCCTCGCCCACCAGCTGAGGCTGGATTCGGAGCACATCCTCCGCCGGTTGAAAGACCTCAACCTCGGCCGCAAGGTGCGCACGATCCGCGTCCGCATAGGCCGCTCGACGCACACCGAATGACCATGCGCCTGGGGGTCGACCAGCGGGCCGCGGCTGTGATCGGGGGCGGCCCGATCCGCGTCGTCGCGGGCGCCGGCACAGGCAAGACGGCCGTGATCGCGGAGCGCTTTCGCCGCCTGGTCGCCTCAGGCGTGTCTCCTTCGTCGATCCTGGTCATGACCTTCACGGAGCGCGCCGCAGCCGAGATGCGCCAGCGGATCGAAAGCCTGATCGACGACGTCGCGCCGGCGGTGGGGACATTTCACTCCGTCGCCCTCGGGTGGCTCCGCGCGGACGGCCGGGCGGTGGGCGTGCCACCCAGCTTCCAGATCCTGACCGGCGCCGACCGCTGGATCTTCGCGCGCGAGCTGATGTGGAAGATCGGAGACAGCGCGTTCACCGGTGACGAACGACCGGACGACCTGGTCGCGCCAGCGCTGCAGATGCTCGAGCGGATGAAGCAGGAGCTCGTACCCGTGGGACGGCTCGCGGCCTGGGCAGCGTCATCAGACGACGCCGGGCGCGCGCAGGGCGCAATAGTCGATAAAGAGAAGGGGGAGCTCATGCGCGCGTGCGTCCGTCTCTTCCGTGCCTACGAAAAGGAAACCAGGAAGCGACGGCTCCTCGACTTTGAGGACCTGCTGGTCATGGCCGTGCGCATGCTGGACGAGCACGCTTCGCTGCTCGGTAAGTACACCGCTCGCTTTCCGCATGTCCTGGTCGACGAGTACCAGGACCTCAACCTGGCGCAGGAACGGCTGGTCGAGCTCGTCGCCTCCAGGAGCCAGCCCTTTGTGGTCGGGGACGACGACCAGTCCATCTATCGATTTCGCGGTGCGTCGCGTGCGAGCCTCGAAAGATTCAATGCTCTGTTTCCAGCCGCGAAGACGATCACCATCGGGCGCAACCATCGAAGCTCGCGGCGCATCGTGTCCGCCTCATCCATTTTGATCGCGAACAACAAAGACCGGCTGGCCAAGCAGCTTATCTCCACCGAGCCAGGACCTCTGGTCGAGCTGTGGCTCTCCCCTGATGGCGAGACCGAGGCTGCCGCCATCGCGACGCAAGCCGCAGCGCTTGTCGAACGTGGAACATCGCTCCGCGAGATAGCCGTCCTGTGCCGGACGAATGCGATCGCCAGGCCGATCGCTGCCGCTCTCGCGGCCAAGCGATTGCCCCATGTGGTGATCGGCGGCCACGGCTTTCACGATCGTCCCGAGATCCGAGACGTCATCGCGCTGATGAGGGTGTTGCGTGACCCTGGCGACGTCGTCGCCATCGCCCGCGCGATGACCCGTCCCCCCGCCAACCTCGATCCCGCACGTGCTCTTGGCGCTCTGCGCTCTCGCGGGGAAAAGGCTCCCTTGGACGCTATGAGGTCCTTCGTTCCCGCGCGGTCATTTGCGAGCTTGCTCGAATCGCTCGCGGCGGACGCGAGCCGCCTCGACGTGCGCGATCTCTTCTTCGAGCTGATGAACCGGACGCGCTACCTAGAGGTGATAAGCGCGACGCTGGAAGCAAGCGAAGCAGCTCGCGTCACCGCGAACGTGAGCAGATTTGCCGAGATGATCGCCGAATTCTGTGAAACGTCAGACGATCGGTCCATCGCTGCCTACATGAGGCACCTGGACCTCGTGCTGCTGTCGGGAGAAGACGAGGAGCAGGCGCCCGTCGAGACGGCCGATGACGCGATCTACGTGATGACCATCCACCAGGCCAAGGGCCTCGAGTTCGAAGCAGTGTTCGTGCCTGGGCTCGTCGAGGGCCGCCTGCCTCAGTCGGGCCGGTCGCCTCGTTTCGAGCTGCCGCCGGCGGTGCTCGAGCCCCTGGTCCGAGGCCGCGAGGACGTGGTGGGCGAAGAGCGGCGGCTTCTGTATGTGGCGATGACGCGAGCGAAGCGGCACCTCTACCTCACTCGCGCTTCGCACTACGAGGGCGGGCGGAGGTGGAGGGATTCCCGGTTTCTCGAAGAGGTGCGGGCGGCGGGCAAGAGGACGGTTGTTGACCGCACTTTTGAGCCAACTCCACCTCCCCACCCGGACGCCGCATCCCCTCCGGCGCTTCGCGCCACCTCCCCGCAAGCGGGGAGGCGCGTCCGACCTCCCCACAAGTGGGGAGGTGACTCAGCCCTCGTCCTCTCCTACTCTGCGATTCAGGCTTATCGGGATTGCCCGCGCCAGTACTGGTACCGGCAGGAGCAGCGCTTGCCGGTGGTGCAGAGCGCCGAAGCGGTGCACGGCGTGATCCTGCACGAGGTCCTCCGCCAGGCCGGCGAGGCGCGCAAGAGCGGCGCGCAGGTGACCGCGCAAATGCTCGAGTCGTTTCACGAAGAGGCCTGGAAAGCGCAGGACTTTCCAGACCCCCGCCGCGCGGCGACGTTCCGGCGTCTGGGCGCGGCGCAGCTGGAGGCCTACCGTAAAAAGGGAGGCTTTGATGCACCTCCCGAATTCCTCGAGCATCAATTCAGCGCGGCTGTTGACGGCTGGACGCTGCGCGGGATCATCGATCGGATCGACCGCACCGACACAGGGTGGCGGATCGTCGACTACAAGAGCGGCCGTCCCCTGACCCGGCGGCGCCGCGACATGCAGGTCGCCCTCTACGCATTTGGCGCCACCACCGCGCTGAGCCTTGACCCAATCGAGCTGGAGGTCGTCTACCTGGCGAGCGGCGAAAGCATCAAGGTCGACAAGGTCAGCTCCTTGGTCAGGGAGGCAACGACCCAGGCGGCGGAGGTGGCGGAAGGAGTGAGGGCCGGGAGATACGAGGCGCGGCCCGAGCGGCGGCGCTGCCGCCTGTGCCCCTACCGGCTCGCTTGCGCCGAGGCCTTGTAGCGGGCCGCCAGGAGCAGGCACTCACGCGCAATGTCGGACGAGGCATAGGGATGCGAGAGCTCCTGCGCCTTGCGCGACATCTCACGCCAGGTCGGTCCGCCTTCCGCCAGCACTCTGACCTCGTCCAGTAGGTCCGAGTCCTTCGGAGCGAAAGCACCGAAGCCCGAGTCGACGACGAAGTCGACGTTCGGCGTCTCCTGTCCGGGCAGAAATCCCGTGATGATCACCGGCAGCCCGGTGGCGAGCGCCTCGGCGATGGCCCCGGGACCTGCTTTGGTCACCACCATGTCGCACGCGCGCATTAGCTCGGGCATGTAGTCGACAAATCCCAGGACGAGGGTCGGGGTGGCGAATCGAAGCTCCGCGATCCTGCGCTTCAACTTCTCGTTGCGCCCGCACACGACGACCAGCTGCCACTGGTACGGCTCCCAGGCGAGGGCGCGCACCTGCTGCGTGAGATGTCCTACGCCGGCGGCTCCGCCCATGACCAGGACGGTGAACCGGCCTTCGTCCAGTCCGAAGCGCCGCCGCAGCGCTTGCTTCTCACCGGGAGCGGGCGGGCGGAATCGCAGGTCGACTGGAAGGCCGAGCAGCTTGATCCGGTCGGCGGGGACGCGGCGCCGCTGAGCGACCTTGCGCGCCAGCTCGGTGGGGGCGATCACGAGGTCGGCCTGGCTGAAAGTCCAGCCGCGGTGAAAGTCGACTAGGTCGGTGATCACCGTCATCAGCGCGCGCGGCCGCCCGCTTTTCCGGATCGCCTGATGACTGATGTGGTTGAGCAGCGGATGCACCGAAAGGACGACGTCGGGGTCGTGCTTCTGCAAGAGATCGATGACCGACTTGCGCACACCATGGCCGAAGACGGCGCGGATCGCCGCGAAGGCCGGTCTCGTGTTGCTCGTGTGGTACACGGCCCCCCAGGCTGCCCGTGAGCTGCGGATCATCGGCGAATAGAGAGAAGCGAGCCGCCGGACGACTGTGGGGCCCTGGCCGATCAGCGGGTCGGCGACCGTGACGACGCAGGTCGGGTCGAGGAGCTTGAGCGCGTCGGTGAGGGCGCGTGCCGCGGCTCGGTGGCCTCCTCCCGTGTCGCTGAACAGAATCAGAACTCTTGGCGATCCGCCGGTTGGGATCGGCAGCAGCGTTGGCGGGGCCGTGCCACGTTCGGCGTCCGCCGGCTGTGTGGTTACTTCCGTCGCGCCGCGGCCCGCCGCGCGATCCACCGCATGTTGTACTGGGACAGCAGGAAGGTGATGAAGATCATGGCGAGGAGCGAGATGCTCACCCACAGGATCGTGCGCTTGGCGAGCTCGCCGGGAGAGAGCGGCGGTCCGCCTGGGTTGCGGTTCTCCTGGATGATGTAAGCGGCCAGGTCTTTTACGTCCTGGTCGGTCAGCTTGTTGTTGCCGCCTTTGGCAGGCATGTCCTTCGACCCCGGGTCACCGGTCTGGTGGATGCGGCCGGTGGTGATGATGTCGATGAGCCAGGTGGCATCGAGCGGATCGGCCACGCCGGGCAGATGGTAGATCGGGTTGAGCGCGGGGCCGATGTTGCCCTCGAGGTTGGACCCGTGGCAGCTGGCGCAGTTCTGGCCGTAGAGGATGGCGCCCCTGGTGGGGTCGCCGGGGAGCGGAGCCTGAGTTGGGCTGCCCGATGGTGACGGGGAGCTGTCGGCGAGCGTGGTGATCGCCGTCAGGCCGATCAGCGCCGGTACGGCCAGCGCGATCAGGATGGACATCTGGAGGCCCTTGGGCAACCGCATCGCGCGCCAGATCATAACCGCCCCTATTCTCGGGCCTCGGCGGGAATACGCGCTGAGCGCGTAAGTTTTAAGGGTTATGTCTTCTTGCTCGCCGGTCTCTCGTTCCAGCTTCTGCTGCGTCTCACGACGTTGGCTTGACGCGAGATCGGCCTACCGTGGCTGAGGCGACCCGCCTGATCCCCGACCGCGCCGCCAACCGGCGGATCGCGGTCATTTCCATGCACACATCGCCCACCGCATCGCTGGGCCAGAACGCAAACGGCGGCCTCAACGTCTACGTCCGGGAAGTCTGCAACGCGTTCAGCGAGCGCGGAATCGCCACCGACATCTTCACCCGCAAGCAGTCCCTCGACGACCCCAACGTCGAGACCCTTGCCCCCCTCTCGCGAGTGATCTACCTCCCCGCCGGCAACGGACTGGACAAGTACTCCCTTTTCGGCGAGGTGCCGGTTTTTGCCACCCGCATCCTCGACTTTGCGGCCGAGGAGAACATCTCTTACGACCTTCTGTACTCGCATTACTGGCTCTCCGGCGAGGTGGCCTGCCTGCTCCGCCCGGAGCTCGCTGCTGGTTGGGCGCACACCGCGCACACGCTGGGGCTGGTCAAGAACCGCACCCTTGCGGCGGGAGCCCGGCCGGAGCCTCAGCTCCGCATTCAGGTCGAGGCCGAGCTGGCGCAGCAGGCGGATCTGTTGATCGGCTCGACTCCGGACGAGGCCCACGAGCTCATCGACGCCTACGGCGCCGACCCCGAGCACGTTTACGTCGTTCCACCGGGGGTCGACCTGGCCATGTTCCACCCCATGGATCGGGCGACCGCGCGCCGCGAGATCGGCTACGGCAGCGGCCGGCTGCTGCTGTTCGTCGGGCGCCTGGAGCGGCTCAAGGGAGTCGAGATCGCGATCCGCGCCCTCGCGCTGCTGCGCGACCGGCAGCACGACGACGTGCGGTTGCTGATCCTTGGCGAGGACAGCCGCGAGGGTGATGAAAGCGAAAAAGAGCGGCTGAAGGCCATCGCCACCGAAGCCGGCGTCCGCGACCGCGTGGACTTCGTCGGGTCGGTCGCTCACCACGAGCTGCCTTTCTTCTATGCGGCCGCTGACGCGTGCGTGATGCCGTCGTACAGCGAATCGTTCGGCCTGGTCGCTTTGGAGGCGCAAGCGTGCGGGTGCCCGGTGGTCGCCTCAGGCGTCTCCGGGCTGCGGTCGGTCGTGCGCGACGGAGTGAGCGGCTACCTCATTGACGCGCACGATCCGGCGGCGTACGCCGAGCGAATCGGACGCCTTCTCGAGGATCGCGAGATCGCGCAGCAGATGGGCCGGCGCGGAAGCCTGCTGGCTCAGCGTTTCTCGTGGACCCGAACCGCGGACCGGCTCGACGAGCTGTTCGCCGGAGTCGTGGAGAAAAATCAGGCTTTGGTCCAGGCCGGCGCTCGGCAGGAATAAGGAAAAGACCCCAAAGCGAATCGCGTCAGCGCGGCCGGCCGCGTGCCGTCGGCATTCATCAGCCAAACCTGATTCTCAGCCTGGTTCATGTTGACGAACGCAATCTGGTGGCCGTCCGGCGACGGTACCGGTGACGCGACCTCGATGGTCGGATCCGACGGGAGGCCCGAGGCAGGGTTCAGCACGGCCGGTGGCGCGACCACGTTGACCACGAAAGCTTTGTGCGCGAGTGCCCCGGCGCCCGGGATACCAGCGGCGAAAACGATGTGCGTCGAATCGGGCAGCCACGAGGGCACGCCGAGGTCTCCCGTGGCGACGGTGGTGGTGGCGGCCGCCCCTGTGAGATTTCTGACACGAAGGCTGCTCAGCGCAGAATCGTTCCGCAGATACGCGACCCGGTTGCCCGACGGCGACCAGCTGACGGAGCTGACCGGACCGCTGTCGGTCGCCAGCTGATAGCGCGCCCGGAGCCCGACGTCGTACGCCCACACTTCATTCGTCGCGACAGCACCGTGCACAAACGCGACCCTCAAGCCGTTCGGTGCCACGGTTGCCTGCGCCACGTCAGTGGTGATCACTTCGTCGGCGCCCGACCATCGATGCAGCGTGCCTGCATCGTCGAGGTAAACGTAACCCAGGCCTGAACCGAGGGCAGCGGCCCATTTCCCTGTGAAGCCGAGCTGCACCGTGCTGCCGCCGGGGGTGAACTCCGACCACGTTTCGCCATCGCCCTGGATCAGAAGCCTGTCGCCTTCCGGCGACCAGCTGAAGGCATGGACGGCGTTGTCGTGAAAGAGCTCACGCGGGAAGCCGGTCTCATTGACGATCCACAATCCACCTGGAGCGCCGCCCACGCTGTCAGTCGCGAACGTGAGCCAATGCCTCAACGGGCGTTGGGGACCGGTGGTGAAACGGATCACCCTTTCGCGGCTCAGCTGGCTGCCATTGATGTCGAGGGCGCTGGTGTTGACAGTGATCTGGTACGCGGTGTTGGGCTGCAGCAGTTGAGCGGGCGCGACGATCGCCCGGCGGCCGTCCGTCTGATCCGACCGGACGTTGAAGGCGACGCGGGGGCTGAACGCGAGCGCTGACTTCAGGCTGGCGGGATTCATCGCCCGAGTGAAGTCGAGGCTGAGATAGGCCGCGGGA
Organism: Nitrosotalea sp.; assembly: GCA_035687505.1. GTDB lineage: Bacteria > Chloroflexota > Dormibacteria > Dormibacterales > Dormibacteraceae > Palsa-870. The sequence continues at coordinate 8,540 of DASRWV010000139.1, forward strand.
TCGACGCCGGTGTCGTTGTCCGCGGGAGTCGAGCCGGTCAGGCTCGGGGGCCGTTCCGTCACGAACGCCCAGTGGTGCCTCAGCGTGTAGGTGTTGCCGGAGAGGTCTCGGTAACCCGGCTCCAGGATCACTTCGTACGTCGTGCTCGCCTTGAGCGTCGAATGCTCGAAGACGAGATGCCGAGGGCTGGTCCAGCGCACGGCTCCAGCGATCTCGGGCAGAAGGTGGAACCGGCTCTCGACGGAGCCCTGGTCGACGGGGTGATCGAACGTGATCCTGATCGCGGCCGCCGTCGAGACGGCCAGCGCCCCCCGTTGAGGCTCGTAGTCGATGATCTGCGGGGGAGTGCCGCCACAGGCCGTGAGCGGGAGCAGCAACAGAGCTAACCACGCGGCGGCTGCTTTTGGCACTGTGGCCAACGCCACGACCCCCTCCCGCCGGCTTCGCCGGCGACCTCCCCACAGGGTGGGGAGGTGAATCTTTAGAGGTGAGACTTCAGCCGGGCCCTCATCTCCTGCGCGAGCTGCTCGAGCCGCGAGGAATCGACGAAGAGAAGCGAGATGCTCGGGATCTGATCGATCGCGCCTTCGATCCCGGGAAGCGAAGGGTCGGATGCGCCGAGTATGTCCTTGACCTTGCGGGCTCGGTTGCCGAGAGCGTCCTCCGCCATCGCCTGCAGCTCGGCCACGATGGACGCCCAATCGAGTTGCGGTCCGCCGCCGCCACCACTCGAGCGGGGTGGTGTGGTCGGCGCCACCTGCACGGTTGGCGGCGTGGAGGTCGGCTGGTAGGTCGAGTACGAGCCGGTCGGAATCTGAGTGGTCGGCGGCTCCGCGGCCATCACAGGGAGAGTCTGGGTTGTCCTTTCCGGCTCAGGCGCCACTATCACGGGCGCCGGCATCGGTCCGCGAGGCCCTCGCTGCCCGCTGACGATCTCGTCGACGTCAAGCGGCGGGTGCTTGGTCCCGTCCGCTGACTTGACCTCGATCATCGCGGCAGGGTCGTCGCAAAGAGCCAGCGCGCGGTCCGGCTTGTCGGAGATGTCTCTCGACTCGCTGGTGTACGCGCCGGCCAGCTCACCCTCGGAGAGGATGATCACGCCGGTCCCGGCCGTCGCTCGGATCATGACGCTGCCGCTCAGCTTGCGGTCGCTGAGGAACTTGAGCAGCGCCTTCATGTCGACCCACGCCGCGTACAGCTCGGTGTACATCGGCCGCGAAACGGTCAGCTCGTAGAGCCCATCGATGAGCTCCGGCGACAGCCCGACCACGTCGAGCACACCGTGGCCGCTCGTAACGTCGTCGTTGAACTGCTGGAGGGCCTGCTTGCCGAGGACGAGGCTGCCCGCGTCTGCGGCGCCGTCGTACATGCACTCGAGCGCCAAGCCCTCGCGGAACAGGATCAGTCCCGACGCGTCATCGGTCAGCAAACGCACGTAGCCGGTGTAGCCCTCCTTCTCGAGGGTCGTGATGAGGCGCGGAAAATCGACGAACGACGTTTTGAGCGAGTCGTAGATGATCTGACCCGCGGGCACAGGAATGGGCTCACGGCCGTGCTTCGGCGACGGTCGGTGCTTCACGCCTCGTCTTGGCTGGGGTGCTTCCACCTTTCTCTCCGGTTCAATATGAACGGTGCGCTCGACGCGTGGTTCAGGCCGCTCTGCCGTAGTGTCCTGCGCGGGCGCGGGCATGGGCTCGACAGCGTCCTGCGTCTGGGGCGCTGATTCGGCGGTTTGCACAAGCTCCGAGATCCCGGCCTTGACCGACTCGTCGGCAGGGAGCTTGGCTTTGGCGTCAAACTCGAAGTCGCCTTTCGTCCAGTGAAGCGCGTTGAGGACGGCATCATCGCCGGCCTTGCCATCGCTCTGGGCGTGGAAAAGATGACCGAACAAAAAGTACAGAGAAGCAGACTGACCGTTCCCATTGCGGACGGTAAGGGTACCTGTGGAGCGCTCACCCTGAGCAGACTCCAGAAGCGATCGAAGGGGAACTTCGGCCAATGAGCCGTGTGACTGCAAGAGCCATCTCCTGAGATCGGCCCAGCCCGATCGGGGGAATAAGAGAGAAATTAGTATAGATATCGAGATCAGATCCGCGCGCCCGGAGCCCCCGGAGTCACCGCTCGCGATAGATACGTCGCCTGCGCGGTTGCTGCTCGTTCGGCACGGCCAGTCGACCTGGAACAGCGAGCACCGCATCCAGGGCCAGCTCGACCCCCCACTTTCTGAGGAGGGGCGCAGGCAGGCCGAGCGCGTCGGCCGGCGGCTGGCCGGGCGGCGCCTGGCGGGGTTCTATTCGAGCGACCTGAAGCGCGCGTTCGAGACCGCGCAGGCGATCGGGGTGGCTACCGGGATGCAGGCCGAGCCCACACCTGGCCTCCGCGAGATCTACCTCGGTGAGTGGGAAGGTCTGCACACAGACGACGTGGCGCAACGCTACCCGGACGCATGGGCGAAGTGGCGCGCCGAAGACGGGGACTGGGACATCGTGCCCGGCGGGGAAGGCGCCGACCTGTTCGGAAAGCGCGTCGCCGCTGCCGTGGACGCCATCCTGCAGCGCCACTCACACGGCGACGTGCTGGTCGTCACCCACGGTGGAGTGATCCAGATGACGCTGAATCGAATCGTCGGCCGCGCGAGTCGCGGGCTGTTTCCCTTCAAAATCCAGAACGCCTCGATCACAGTGATCGAAAAGCGCGGCGGCGGCTTGATCATCGGAGGCGTCAACGACACGAGTCATCTCGATGCGGCGCTCGTCACCGAACCGGGGGCCGGATGAGCGAAGCAAGAACTTGGGACGACGAGCTCGAGGGCCGGGTCCTGCCTGCGCCGCTGTTGCAAAGCTGGGCGTGGGGCGAGGTGCAGGCTCGCGCGGGCTGGACCATCGAGAGGGTCAGACTCCCCGGCGGCGCGATGGCGAGCGTGCAGGTGCGGAAAGTCGCACTGGCGCGCGAGGCGTACGTGCCTCGAGGTCCCGTGCCGGCAGTCCAGGAATCCATCGACGCTCTTGTCGAGTGGGCCCGCGGCAAAAGAATCGGCAGGCTTGTCATCGAGCCCGAGACCACGGCCGCTCTCGCCGTCGCGCTGAAGGAACGAGGTTTCGCAGCGACTGCCCCGACCCAGCCGCAGCACACGCGCATCCTCAAGCTGATCGCACCCGACGAGCTGTTGAAGAGCTTCCGGCATGGACGCCGCTACAACATCCGCACCGGCTTGAAGCGTGGCGTGGTCGTCACGGAAGGCAAGGACGCGGCGGAGCTGGAGCGGCAGTCGGCGGCGGTGGAGCGGCGCGAGTCCATCCATCTACCCGACCGGCGCTACTACGAGCTTCTTCTCGATCAGCTTCCTTGGTGCCGCACCTACGTAGCCCGAGCCCCGAAAACAGATGAGGCGCTGGCCACCGTCCTGGTCGCCCGGCATGCAGGCCGCGCGTACAGCCTCTTCGCGGGCCGCAGCGGCGCGCACTCCGAGCTGATGGGCAACGACCTGGCCTGGTGGGCGGCGATCAGCGCCGCCGCGGAGGCCGGCTGCCGCGACTTCGACTTGTGGGGCGTGCCGCCGCCGGGCTCCGACTCCAAGCATCCCTGGCACGGGCTGGGCTTCTTCAAAGCCGAGTTCGGCGGCCAGGAGGTGACGTACCCGGGGGCATGGGAGCTGGTCCTGTCCGGCGCCGCGGCGAAGCTGATCGCTCTGGAGAAGAAGTCACGCCACTACGTTCGGCGGCTGAAACGAAACATTCCCTAACAATCCTTCAAATCAGTTAGGATGTCGGAATGGCGGTGGAGTCCTCGCGGAAGGTCCTGATTGTCGAGCCGGAAGCTTCGGTCCGGCGCGAGATCCGCGCTGCCTGCGAGCAGGACGGATTCCAGGTGCTCGAGGCTGACGGCGGGTCAGAGGCGATGCGCCAGGTGGAACATTCGCATCCGAACCTGATCCTGCTCGAGGTGACGCTACCGGACGGGTCGGGCTTTGACGTTTGCCGGGAGCTGCGCAAGCTGGACCCGACGGTGCCGGTGATCATGATGAGCTCGCGCTCCGACGAGATCGACGTCGTCGTCGCGCTGGAGATCGGCGCTGACGACTACGTGACCAAGCCGCTGCGCCTGCGTGAGCTGGTCGCGCGCATGACCGCCCACCTCCGACGGACAAGGTTCGAATCGGCCGAGGCGATGCGCAGCCGGCTCGAGTTCCGCGAGCTGGTGATCGACGTCAACGAGAGGCGTACGTATAAGGCCGGCAAAGAGGTGGAGCTGACGCACACAGAGTTCGACCTCCTGACATTCCTCGCCAGCAATGCAGGCAAGGTGCTGAGCCGGGAGAAGATCCTGAACTCCATCTGGGGCTACGAGTACCCGATCGAGACGCGAGTGATCGACGTCCACATCCGCAACCTGCGGCGCAAGATCGAGAGCCAGCCGTCGCGTCCTTATTACATCCTGGCCGTGCCGGGGATCGGCTACCGGTTCACCAACGCCCGCCCGGCTTAACTAAATGGAAGCGCTGGATTCGCCACGTCTGGCACCAAACGCGCCTTTGAACTCGCCGATTCGACACGTCTGGCACCAACCGTGCCTTTGAAAGGACGAAAGCCATTGCACTCGCGGATTAAACGGGAACAACGCCGAGCTCTCTAAATGACTCCCGCACAAAGTCGCGCTCGCCTATGCGCGGGTGCGGGACGACCAGGTCGCGCTGCCTGATCCGTTCGTCGCCGAAAAGCAGGATGTCGACGTCGATGACGCGAGGACCCCAGCGCCTCGTGGGCGTGCGACCACCTTCACGTTCGACCTCTTTGGCGGCCTTGAGCAATTGACGCGCTGTACCAGGCCACTCCACCTCGATCACCTGGTTTAGAAAGCGCGGTTGGTCGGCGACGCCCCACGGCTCGGTTTCAATGACGCGGCTTTGACGCAGGATGCGCGCACCTCTTTGACGCAGTCGCCTCCGCGCCGCACTGAGGTTGCGAGCGCGCCGTCCGAGGTTGGTGCCGAGGCCGAGATAGGCGGTGGTCAACGCATTCGGTCGGCGGCGCGCGCCACCAGAGACATCTCACGCACATCGTGCACGCGGACCACGTCGGCGCCTCGCAAGATCGCGGCGGTGACGGTGGCGGCGGTGCCCTCGACCCGCTTGTCGGCCGGGAGATCGAGGAGCTTGCCGATGAAGGATTTGCGCGATGTGCCGATGAGGACCGGCTGGCCTAGCTCGCGCAACTCTGCAAGGCGCTGCAGCACTACCCAGTTCTGCTCGGCTGTCTTGCCGAAGCCGATGCCGGGATCGATCAACACGCGCTGGCGCGGCACGCCGGCTTTGACTGCCTTGTCGACCGCAATACGCAGGAATCGTTTGATCTCTTCCATCAGGTCGATCTGATAATCCGTCCCATCCTGGTTGTGCATCACGACCAGCGCGCAGTGTTTGGTGGCGGCGAGCTGCGCCAGCTCCGGCGAGCGGGTGAGGCCCCAGATGTCGTTGACGATAGTGGCGCCGGCCGCGACCGCAGCCTCCGCCACCTCGAGCTTGTACGTGTCGATCGAGATGGGCACCGTCGCCTCGCTTGCAAGCCGAGCGACTACCGCCTCGGTGCGCGCCACCTCCTCGCCCGCGCTGACCGGATGGTGGCCGGGCCGCGTCGACTCACCGCCGACGTCGAGCATGTCCGCCCCCTCGCCCACCATGCGCAGCCCCTGTGCGACGGCTTGTTCCAGATCCGTGCCAAGGCCGTCGCCGCTGAAGGAGTCCGGGGTGGTGTTGATGATCCCCATGACATAGGTGCGCGAGCCCCACTCGAAGCGGCTTCCACCGATGTCGGCGATCACGCGCCGATTATCCTGCTGAGTGTCGATGAAGCTCCATGAGCTCGCCCGCGGCGCGCCCGGCGCCACCCTCGAAGGGAATGGTGACGTCGAGATCACGGGCATCGCGTATGACTCGCGCCGGGTCAAGCCGGGCGACCTGTTCGTCGCCGTCGAGGGCATCCAGGTCGACGGGCATGCGTATGTGGCGGACGCGCTCAAGGCGGGTGCTGCAGCCATCGCCATCGAGCGCGACGTGCCCGTTCCGCCCGGAACGACGTTGCTCCGCATGCCGTCGACTCGCGTCGGGCTGGCCGAGCTCGCGGCGGAGTTCTACGGGCGGCCGTCGCGGCGGTTGAAGCTGGCCGGCATCACCGGCACGGATGGGAAGACGACGACCACGCACATGGCGGAGCACGTGCTGCAGGCGAGCGGCCTGGTCGCGGGAGCGATGAGCACTGTGTCATTCACGGTGAGCGGGCGCGAGACGGACAACCTCAGCGGCCAGACCACCATCGAAGCGCCGGACGTGCAGGGCTGGCTCGCGCGCATGCTCGAGGCGGGCGTCCAATACGCGGTCATCGAGACCACGTCGCACGCGCTGGTGCAGGAGCGGGTTCGCGCTTGCGACTTCGACGTGGCCGCGTTCACCAACGTGGGCCACGACCACCTCGACTATCACGCGACGTGGGAGGACTACCTCGAATCGAAGGCAAGACTGATCGACCTGACCGCGAACGCGGCTGACAAGGGAATCGAGAAGACTGCGGTGCTGAACCGCGACGACCGCAGCTACGAGCGTCTCGCCCGCCGCCCCATCGCGCGGCGGTGGTCGTACGGCCTGACGACCGCGGCCGACCTGCACCCGCTGGAACTGAGCGTCACGGGGTCGGGCTCACGGTTCCGGATGAAGACTCCTCTCGGCGAGACCGAGGTGGACCTGCACGTGCCTGCTCGTTTCAACATCTACAACGCGCTGTGCGCGGCCGGCGTGTGCCTGGCGCTGGGCGTGCCGCTGGACGCTGTCGGCACCGGGCTCGCGGGCTTCGAAGGAGTGCGCGGGCGGCTCGAGCCGGTCGACGTGGGTCAGGACTTTCGCGTTTTCATCGACTTCGCGCATTCGGCGGGCGCGCTAGCAAGCGCGCTGGCAGAGCTCCGTCCTTTTACATCGGGTCGTCTGATCGTGGTCTTCGGGGCGACGGCACGCTCGGACCACGACCGCCCTGGCATGGGACGTGCGGCGGCGGACTTCGCGGACTTTTTCATCATCACCACAGACGACCCGCTCGACCAGGACCCGGTGGAGATCGCCAGGGAGGTGCAGTCGGGCGCCGAGGGCAAGGCCCCGGGGCACGACTACGAGATCGTGATCGACCGGCGGGCGGCGATCCGCCGCGCGATCGAGTTGGCCCGGCCTGGTGATTGCGTGCTGCTCGCGGGGAAGGGGCACGAGCGATCGATGAGGACGGCGGCGGGGTCGGAGCCGTGGGATGAGCGGGCGGAGGCCGAGGCGGCGATCAAGGAGCGTCTGGCGATCCGCTGAAATGCGCCTTTGCAACCCGCGCTCGCATGCAAATGCGGGTTTCGGGCGGCCGTGGGGGACTGGGAAATCCGCATCCCCGCGCGAATGCGGGAATCAGTCGAGGCCGCCGCCGACCATGCGGACGATCTCGAGGGTGTCCCCTTCTTTCAGAGTCACTGTTGTGTACTCCGCGCGTTCGATGATCGTGCCGTTGTGCTCGACGGCGATCGCGCGCGGGTTGACGCCCAGCTTTTCGATGTACGCGAGCAACGGCGTTGCGCCTTCGAGCTCCACCTTCTTCCCATTGACCTGCAGGGTGATCACTTGAACAAACCGATCGCGGCGTAGCCTGCGGCACCGGCCGAGTGACATTCGGCGATTCGCTCCTCGGTTACGCCGCCGATGGCCAGGACTGGAATGCGGACCGAGCGCGCAACAAGTTCCAGGGCGGCGATGCCCGCGGGTGGTGAGCCTGGGTGGCTCGGGCTCTCCCAGACTGGGCCGAAGATGACGAAATCGGCGCCCTCGCGCTCGGCCTGCTGCGCCGACGTGATCGAGTGGACCGAACGGCCCACCAGCCGGCGGCCCAGAAGTGTCCTCGCGTCGGCCACGCCGATATCGCTTTCAGGGAGATTGACTCCCGCGGCGCCCGCCGCCAGCGCGACGTCAGATCGCGAGCTGATCAAGACGGGCACGGTTGTCCCGTTCACGAGCTCGTGGGCTTCTCGCTCCAGGGCCGCTGTGCTCAGTTGAGGGGCGCGAAGCTGGAGGATCGTCGGTACCAACTTAAGCCCCTCTCCCCAACCCTCTCCCCGAAGGGGAGAGGGAGCACCTGCCTCCTGTCCCAAACCAGCTCCCCGAAGGGGAGAGGGAGAAACCAACCGCAGGCCTGCAGTTGCGCTGCTGACGACAGCCATCGCGACCGGGAGGGTTAAGAGGGTCGCGAGATGCCCTCGGTCGGAGAGCTCGGGCTGGCCTCGCCGCGCTTGGGTATGCGCCCCGCGGTGTAGGCCTTGCGGCCCGACTCGACGCCCCCTCTGATCGCCTCGGCCATGAGGACCGGGTCCTTGGCGAGCGCTATGGCGGTGTTGACCAGCACGGCGTCCGCGCCGAGCTCCATGGCAAGCGCGGCGTCAGAAGGCGCGCCGATTCCCGCGTCGACGACGACTGGGATCCGAGCCTCTTCGATGATGATGCGAATCTGCTGCAGGGTCTGCAGACCCTGGCCTGAGCCGATCGGTGAGCCGAGCGGCATCACCGTCACGGTGCCGAGCTCCTCCAGCTTCTTGGCCAGGACCGGGTCGGCATTGATATAAGGAAGGACCTTGAAGCCTTCGCCGACGAGCACCCGCGCCGCCTTGAGTGTTTCTTCGGGATCAGGGAAGAGGTAGCGCGCGTCCGGGATGACCTCGAGCTTGACCCAATCCGAAAGCCCCATCGAGCGCGCGAGGCGCGCGATGCGGATCGCCTCCTCCGCGGTGCGGCATCCCGCCGTGTTCGGAAGGATGCGGTAGCGCTTCCAATCGATGACGTCGAGGATCGTCTTTTTCTTAGGGTCGTCCAGGTCCAGGCGGCGAAGCGCCACCGTGACGAGCTCGCAGCCGGATGCGTCCAGGGCTTCGACCATCGACTCGTCCGTCGGGTACTTGCCCGTGCCGATGAACAACCGCGACCGCAGCTCGACGCCCGCGATCACCAGCCTGTCGGCGGCAGTGATCGTCTGCATGGATGCAGCTTACGGGAGAAACAAACCTGCCTCACCCTAGCCCTCTCCCCTTCGGGGAGAGGGAAAGTTTGCTTAGAGCTCCTGCTGCTTCAGGAGGGTCTGGTCGCGGTCGTAGGTCAGGCGCTTGATCGCGCTGCCGACCGAGAGCCAGAGCATCTTGTCCACCTCGATCCCGGGCCGGAACTTGCCGCCCTTCACTTCCATCACCCAGTAGCAGGCGACCTTGTCGCGCCCGCGGCGGTCGACGTATGCGGTACATCCAAGCGGACGTACCAGCTCACAGCGAAGTCCTGTCTCTTCCCTGACCTCGCGGATCGCGCAGTCCTCGGCGCTTTCGTCGGGCTCGATCTTGCCTTTGGGCAAAGTCCAGTCGTCGTACGCGGGGCGATGGATGACGGCGATCTCTGTCTCACCGGATCGCGTGGTGCGGCAGACGATGCCGCCTGCGGCTCTGATCACGCTCACGTCTGCGACTTCCAGGATCTTTGTTGCCAACGTTGCTCCTTCGTAAGCTGAAACGTTTGGGTGGCGGGGTTCCCTTCGTTCAGGCTGTGGCGGGCGTCCTTCCTGCACGCAGTTTACCTGTGGGGACCGCAATGTCCAACCCCACTTCTCAAAACGTCTTTCGATCCAGTGAGTCGATCAGGTCGCTGACGCGACTCGATATGTCGTCGCGGATCGCTCGAACATCGTCGACAGGTAAGCCGCTGGGGTCCTGCAGATCCCAATCGATGTAGCGCCTGCCGGGGATGAACGGGCACTCATCACCGCAGCCCATCGTGACCACGACGTCGGCCCACTGCGCGAGGTCGGTGGTCAGCAACATGGGTGTGCGATCGCTCAGGTCAACATCCAACTCGCGCATCACGGCTACGACGCTGTCATGCACGCGGTCGGCGGGCCTGGTGCCGGCGGAGCGCGCTGCGTGCCGGCCATCGGCTGCGCGCCGGAACAACGCTTCGCTCATCTGCGAGCGGCCGGCGTTGTGGAGGCAGACGAACAGAACGTGAGCCAAGGCCTAGAGCTTCCCGGCGAGCCGGAGCTGGCGCCGCAGCACCCAGCGGCTGAGGAGATTGATGACCAGCACCATCGCGACGAGCACGAGCGCCGCGCCCCACGCCTGGTCCTGGAGCGACTTGTAAGGCTGCAGCGCGTAGTGGTAAACCGTCAGCGGCAGGGCCTGAAGCGCTTGACCCGGGTCCAGGCTGAAGTGCTGGTTGCCGAACGCGGTAAACAACAGCGGCGCCGTTTCACCTGATGCACGCGCGACGGCGAGCAGGGCACCTGTGATCACTCCCGGCACAGCAGCGGGCAGGATGAGCTGGAGAGACACGCGCCAGCGCGGGAGCCCGAGCGCAAGACCGGACTCGCGGAGCCCCGAGGGGATCAGCGCGACCGCCCCTTCGGTGGTCCGGATGACGATGGGCAACATGAGGATCGCCAGCGCGACCGAGCCGGAGATGCCCGAGAAGTGGTGCAGCGGCGCCACCACCAGGGCATAGGCGAAAAGTCCTACCGCGATCGATGGTGTTCCCACCAAAACGTCGCTCGCCAGCCGGACCCAATTCGCCCATCGCGCGTAGTTGTACTCGGCCAGGTAGACGCCGGTGAGGATGCCGACGGGGATCGCCATCAGCGACGCGATCCCGACCAGGATGCCGGTGCCGACCAAAGCGTGTGCGATGCCCGCGCCCGGGACACCGACCGGCCGCTCGACGTTGGTGAAGAACTCCGGGTGCAGCACCGATGAAAGGCCTCTGGATGCGGTGAACCAGAGCACCAGGCCCAGCGGTATGAGGGCCAGCACTGTGAGGGCGTACATGATGGCGAGGGACGCGCCGCTCATGTAGCCGCGCCTGGCGTTGCGGTTCATACCGCGACCCTGCTTTGGGCTGAACGGACCAGGACCAGAGCGAACAGGTTCACCGTCAGCGTGACGAGGATGAGGACGAGGCCCAACTCGATCAGCACCGCGGGATAGAGCGTCCCTGTCGCCTCGGTGAACTCGTTGGCGATCACGCTCGCCAGGGTGTAGGCCGGGGAGAAGATCGTCGGCGGGATCTCGTAACGATTCCCGATGACCATGGTGACCGCGATGGTTTCGCCGAGGGCCCGACCGAGAGCGAGGATCACGGCCCCGAAGATGCCGGGCCTCGCCGCCGGCAGGATCACCCGCCATGTGGTTTCCCACCACGTAGCGCCGAGAGCTATCGCGTTCTCCCGCATGCCTCGCGGCACCGCGCGAATCACGTCGCGCGACACCGCGGTCAGAGTCGGCAGGATCATCACGGCTAGCACCAGCGCGGCGTTGAACAGGCCGCGCACCGCTGGGTGCGTGAGGTAGCCGATGAACCCCAGGTGCTCCGAGATCGGAATCTCGATGTGCTGGTAGGACCATGGCGCGAGCACGTACAGGGCCCAGATCCCGTACACGACACTGGGTATCGCGGCCAGCAGCTCGATCCCTGTTCCGAGGACACCGCGGATCCGCTGCTGTCCTTGCTCAGCGAGGATGACAGCGACCGCAACCCCGATCGGGACCGCGATCACGAGCGCGATGAAGCTGGTCGCGACGGTGCCGAAGATCGCGGGGAGCGCGCCAAATGATTCGGTCACAGGGTTCCAATCGATGCCGGTGAGGAAGCCCAGGCCGTAGTGCTTCACAGCCGGCCATGCCTGCTGGAAGAGGATGGCGACGATCACCAGCAGGAGGATCGGCGCCGCCGAAGCCACGACCGCCGTCAACGTCCGGAAACGGTCGGGCGGACGGCTCGGTGCCTTGATCACAGTTGTCCTGCTGTCGACCGCGCTCGCCAAGAAAGTCAGGCGTCGATGGGGTCGCCTGGCTCGCCCTTGCGGTCCAGGCGGTAGCCGATGCCTCTGACGGTCACGATCTCGAAAGGCGCGACGCCGGCGAACTTTTCGCGCAGCCAGCGGATGTGGACGTCCACGGTCTTGCGATCGCCTGAGAACTCGTGGCCCCAGACGTTCTCGAGGAGGACGTCGCGACTGTGGACGCGGCGGGGAAACGCGAGCAGGTAAGAGAGAAGCTCGAACTCTCGGGCGGTCAGCTTGACGTCGTGCCCGTCCAGGATGACTCGCCGTGCGGCGCGATCCATGACGAAGTTGCCGATCGAGTCGAGCTCCGGTATCGACCTCGGCTCGTTGGCCTCCGGCGAGGCCCGCCGCAGCACCGCGTTGACACGGGCGAGGACCTCGCGGACCGAGAAGGGCTTGGTGATGTAGTCGTCGGCGCCGAGCTCGAGGCCGACGATCTTGTCGACCTCGGCATCCTTGGCCGTGATCATGATGATCGGCACCCGGCTGGTCTTGCGAAGCGCGCGAGCGAAGTCAAAGCCGCTCATGCCGGGCAGCATCAGGTCGAGCAGGATGAGGTCCGGCCTTGCGGTGCGCGCGGTCCGCAGGCCCGAGGCTCCATCGCTCGCTTCCTGCACGGAGAATCCTGCCGACGACAGGTTGTACTTCAGCATCTCGCGGATACCTTCGTCGTCTTCGACCACCAGCACACGCGTTGCGCTGCCGTTGCCGGCAGCGCGAGTCATCCGAGCTCCACGACCTGGCCGGTCTCGAGAAACACGATGTCCTCCGCCACGTTGGTCACGCGGTCGGAGATCCGCTCGAGGTTGTGCGCGACGAGCAGCAAGGTGACCGCGCGCAATGCGCCGTCGGTGTCGGTATGTCCCTCGCCCATCTCTTTGACCAGGTCTTCGAACACTCGGTGCCAGAGGCGGTCGACCTCGTTATCGCGGCTCGCCACCTCGCGGGCACGCTGGACGTTCTGGTCGATGATCGCCTCGAGGATGTCGTGCACCTGCCCGATGGCGAGCTCGCCCATCAGGCCAAACTCAGCGCGCAGCGGTTTTTCCGGCAGCGCGACGAGCGTCGTGGTGAAGCGCGCGATACGCACCGTGTAGTCGCCCATTCTCTCGAGCTCCGTGGCGATGTACTGGAGGCCCATCAGATACCGAAGGTCACGGGCTACGGGCTGCTGCGTCGAGATCACCATGAAGACCTGCTCTCGGATCTGGCGGAAGAGCTCGTTGACGTACTGGTCCTCGTCGCGCACCTTTTCGGCCGCGGCGCCGTCACGCCGGCGGAGAGCGTCGAGGGCAGCTTCGATCTGGGACTCGACCAGAGTCCCCATCCGCACCAGCGACTCGCGAAGGCTCGCGAGCTCTCTTTCGAATGTGATTCGCGGCATTAACCGAAGCGGCCGGTGATGTAGGCCTCTGTCCGGGGATCCTGAGGCTGGTTGAAGAGCTGGGCCGTCGGCGCGAACTCGATGAGCTCGCCGTAGCGACCCTCCGGGTTCATGAGCATGAATGCGGTGAAGTCCGAGACACGCGCGGCCTGCTGCATGTTGTGGGTCACGATGACTATCGAGTAGTCCCGCATGAGCTCGGCCATCAGGTCTTCGATCTTCAACGTGGCCACCGGATCGAGCGCGGAACACGGCTCGTCCATGAGGATCACCTCAGGGCTCACCGCGAGGCACCGCGCGATCGCAAGCCGCTGCTGCTGGCCACCGGAGAGGGATGTCGCAGGGTCTTCGAGCCGGTCATTGACCTCGTCCCAAAGCGCCGCTTTCTCCAGGCTTTCCCGCACCACCGAATCGATCCGGCTCTTGGTCCAGCCGAGGAGCCGAGGCGCGAAGGCGACGTTGTCGCGGATCGACATCGGGAACGGGCTTGGTCGCTGAAACACCATGCCGACCTTCTGGCGGAGCTCGAGCAACCGCCGCGTGGAGACCACGTCCTCGCCGTCGAGGAGGACCGTGCCGGTCGCGCGAGCCGACGGGATCAGGTCGTACATCCGGTTGAAGACGCGCAGCAGAGTGCTCTTGCCGCAACCCGAAGGTCCGATGATCGCGGTGATGCGCTTTTCCGGTATCTCGAAGGTCACGTCCTTGAGCGCCTGGTTCTTGCCGTAATAGAAGGAGAGCTGGTCGACCTTCAGCTTGGCCTGGCCGGCGCCGGGCAAAGCCGTCAGCTCAGGCCTGCCGGCAGGGACCGACAGCTGCATCAAAGGCCGAAGTTTTGCCATCCCCTAGGCTCAGGATAGGCCGGGCCTGGTTAAGGCAGGTTTATGCGGCGGTTAAGACTTCGTTGGGGAGGGCGATGTAGAAGACCTGGCCACCCTCCCGCGCGGTTTCGGTCCAGATCCGGCCGCCCAGGACCTGGACCAGATGCTTGGTAATGGCAAGCCCCAGGCCGAAACCGCCGGCCTCCCGCGGGCGGGCGCGGTCGACCTTGTAGAAGCGCTCGAAGACCCGGCTCCAGTGTTCGGGGGAGATGCCGGGACCACGATCCCGGACGCTGAGCACAACCTCCCCGTCCGTGACCTCCACCTTCACGTCGATGGCGGTGCCGGGGGGAGAGAACTTTGCCGCGTTGTCCAGCAGGTTGCCGAGCGCCTGGGCCAGCTTCGGGCGGTCCGTGGTGATGACCAGGTTCGCCGGGATGGAAGAGTTGACCGTGCGCTCGATGCCGAGGCGGGACACGCTCTCCTGGACGAGCTCCCCGAGGTCGAACTGGGACACGTCGATCGCCATCGCTCCGGTCTCGATGTCCCCCAGCTGCCGGAGGTTGTCGATGATCTTGCTCATCAGGTCGGCTTCCTTCACCAGTCGCTCGGCGAATCTCTTCCGGTCCTTGGGCAGTGGATCACCCAGGAGGCTTTCGGCAGTGAGTCGAAGCGACGTGATCGGAGTCTTCAGCTCGTGGACGAGGTTGGCGACGAACTCCTGGCGCACGGTGGCAAGGCGCCGGAGCTCTGTGATGTCGGTCAGGAACAACAGCCTCTCCCCCTCGCGTCTGCCCTCGACGAGCTGGGTCTGTACGGTGCGCCGGTGATGCACGAGCTGCGCTTCTGCATGCGGCAGGCCCATCCTCACCACCTCGAACAGGCGCGATTCCAGCGTCACCTCGACCAGGCTCGCGGGCAGCCGCTCCGGCTCGATCTCGAAAAAGTCGCGCGCGGCCTGGTTTGCCGCCACCACTCGGTTTTGGGCGTCCAGCAGCAGCGCCATCGCAGGAGCATGCTCGAGCAGTTCCGCAAACAGGTCTCGCGGCGGCAGGCTCGGCCCTTGCGGCTCCCTCTCGCGCCTTCGGTCCCAGATCATCGCCGGAGTATATGAGTGGATTCGCGAGGCGCCGTGATTTAAGCAGCGGTTAACCCGCGCTTAAACCCCCATCCATAACGTGTTGGCCATAAGTCCATCAGGGTTCAGGAGGGGTTCGATGCTTCGAGGTACGTTTTTCACGCGGTTGCTGCTCGTCGGGGTAGTGGCCGCCATCACCGCCACGGCGTGTGGTTCCACTCCGGCGCCCTCGACCGCCGACGTGGGTTCCGGCTCGCTCACCGGTGCAGGAGCAACTTTCCCAGCGCCGTTCTACCAGAAGGCGTTCTTTGACTACTCGGCGAAGTATCCGGCGGTCACTGTCAACTACCAGCCTGTCGGTTCCGGCGGCGGCATCCAGCAGTTCATCAAGAAAACTGTCGACTTCGGCGCAAGCGACGTGCCGATGGCAGGAGCCGACATCACCTCAGCCGGAGGGCCGGACGCGCTGACCCAGATTCCGACGACGCTAGGAGTCATCTCCATCACTTTTAACATCTCGGGCGTCGACAAGCTGCAGCTCGACGGAGCAGCCCTCGCGAACATCTTCCTGGGCAAGATCACCAAGTGGAACGACTCCGCGCTCACCGGCCTCAATCCGGGAGTGACCCTGCCGAACAAGGCGATCACCGTCGTGCATCGTTCGGACGGCAGCGGCACGACGTATCACTTCAGTGACTACCTGGCCAAGGTCTCGCCCGATTGGAACACGACAGTAGGCGTCGGCAAGTCGCTCAAGTGGCCGGTAGGTATCGGCGGCAGCGGCAACACGGCAGTGGCCCAAGCGGTGACCCAGACCGATGGCTCCGTCGGATACGTCGAGCTCGCTTATGTGGTCTCGGCCGGCATGAAGCAGGCGTTCCTGAAGAACGCAAACGGCAAGTTCGTCCAGGCCAGCCAGGCGGGGGCCACCGCAGCGGCGGCCGCCAACACGAACGTCAGCCCAACGAACTTTTCCATCACGAACGCGCCTGGCGACACGGCCTACCCGATCGCCGGCTTCAGCTGGGTGATGCTGTACACGGCATACCCGGACGCGCCGAAGGGCAAGGCTGTCGTCTATCTCTTCAAGTGGTTGGTCAGCACTGAGGGCCAGAAGGAAGGCGCTGACCTGCAGTACGCGCCTCTCCCGGCCGCCGTTGCGAACCTCGCGCTCACGAACCTCAAGCTGGTCAAGGCCGCGGGCGCCGCGGTCCTCACCTAAACCTCGCCACACCTCCCCATCTAAGAAGCGGCGCGGGTTTCGGCCCGCGCCGTTTCGCTTCTTTGGGAGCCTACTTCTTGCCGGTGCTCGTCTCCGGAGTCGAACGACGGTGCTCAGGTACGTGAACCTTCACTCCGTCCTGCTTGCGTGTGTAACTGGGCACCACGACGATCTTGTTGCCCTTCTTGGTTTCTGCCATGACCTATACCTCCTCCACCGGAACTCAGCCGAGCGTTGGCTGGCCAGGTTGCCGAAGCAACAGCTCACACCTTGCGCGCGACCAGGTAACAAAGGCAGTAACGGGAAGGCGGCTCCCCACCCGGCGCTCCCCACCCGGGCGCCGCAAGCGGCGCCCGACCTCCCCACAAGTGGGGAGGTGAATGCTTACAGCGCCCGACCTCCCCACAAGTGGGGAGGTGAATGCTTACAGAGGTTTGCGTCCCGGGACACCTGGCCGTCGCGGGTACGCCGCGGGCGTCGATCGGACCTTGTCGACGATGACGACGGTGCCCGCCCCGCGCACCGCCGAAGGCGCGGCCACAACAGCGTTGAGCACGCCGCCCATCGCCTCGATCGCGCGATCTGCGCCATTCACGTCTTCGGAATCGGTCTTCTGCGCGAGCAGGCGGCCGCCGACTCGGACCAGCGGAAGGCACAGCTCGGCGAGCACGGGTAACGGCGCTAGAGCCCGCGCCACCGCGACGTCGAACTTCTCGCGGAATAGCGGGTCCTGCCCGACCTGCTCGGCGCGCCGGGCCACCACCTCGACGTCCTGGAGTCCCAGAACAGCGCAGGCGCGGACCAGGAATGCAGCCTTCTCCTGGTCGGCCTCGACCAGTGTCACGCTCAGATCTGGACGGGCGATCTTCAGGGGCAGTCCCGGCAATCCACCGCCGGATCCGACGTCCACCACTCTTTGCGCCTCACCGAGGTGCTCCAGAAGGACCAGGGAGTCGTCGATGAGCTCCGCGGCCGGTCTGGAGGTGAGGCCGGGCCATTCCGAGATCAATCGCGCGAGCACAACGAGCTTAGAATCTGTCACTGAGATGCCCATCTACGAGTATCGGTGCGAGAGCTGCTCTGAGAAGTTCGAGCTTCTGACCCGGTTCGCCGAGCGGGACAGCGCCCAGGCCTGCCCTGCCTGCGAATCGACGAGGACCAGGGTGCTGGTCTCGAGCTTCGCCGTCGCCGGCGGTGAGCCTCTGGAGTCGATGGACTTCGGGGCCTCCGAGAGCACTGGCGGCGGATGCTGCGGAGGCTCTTGCGGCTCCTGCGGCTCGAGCCCGAACTGACCTTCTAGATTGCTGTTCCCGGTCACATACCGGGTAAACGCCGCCGGCCACATGGAGGTGGGCGGCTGCGACCTTGTCGAGCTTGCCCGCGAGCACGGCACGCCTCTGTATATATATGACGAGGCGACGGTCCGCCAGCGAGCCTCGGAATACGTGGCCGCGATGGGTGCCGGCGGCCAGGTGCTGTATTCGGCCAAGGCTTTCGCGTCGCCGCAGTTCTTGCGTGTGGTGGCCGAGGAGGGACTTGGTCTGGACGTGGTGTCGGCGGGTGAGCTCCATCTCGCATTGAAGTCGGGCTTCCCGCAAGACGGCATTCATTTTCTCGGCAACAACAAGAGCCGGCAGGATCTGCAGTCCGCGTACGACGCAGGCGCGACGGTCGTCATCGATGGCGAGTATGAGTTCGAGCTGCTGCGCGAGATCGTCCCGGAAGGCAAGCGGATCCCGGTGATGCTGCGTTTGTCGCCGGGAGTCAAGCCGGACACGCACGATCACATCTCAACGGGCCAGCTCGATTCGAAGTTCGGTTTCTCGATTGAGTCGGGCGCCGCCCGCCGCGCGATCGAGACTGCATTGCGGCATCCGTGTCTAGAGCTGGTGGGCTTGCATTCGCACATCGGGTCGCAGATCTTCGCCCTGAACGCGTATCGGGATGCGATGGAGATCATGCTCGACCTGCTGGTCAAGCTTCGCGACGAGCTGAAGTTCGAACCGAAGAAATTGGGAGCAGGCGGAGGGCTTGGCATCGCTTACACGCGAAACGACGATCCACCCACGCCGCGTGATTTCGTCGAGACAGTGCACCGCGCCCTGGTCCTCGGCTGCGCGGCGCGTGGATTGAAGGTGCCGCAGCTCGTGGTCGAGCCGGGGCGGTCGATCGCGGGGCCCGCCGGCATGGCGCTGTACACGGTCGGATCGATCAAGGACATTCCGGGAGTGCGGCGCTACGTCGCGGTCGACGGTGGAATGGGCGACAACATCCGACCGAAGCTCTACGGCGCGCGGTACGAGGCCTACCTCGCATCCGACCCAGATCGCGCTCCGGACGGCAAGGTGACCATCGCCGGGAAGTACTGCGAGTCGACGGACATCCTGATCACCGACATCGAGATGCCGCCATTGAAGGCGGGCGACATCATCGGCCTACCGGCTGCGGGTGCGTACTGCCTTGCGATGGCGAGCAACTACAACGGCGTGCCGCGGCCTGAGGTGTTGATGCTCAAAGACGGCGAGGCGCGCGTGATGCGACGGCGGGAGACCTTTGAGGACCTCGTCGCGGCCGAGGTGTTCTAGACCGCTCCGCCTGCTTCCGGCGTGGCGAGGTAGCGGCGTGTCCTGTCCACGAGCTCAAACGCCACCCAGAAAATGACGAAGGCGTTGACGACGTGCAGCGCTGAGATGGCCCGCAGCACGCCGTGAGCGTTCATGTGATAGGGCACCAGCAGCAGCGACTGGAGGACGACGAGCGCCGGCACGGCGGCCGTCAGCCAGCGGAGGCGAATTGGGACGCGCCCCAACCAGCCGACAAGGATCAGCAGCAGGGGCAGGAAGAAGACAACCGCCCCATTGACGCTGGAGTGCCAGAAGAAGAATTCCGAATTCGCGAAGACTCCGAGGCCGGCGAGCGTCACCTGCACGATCACTGAAGCGAGCACCAGCCAGGCGCCCCAACCGAAAGCACGCCGAGCTCGCTCTCTCATTCTTACGACAGCCACAACAACGCAATCGTGATCACGGCCGGGAGCGCCTGCACCATCAAGATCCGCCAGCTGACGGTTAACCCGCCAAACAGGCCGGCGACCACGACGCAGACCAAGAAGAAGGTGAGGATTGCTCTGCCGCCCGTGACCCCGTACCAGACCAGGGCCCACAGAAGGCCGGCAGCCAGGAAGCCGTTATAGAGGCCTTGATTGGCGGCAAGGACCGCGGAAGAGTCCGCGAACTCGGCGGTCGTTCCAAAGGTTCGGCGCCCAAACGGTGTGCGCCACAGGAACATCTCCAAGACCAGGAAGTAAACGTGGAGCGCGCCCACCAGAACGATGGCGATGCTCGCGGCTAAGCGCACGGCGATAGGTTAGCTGGCGGTTACCTGGAAGCTCGCGGAGGCGCACCCGTTGACGTCGCACACTCGGATCGCCGCGGGGCCGACGACCGCGGTGGATGGGACACCGAACTGCTGGAGGAAGGTGCCATCGGACCCGACAGACGGCGTCGCCACGGTCTTGTTCGTGGTCGAGCCCTGGATGAAAGTGATGGTCGCCACCTTGCCGGGCGTGAAGTTGAAACCCTTGACTGTCATCGACCCGGTCTTGACCACGATGTGGTTGGACGAGAGGGCGAGGCTGCGTGGGGCTTGGGTCGGCGTTGGCGTGGGACGCGCGGTCGGTGACGCCGTCGGCGAAGGCGATGCGGTAGGCGACGGACTTGGGACCAGCGCGATCACATGGAGGGTGGCCGAGCCGTAACACTGCGAGACCCAGCACACGCGGACCACGTGGTCCCCGGATCCTATGTCGCGCGGGACGAGGATCGGTTCGCTGACGTCGCCGTTCGCGTCGGCCTGGAATGGAAAAGTGTGGAGGTCGCTGAGCAGCTGGATCTCACCGACCTGGTTGACCGGCACATGGCTCGCGGTCACGACCACGGTGTCCCCCGCCTTGACCGTCGACTCCGACAGCGTGACCGTCGACTTCTGGTGCGTGACGAGATACACGACGCCTCCCAAGATGAGAAGCAAGACGATCAGTGCCCCACCGATCAGAGCGAATAGGCGCTTCCGCATTTTGCGTTTGGGCGGCGGCGGAGAGGACATCGGGTGGATCGGGTCCACGGCCACTTCGGCGAGCGGCACTGTGGAGGCGAAGGCCGGATCCATCACCCCGGTTTTCGCCGCAGCTTGTTTGAGGGGTTTCTTTCCGTCGACCGCCGCCGCAAGAGCGTCGACAAACGCGGTGCAGCTCTCCCAACGCAAGGCCGGGTTCTTCGCCAGGCCGCGAAGGATGACCTCGTCGACATGCGGCCCGAGAGAGCTGTTGCGAGTGCTGGGCGGCGGCGGTTCGCGGTGCACCTGCGCGTAAAGAATTTCCATCAGGCCTTCGCCGTCGAACGGGATCACCCCGGTCAACATCTCGTAGGCCATCGTCGCGAGCGAGTAGCGGTCCGCGGCCGGACCGACCTGGCTGCCCGTGACCTGCTCGGGAGCCATGTAGGCGGGAGTACCAGTGGTCACCCCGGTCATCGACTTGAGCGACGAGCCCTGCATCAGCTTCGCCAGGCCGAAGTCGGCGATCACCGGCGTGTCGTCGGACTCGAGGAGGACGTTGGCTGGCTTGACGTCCCGATGGACGATCCCGTGGCTGTGCGCGTAATCGAGACCGGCGGCGATGCCGCGCAGGTATTTCAGAGTGGCGGGCGAATCGAGCTGCCCTTTGCTGAGCCGGCCGCTGAGGCTTCCACCCGGGACGTACTCGACGATCATGTAGGGCGTTCCCTGGTACTCACCGAAGTCGTAGACGTTGAGGATGTTGGGGTGGCGCAGCTGCGCGATGGCCTGTGCCTCGTGCCGGAAGCGCGCGGTGGTGTCAGGGTCCGGCGCGATCGCCTGCAGGATCTTTACCGCGCCGGTGCGCTCGAGCTGCGAATGGTAGGCGCGGTAAACGAACCCCATTGCCCCCTGGCCGATGAAGTCCTGGACCTCGTACTGGCCTAATTTGGTCCCCGGTGCGATCGACACGGTTGCTGATTATGAGGTTCGGTTGCTGGGGCCCAACTTGGGTTAACGCTTGATGCGGGCCTCGCGCCGGATCGCCGTGATGCCGGCCAGGATGGACAGAGCGATCTCGCCAGGCGTCTGGGCGCCGATGTCGAGGCCGACCGGGCTCTGGATTCTGGCGATCACCTCTTCGGCGACTCCCTTTGCGCGCAGAGCCTCCAGGTGATGGCCGGTGTGACGGCGGCTGCCGACCAGTCCGATGAAACGCGGCTCTTTCGGCAGCACCGCTTCGAGGGCTTGCACGAGGTCTTCGGCGTCGTGATCCGTGTGCACCACGTAGACGTCTGGGCCAAGTGCGCCGGGCAGGTCCGCTAGCGAGGTGATCGCCGGCGGCCAGCGCGCATTCTTCAGCCGGTCCTGTCGCGTCTCCACCAGCAGGATGCGGAAGCCGAGGTCCGGCGCCCAGCGGAGAAGGGAGGCGGCGACGGGCGTCGCGGCGAAGACGACAAGGGTCGGCGCCGCGGGGTACGGCTCGAGGTACACCTCGATCGAGCCGAGGTCGTGGCTGTAGGTCCGAAGCTCTGGGGCGCCGGCGTCGGCGATCCTGCCGGCGTCGGCGAGCGCCGCCGAATCGAACTCGCTGCAGCCGAGCGTGCCGGCCAGGGTGGCGGTGCGTGAGAGCAGGATCTTCGCGCCTGGGTGGGAGGGCGGCTTGCCGTCGAGCTTGATCACCGTCGCGAGGACCACCTCTTCTCCACGGGCGACCCGGCGCGCGAGGTCCTCTTCGAGACTAGGCACGGGCGGCGGCGCGCGTCAGCGCGGAACGGAGGAGCGTTTGGGCACGGGAGATCTCTTCGTCGGTGGTGGCGTAGCCGGTCGTCAGGCGCAGGCTGCCGAGCGCCTGCTCCAGGTTCAAGCCCATCGCGAGCAGGACGTGCGACGGATCAAGCGAGCCGGATGCGCATGCGGATCCGCTGGACGCTGCGACTCCGGCCAGGTCGAGCGCGAGCAGCATGTCCTCGCCGCGGCGGTCGGCGAACGCGCAGGTGGCGAAGTTGGGCAGGCGAGACTCCGCGCCGGTGAGCACGCCGCCGAGGTCGATGAGCAGGTCGCGCAGCGATGCGGCCTGCCGCGCGGCGGATTCGGATCGGGATGCGCGGTCGCGCACGCACACCGATAAGGCCGTGGCAATCGCGGTCGCGGCGCCGACGTCCTCTCGACCGCCGCGGCGGCCCCATTCCTGGGGACCTCCATAAAGAAGAGGATCGATCCGCACCCCATCCCTGACGAGCAGGATGCCACCGCGGCCGCCGCCGAGCTTGGGGCCGCTGAGCGAGATCAGGTCTGCGCCATCGGGGATCGGGATCCATCGCGGCCCCGCACATGCATCGACGTGGACGAGGGCGCCGACCTCATGCGCCCGCGCGATGATCGCGCCGACCGGCTGAATGGTGCCGACCTCGTTGTTGGCGAGCCCGATCGAGACCAGCGCAGCGGAATCGGGAATTTCGACTGGGCTCGCGTTCGCGTCGCGGTCGACCTTCGCCACGTGAACGGTGTGGCCTTCCGATTGGAGGCGCCGCACCGCGCCAAGCACCGACTGATGCTCGGCGGCCCACGTCACGATCGCTCCGCGCTTCGACAGGCGGCGCGCGGCGCCGAAGAGCGCGAGGTTGACAGCTTCGGTGCCGGAGGCGGTGAACGAGATCTCGGTGCGGTCGGCGCCCAGCGCCTGGGCGGCCACGTCGCGCGCTGTGTCTAGCGCGGCTCGGGCGGCGCGCCCTTCGGTGTGCGGGCTGGATGGGTTGCCGTCGGGGAGGTCGCGAAGCGCTTCGCGGACTTCGGGGAGCAACGGCGCCGAACCGGCGTCGTCGAGGTAGATGCGGCTAGCCGCGGCTTGGGTCCGGCTGCTGAATGAGCTCCAGGAGAGTGCCCTGGAAGCTCTTGAGATAAAGGTGAAGGTCGAGGATCTCGTCGACCGTGATCGGTTCGGCCACCGCGATCGGCTCGACCTCGTGCTCGGGGATCACCTTCTCGATTTCCTCGGCGGCGCCGCCTGCGATGGCGAGCACGACGACGAACGTCACCTGGCACTGCGCGCACGTGACCTGCAGGTTGAAGCGCTCCTCCTCATGGCTGAGGACCTGGACTTCGCACCCTTTGAGGCTGCGTCCGCAAACCGGGCAGTTGTAAAACCGGGCCCGGTCGCGGATGAACTCGATGATGCTCATCGCGGGGCCCATATTACGCCGGTGACGCTAGCGCTTACCTTCTATGCAGGTGCAGCCCGAGGCGCCCACGATCGCAGAGTGAATCGTGCCCGCGGGCAGCACCATCCGGTCGCCCGACTCGAGCTCCAGCTTGCGATCGTCTGCCTCGAGCACGAACGTGATCGAGCCGTCCACGCAGTACAGGACCTTCTCGTAATCGTGGGTGTGAGGCGTGTACCGATCGCCAGGCCCGTTCGACCACGAATAGCAGCCGGTCGCCTCGCTTCGCAGGCGAGTCATCAGATCCTCCATCGTTCCGATTCTAAGATGGCAGCAGTGAAGCCCCGGTTCCTCGCCGACTGCAACGTCGGGCGGCTCGCGCGCTGGCTGCGTGCGCTCGGGTATGACGCGTCCTATCACGCGAGGATCGGCGACGCGGAGCTGGTCCGCGAGGCCGCGGCGGAGAGCCGGGTGCTGCTCACCCGTGATCGCGACCTGACCAAGCGCCGCGTCATCCAGACGGGCACCGTGCAGGCAATCCTCATTCGCGACGACGACGTGACCAAACAGCTACGCCAGGTGTTCTCGGAGCTTGGGCTCGAGCTGAAGGAGGCCCTGACGCGGTGCATCGTGTGCAACTCCGAGCTCGAGTCGCGCGTGCCGGCGACGGTTGCAGAGCGCGTGCCGCCGTACGTGCGCCGCACGCAGTCGCGCTATTCGGAATGCCCCGACTGCGGGCGGATCTACTGGGCCGGCACTCACTGGCAGCGGATGCGTGAGGTGCTCGCGGGACTGTGAGGGACATCCTGCGCCGCCTGGTTGCGGGCGATCTAACCGAAGAGCAGGCCGTCTCCGAGCTGCGCCGGCTTCAGCTGGATGAGCTCGGCGGTCGCGCGAAGCTCGACCTGGGCAGGTTCATGCGCCGCGGCATCCCAGAGGTCGTCCTGGCGACCGGAAAAACGCCGGCTGACGCCGCGCGACTGGCGATCGCGATGGCCGAGCGCCAGGGGCAGGGCCTGATCAGCCGGATGAGCGACGAGCACAAAGCGGCATTGCAGAACGCCGCCGACGCCGCCGGCATGCAGGTGATCAGCTACGCGGCCTCAGCGCGTGTGGTCCGTCAGGGATTCGTGCCGGAGGCACTCGATTGCCGGGTGGGCATCCTCACGGCGGGAACGTCGGACCTGCCCGCGGCCGAGGAAGCGAAGATGGTCGTCGAGGCGTGCGGAATTGAGGTGAGGATCCATGCGGACCTGGGGGTCGCGGGCCTGCATCGATTCGTCGGTCCGCTGGCTTCGACACTCGAATGGGGCGCCGAGGTCATGATCGTCGCCGCCGGCATGGATGGCGTGCTGCCCGGCCTGGTGGCAGGCCTCGTCGACGTGCCGGTGATCGGCCTGCCCGTTTCGACGGGTTATGGGCGCGGAGGCGCGGGCGAGGCGGCGCTCACGACGATGCTCCAGTCCTGCTCGACGGGGCTTGTGGTGGTGAACATCGACAACGGCGTCGGCGCCGGCGCCGCCGCGGTGCTGATCGCTCAGCGCCGCCTTCGCGGCCGGAACGATGCCACTACCGCAGCCACCAGCGCCGCCAGCAGCAGCACCCCGAACAAGACGGGCGCGACCGCGCGCCACATATCGACACCACCAGGAACGGCGAAGGTGAGAGCGAGTACCAAGACCACCAAGAAAACGGCGGCGAGCAGCCACGGGAAGCCGCGCCGGCGGCGGCCGTAGAAAAGGAGCCAGAGGGCGCCAGGTTTCTTTTTGGGCGTGTTCACAGCAGGCCGGTCAGGTCGCTGAGCGACGCAATCATCGGGATGCCGGATGGCGGTAGTGCCTCCGCGTGCGCGGTGAAGATGACGGCCCGCATCCCGAGCGCGCGCGGCCCGTCGTAGTCCTCGCGCACCCGGTCTCCGACGAACAGGGCGTGCTGCGGTTCCACGCCGATAGCGTCCAGCGCGGCCCGGTACAGCTCGGGAGCGGGCTTGCGCCGGCCGACCTCACTTGAAAAGACCACCGCATCGACCATCTCGCTGATGCCGTTCGTGTTCACCTGGCGCCGCATCATCTCAGGCGGAAAAGGGGCGTTTGAGCAGACGGCTCGCTTGATCCCGTGCGCCCCCAGCCAGGAGAGCACCTGCAGCGCGTCGGGGTCGAGCTTGACTGCGCGGTCCCAGCTCATCTGCTCGGCGTCGAGGATGTCGTGCAGCAGGTCGTCCGGGAGGTTCATGCCGGCTGCCGCCCAGGCCTTCCGGTAGACGCTCATGTAGTCGACCTCGTCCTCGTTGATGCTCCCGACGTACTGCTCCATCGGCACGAGGACCTTTTCGAGGATTGCCTGCGCCTCGGGCGCCGCGACTCCCAGGGCGGCGGCGATGCGGGGCCGGAAGTGGCGAATCACGGCCAGGAGGTCTTCGGTGGGGTAGTCGAACGTGACGAGCGTCCGTCCGTAGTCGAAGAGCACGCCTCGCGTTGACCCCACGAACTCTGAGCCTACGGCGTGAGTTCGTGGGGACCCCCTTTCAAAGTCGGGCATCCGCATATCCTGAAGCCCGTGGCAAAACGACTCACGCACCTGGATGACAAGGGCGCGGCGCGGATGGTCGACGTCTCCGCGAAGGCCACGACCGCGCGTGAAGCTCTTGCCGAGTGCGTCGTGCGCATGGCACCTGCGACTTTGCGAGCGGTCCGCGAGGGAACTGCCAAGGGAGATGCGCTCCAGGTTGCTCGGGTCGCCGGCATCATGGCGGCCAAGAAGACGTCCGAGTTGATCCCTCTCTGCCACCCGCTGCCGCTGACGAGCGTCACGGTGGACTTCGAGTTCGTTCGCGGCGGGGTGCGCGTCCTGGCGCGAGCGCGAGTCACCGGGCAGACCGGTGTCGAGATGGAAGCGCTCACTGCGGCAGCGGTGGCCGGGCTGACCCTGATCGACATGACGAAAGGCGTCGAGAAGGGCGTGTACCTCGAGGCGGTCCGGCTGCTGGAGAAATCGGGCGGCCGGTCGGGGACGTGGAAGCTCAAGCCGAGGTGACCAAGGCATATGTCATTACGGTCAGTGATCGCGCTTCGGCCAAGAAGATGCCCGACGAGAGCGGGCCGGCGCTGGTGCGGATCCTGAGGCAGGGTCACTTCGAGGTCTCCGGGCCGGATGTCGTGCCGGACCATCAGCAGAAGATCACCGACGCATTGGTCGCGGCGGTCGCGGCAGGCTTTGACATCGTGGTCACGACAGGCGGCACGGGCCTGGGTCCTCGAGACGTGACGCCGCAGGCCACGGCCACGGTGATCGACTTCGAGGTGCCTGGCATCGCCGAGGCGATGAGAAGCGCCGGCACTGCGAGCACTCCGATGGCGGCGCTGTCGCGCGCGATCGCGGGGGTGAGCGGCCGCACGCTGATCATCAACGTGCCCGGCAGCGTGAAGGGCGCGACCGAGTCGCTGGAGGCGGTGATGCCGATCGTCGGCCACGCGGTCCGGCTGCTGCGCGGCGACACCTCCCACTAGTGAATCTCAACTCGGACCTCGGTGAGGGCGCGGGTGATGACGAGGCGATCCTTTCGCTGATCGACAGCGCGAATGTGGCGTGCGGCGTCCACGCGGGCTCGGTTTCAATGAGCATCGCGACTGCGTCGCGATGCATTGATTTGGGCGTCGAGGTCGGCGCGCATCCTGGTTTCGACGACCGTGCCAGCTTCGGGCGCGTCGAGCTGCCTCTGTCGGTCGAGGAGATCGAGGCGCTGGTCGCGTTCCAGGTGGCGGGCCTCGCCGCCATAGCGCCAATCGCGTACGTCAAGCCCCATGGAGCTCTGTACCACCGCTGCCAGAAGGATTCCGCCGCGGCCGACGCGGTCGCGCGAGTGGCCAAGGCGCACGGTGTCGGGTTGATGGGGCAGCCGGGTTTCGAGCTGGTCGCGGCGGCGAAACGCGCCGGGATCCCCGCGTATCGCGAGGGGTTTGCCGACCGGCGCATGCTGCCTGACGGTCGCCTGGCGCCTCGTTCGGAACCCGGATCGCTTTTGGATTCAACGCAGGCGGCTGAGCAGGCGGTTCGACTTGCGGGCTCACGCCTTTACGACACGATCTGCATCCACGGCGACAGCCCTGGCGCGGCCCTGGTCGCGGCGGCGGTGCGACGGTCGCTCGACGAGGCGGGGATCGTGACCACGCGGCTGGCGTCTTAGTGGTCGCCTTCTCGATCCTGGAGCTGACGGAGATCGAAGACCTGCGCAAGCTGGCGGACCTGTTCGCCGAGGTCTGGGGACGGCCCGGCGAGCCTGCCCTCACCTCTGACGTCCTGAAGGCGCTCGCGCATTCCGGAAACTACGTGTGCGGCGCGTACGCGGACACGCGCCTGGTCGGGGGCCTGGTCGGGTGGTTCGGCGGCGTGCCACCGCACGAGCTGCACCTGCATTCGCACATCCTCGGCGTGGTCGCCGGTAATGAGGCGCACGGCCTTGGCTTCGAGCTCAAGCAACATCAGCGCCGGTGGTGTCTCGAGCGCGAGGTCAAGGTCATCGAATGGACGACCGATCCCCTGGTGAGGCGCAACGCGTACTTCAACCTGACCAAGCTGGGCGCGGAGGCGCACAGATATCTCGTCAACGTCTACGGCGAGATGACGGATGAGATCAACGCTGGGGAGGAGTCCGACCGCTTGCTGATCAGCTGGCGGCTGGATTCTCCATCCGCGGAGGCTGCCGCCGCGGGTCGCGGTCCCGAGCCGCCATTGGACCAGCTTCGCAAGGACGGAGCTGCCGAGGTGCTGGTGGTCGGTAAGGCCGGCGAGCCGGTCGCGATATCTGACAGTTCCTCTGCTTCCGCTCTTTCCGCGCGCGTCCTTCTATGTCAGATGCCGGATGACATAGTTTCCCTCCGGCGCTCCGACCCCGCGCTCGCCCGCGCATGGCGGGTCGCGCTTCGCAAGGCGTTCACGGAGGCTCTCGATTCCGGCTACGAAGTCAGCGGTGCGACGCGGTCCGGCTGGTACGTGCTCGAAATCGGAGCCAACTAGACTTTCCTCGTGCTGCAGGTTGGGGACAAGGCGCCCGAGTTCAGTCTCCCGACCACCGGAGGGACCGAGCTCACGCTCGAAGAGGCGCTCAAGAAGCACAAGGCGCTCATCTTTCTGTTCTACGTGCTTGACTTCACGGGTGGTTGAAGGATGGAGCTGACCGAGTTTCGGTCCAGGAACGACGCAGCCGTCGCGGACGGCATTGGCATCTACGGCATCAGTGTCGACTCGGTGTTCTCGCATACGGCTTTTGCGAAGGAGCTGGGCGGGTTGCCCTACGAGCTGATCGGTGACTTCGAGCGCAAGCTGGTCCACGCATTTGGAGTCGCGCGGGAAGATGTGGCGGGCTACTCGGGTATGGCGCGACGGACGGTTTTCGTGATCGACGGCGATGGCGTCATCACGTATACATGGATCACGTCGCGCGAGCAGCCGCAGCCGGATTACGACCTCGTGATCGAAGAGGGCCGCAAGGCGGCGGCCAAATCAGCGAACCAGGCCACGTCGTGACGAAGGCGCTCCTCGAACAGATCGAGGCGTCGTGGAACGACCTTTTCGAGACGGTGACGAAGCTCGGGCCTGGCGGCTTGATGCGCGCGGCGCCGGACGGGTGGGCGGTCAAGGACCACCTGGCGCACGTTGCCGCCTGGGAGCATTCGCTGGTCGGGTTGATCGAAGGTCGCGACCGCGTGTCGGCGATGGGCGTGCTCGAGCCGGTCGAGAGACAGACCGACCCGATCAACGCGGCGATCCAGAAGCTGCATGCGGGCGAAACTCCGGATCAGGTATTGAAGTACTTCCGCGACTCGCACGCGAGCCTGATGGCCGTGTTAGGGAAGTTGAGCGAGGCTGACTTGCAGAAGCCGTACTCTCACTTTCAGCCGGCCGACCCCGACGAAAAGAGACCGGTAATCGGATGGGTCGCGGGCAACACGTACGAGCACTACGCCGAACACATCGGCTGGATCGATCAATTGACCAGGGAGTCGAGCGCCGCACGCTGAGCCGTGCGCATCCGGAGCGCAGCTTCGATGGTGACCTCGGTAAAGCTGAGCTCGTCGCCCGGCAGGAGCTGAGCTGCGACCGGCATCGCGGCACCTGCCACTGTCGCGACCACTGGATAGCCGCCGGCGGTCTGGTGATCGGCCATGAGAAGGATCGGCTGTCCGCTGCGCGGCACCTGGATCGCTCCGGCGGCCAGGCCGAACGAGAGCAGCTCGTCGCCTGAGGCGTCGATTCCGGGGCCTTCCAGCCGGTAGCCCATCCGGTCGGCGTCTTTGCTGACCTTGAATGGGGAGCCGAAGAGCTCCTTGCGGCCGGCGGCGCCGAGCCGCCTGATGTGTGGACCGGCGATCGCCTGCAGTTGGTGGTTGCTGTAGTCAGGAAGGAGGTTGCGAGTGAGCTTGCGGCCCGAAATTGCGGGTCCGGACGGCGGGCCGGCGGTGGCGATGACGTCTCCCGCCATGAGCTGGCGGCCGTGCATTCCGCCGCGCGCGGCAAGCATATAGGTCGACATCGAGCCGAGCCATCGAGCCCCGGCAATCCCGCCGCCCACCGCGATGTACGCGCGAGCTCCCGAGCGGCGGCCGGCGAAGGTGACCTCGTCGCCTTCGTGGAGGAACATGCCCTCCCACCTCGGCACCGGCTCGCCGTTGACGCGCGGATCGAAATCGGCGCCGGTGATCGCGACGAGGCACGACTCCATTGCTATCAGCTCCGGTCCGTTCAGCGTGCACTCGAGAGTCGCCGCACCCTCGTCGTTGCCGGCGAGCAGGTTGGCCGCCCTGTGCGCGAACCGATCCATGGCACCGCCGGGCGGAACGCCGGCCATGATCGCGTTGGGGCGGCCGAGGTCCTGAATCGTCGTGAAGACTCCGGGCTTTCTGACTCTGAGCTTTTCGCTCATTGGGCGAAGAACTTGACGCGGTCGCCGGCGCGGAAGAGGCATGGCGGGTCGGAGTCGGGGAGGAAGAGCTTGACCGGCGTACGCCCGATGAGGTGCCAGCCGCCGGGTGAGGGCAGCGGGTAGATTCCGGTCTGCCGCCCGGCGATCGCTACCGACCCTGCGGGCACCTGCGTCCGCGGCACATGGCGCCGGGGCAGCTCGAGCTCTTCGGGGAGCGGGCCGAGGTAGGCCCAGCCGGGCACGAAGCCGACGAGAAAGACGCGGTAGATGGGACGGGTGTGGATCTCGACGATCTGTTTGGGTGTGAGTTTCAGCTGTGCGGCGACTGCTTCCATGTCCGGTCCGTCATAGCTCACCGGAATTCGATGAAGGCGGCCGGGTTCGGCCATCGGGGGACGCTTGGAGGCGAGGCGTTTGATCGCAGTCGTCAGAGCTTCGTACGTGGTCTGGTCGGGGTCGAAGTGGACGGTCACGCTTGCGTAGCCGGCGACGGCCTGTCGCACGTCGCGCCGCTTTTTCAGCGCAGCCGCGAGCGCGATGGCTCGCGTGTTGAGGGCGGTGTCGAGGCGCGTGCCCAGCTCCGCGAGGAGCGCGGAGTCACCTAGCGGGTGGGTTCTTACCTTCGGGGTGGAGGGCGGCGCTGGCATGTGCGCTCACAAGAATGGCGTAGAAGATGCCGGGCACGAGGCCCGCGCAGACCAGTCCCACGCATGCCAGGCCGATTGCCCAGCCGGTGACGATGGCGGCGGCGGCGAGGTTCCAGGTCGCGAAGTCTTTTTTGACCGCGGTGATGGAGCCTGGAAAATCGAGGTATTCCTGGGGGCGCCCGGTGCGCGCGAAGCGAGCCGTCGCGTGCGGCATGTGGAGGAGCAGAAGCAGTCCCCAGGGCAGGGCGAGGAGGAAGGCGGCGACGATGTGCGCGTAGAGCTGAGAAAGGGGGACGTCGGTCACGTGCCACAGGTGGGCGTCGTAGAGCCTGTCGGCGAATGGGTTGAGCGCAAGTGCGAAGGGGGCGGTCAGGACGATCACCGCGAGCGACGTCGAGAAGCCGTCGGAGAAGAGGCGGGTGGAGAGGGTCCATCCTGGTGGTCCTTGGGTGGGATCCGTCTCCGCCGCGCGAGTGGCTGCGATGGCGTAGCCGAGGAGGGGGATGAAGGCGATGGGCAGCAGAACCACTGCCGCGACGCCGGGCAGCCACGTTGATTTCCAGTCGCCGCGAAATGGCCAGGAGAAGGACTCGGCGACGAATTTCACACGGGTAATTAGGCCCGTTTGGCGCAGAACGCACCGAATGTGGTCAGTTCATGCGTGCGTTTGGGCCCAAACAGACCGAATCCGAAGGCCCGGGATGCGCTACTGGGCTTGAGCTTCCAGGTCGCCGGTCCGCTCGTAGTCTTCGAGCGCGAAGGCGCAGCCGTCGGGGTCGCGGAAACCCAATACCTTGACGCTCAGCTTCAAGCCGGAGCGCTCGAGGAGGCCTTCCATGATGCCCGCGTGGAAGCGGCATGTCACCGGGGCTCGGCGGCACACCTCGGCGAAGAGGCAGTTGGTGCAGTCGACGATGCCGTCGCGTCGCGTCTCGTATTCGGCGCCCATCTCCATCATCGGTTCGAGCGCGGCCAACGGGCTCTTGGCTCCCGATCTCGAGAGCTCCACTCCGAGCGAGCGTCCTGCGCGCCTCACCGCATGGCTGCCGATGTCGCCGAGGCCTTCGAACGCTTTGGCCAGGGCTTCGGCCAGGACGTCGTAGCGGCGCATGGGGTGGCTGATCTGGACCGGGCCGCCGGTGAGCTTGTAGATCTTGGCGGGCTTGCCGATGAGGCCGCGCCGGCGCTCGACATCAAGGTAGCCCAGCGCGACGAGGCGTTCCAGGTGCTCGAAGGCCACCGAACGGTGGACACCTGCCTCGCGCGACACCTCATCCACGCTGCGCGGCTTGCGATCGGCATAGAACCGAAGGAGGATGTCGCGCCGCGTGAAGTCTCGAAGGGCCCCAAGGGCCCTTTCCATGTCCGAACTCACTACCCTAGCTTACCCGGGTTTGTCAGGTATGTTGGGTTCCGGCAAGACAATAGAAGGACAAGGTTGTCTTCGAAACGTCGTTAGACTACCTTGAACGCTGCGGTAGGAGGCGTGCCAGTTTGCCATTGAAGACCAAGCTTCGCTCGGTGTTGCCTGCGGTGGTAGTGGCCTTTCTGGGCCTGCCCCTTCCGCTCCCCGTGCCCACACCGGGCGGTCTGTCCGTGCCCGTGCTGCCGTCGGTGTCGGCGACCCCGCTCTCGCTGCCGACCCTCCTACCGACGGTCTCGTCGTCCAGCTCAGCGCTTCCCTCGGTTGGGGCCACGCCAGCTGCGTCGTCTGCCGGCGCGCCTCTGGCGGGCGGCGGCGTGCCGAGTGCGACGGGTGGGGCCGGCACGTCGGGTGCTCCGGACGGTGGAACTCCGCCGGCGCGCGGGCTGCCGATCCCTTTTACGACGATCGTCATCTCGTCGCCACTTGACGTCGCGCTCGCGGTGGCCCTGGCGAGCCTGCCCCTGCTGCTTGGGATCTGGCTCCTTGTCTTCGGCCGGACTTTCGCGTCCGCGCGCCGGGCCAGGGAGGCTCAGCTCCGGCTGGCGCTCGCCGGCGACCTCGGGCTCAGGCCTCGCGAACTGACCTCGCTGAATACGAAAGCGCTGTTCAAGCTCCGCGAGCAGGCTGCCTTCGACGACCTCACGGGTGCGCTGCGCCGGGGCGCGGGCATCTCGGCCATAGACCGCGAGGTCGCCAGGGCTCGGCGCCATAAGAGCCCGCTTTCGCTTGCCTTTGTGGACATCGACGGGCTGAAGGCTGTGAACGACCGCCGGGGCCACGCCGCCGGCGATAGGCTGATCCGCGGCCTGGCCGAGGCTTTGAAACAGGGGCTGCGCGACCAGGACCTGCTCGTCCGCTATGGCGGCGACGAGTTCGTCTGCGTCCTGCCGGACACACCCGCCGAGGCCGGCGTCGCCAAGCTGAGCGAGATCCGCACAGCGGCGGCCAAAGCCGGTCTCCGGTTCAGCGTCGGGCTGACTGCGCTGCAGCGGTCGGACGACGTGGTCTCCCTGCTCGCGCGTGCCGACCGGGAGCTCTACCTGGTCAAGGCGCGGCGCGGCGACATCGTGCAGCTGCCGCCGGGGCGGCAGGGCGGGAGCCGAAAGAGCCGAATCACGGCTTGACAACTCTTTCCATCTGGTGTTTAGTGGGTCTGTACCCAATAAACCGGAGGGACAGTAGTGCGAGTCACCCACATTCGGGTAGTCCAGGAGCCCTGCGCGTATCTGCCTGATAGGGGGCAGATCCTGCCCTCGCGTTCGCATACGGGGGGTGGCCAGTGATCCAGCGTGGCCTTCGGGAACGAATCGCGGTTTCCTTCCTCGCCGCAGCCCTGGTGCTGGCGGTGGTGCTGGGCGTCATGACGGTGCAGTCCTTCACCGGGCCCAACTCCAGGCTCGTCGCCTCTGGCGACGTGTCCGGCCAGCAGCAGGCATCGCCGGACGCGACGACCGCCGGCTCCGCGGGCGGGGCTGGGGCTGGGGCGAGTACAGCGTCGGGCGGTGGCGGGTCGCCGGCGGCCGGCGGCGGCAAGATCACGATCGGCGGGTTCTTCGACATCACGGGTCCGATCGACTCCTCGGTCGAGCGCGACACCGTGCGCGCCTATATGCAGGCGGTGAATGCGTCGGGTGGGATCAACGGGCGCCAGGTGGAGTACGTCTGGTGCGACTCCAAATACGACGCGAGCTCAGCGCACTCGTGCGCCCAGCAGATGATCGCGCAGAACGTGATGGCGGTGGTCGGCCTGACCGCGCCGCTGGGCGAGAACAACGAGATCAGGACATTGACCGCCGCGGGCATCCCGGTGATCGGCGGCCTCGGTACCCCGGCTGAGTTCTCGGATCCGCTGTCGTATCCGGTCTCCACGAGCTTCTTCCGTTACGGGACGGCGATCGCCGACCAGGCGAAGGCGCTGGGTGTGAAGAACCCGGCGGTGGTGGTCCTGGGCGACGTGCCTTGGGTGCACGCGGTCGAGGCCAACCTGTTGAACCGCCTCGTCTCCAACGGTGTCGGCTATGTCGACGTGGAGGAAGTCTCGGCGACGCAGGCCAACTACACCGCGACCGTGTTCAACATGCAGCACTCCAATCACGGAGCGTCTGGCGGCGGGTCGGCCCCGAACAAGAAGTGCGGCGCCACTGATCGGGCGTGCCCGGACTATGTGATCGCGGCGCTCGATCCCTTCAGCTATCACCGCCTGTTCGACGCGATGATGGCGGCGAACTGGTACCCGGGAATTTTGGGCGCCGGGCTCGACAAGTTCAACGTGCAGCAGTCATATGGCAAGGAGCTCGCGAAAGCCCATTCGCTGGTCCCCTTCGTTTCGCCTTACGACAACCGGGGCAACGCGACGGTCCGCCAGTACCTGGGCACGGTGCAGCGCTACTACCCAGGCCAGTTCCAGGCGCTCGACATCTATACGCAGCATTCATGGACCGCCGCGATGGTGTTTCACGAAGCAGCTAAACGCGCGGGAGCGAACCTGTCGCGCGAAACTTTGATTCAAGCGCTGAACTCCATCCAGGGGTTCCAAACAGGCTGGTCTGTGCCACTGTCCTATGGGGCCGGCGCGAAGGATCCCAATCGCTGCTTCATGTACACGTCGCATGAAGGCGGAGGCTGGCATACGACGTCGGGCTGGACCTGTAGCTAGGCGATGGCCACTTTCGCGGCCTACACGATCATCGGCCTCAGCGTCGGAGGGGTCTACGCGCTTGCCGCGCTAGGCATCGTCCTCATCTATCGCACGACCGGTGTCTTGAACTTCGCGCATGGGGCGATGGGCATGTTCTCGACCTTCGTCGCGTGGCAGATCTTCTATGGGATGGCGCACCCGTACTGGCCGCAGTGGCTGGCGACGGCGATCGCCATCATCGCCGGCCTCGTTTTCGCGGCGTTGCTCGGCCTTTTCCTTGACCTCGCGGTCTTCAGGTGGGTGCGCACGCGGCCGCCGGTGGTCAAGGCCGTGATCACGATCGGCATCCTGCTCGCGCTGCAGGCGACCGCGTCGCTGATCTGGAAGAACAACCAATACCACCTGTCGATCTACGTGCTGCCGAAAGACTGGGTGGCGAACATCGCGGACGTTCCCGTCGGCGCCAACTCGATCGCGATCATCGTGGTGGCGCTGGGTCTCGCCTTTGGATTGGCTGCTTACCTTCGCTACACAGCCTTCGGGCGGTCGATGCGCGCGGTGTCGGACAGCCCGACCGCGGCCTCGCTGTGGGCGGTGCCGGTGGGAAGGGTGAGCGCGGTGAGCTGGATGCTGGGGAGCCTGATCGCCGCGGTGGCCGGAATCCTGATCACGCCCTTCATCAACTTCGACACGACGAGCCTGACGCTGCTGATCGTCGACGCGCTGGCGGCGGCGCTGATCGGAGGGATGGTCTCGCTGCCGCTCACGGTGCTCGGCGGTTTCATCCTCGGCCTGCTCGAGACGTATCCGACGATCTGGATCCAGTCGCTTGGCTTTCCGCGGCTGGTGGCTCTTGTCGTGATCCTGGCCGTGCTGATAGTGCGGAACCCGCGCGGGTTGACGGCGGTGTCCAGGTGACCTGGTGATCTGGTGACCTGGTCGTCCCGCCTCACAGTTCGCGTCCTGCTGGCGCTGCTCGCCTTCGTCGTCCTGGCCCGGCTGCCCGCCGGATTGGACATTGGATTCCAGTTCGACGCCGCGCTGGCGGTCGTGTGGGGATTCGGGATCCTCAGCCTGGTCCTGCTCACGGGCTATGTCGGGCAGGTCTCGCTGTGCCAGGCGACATTCGCCGGAGTGGGCGCGTATGCGGCGGGGATGATGGTCTCGACCTACCACGTCAGCTACCTGATCGCCGTCGCGGTCGCGGTGTTCGCCGCGTTTGCGCTCGGCGTCGTCGTCGGTCTGCCGGCCTTGCGCCTCAGCGGCATCACCCTCGCGATCGTGACCCTGGGCATCGCGCTGGTGTTCGACCGCTACGTCTTCCAGGACGCAGCCTTCGCCTGGTTCACGGGCGGCAGCGGCGGCTGGCGCGTGGACGGAGCAAGGATGTTCGGCCTGCAGATGGATTCGTCGAAGCACCTGCTGGCGGCTTACGTCGTGCTCGTCGGGCTGTTCTGCCTGGTCGCGCTGCTCATGGTCAACCTGCACGATTCCGGCGCGGGCCGGCGCTTTCGCGCCATCCGCGACTCAGAGCTTGCGGCATCGACGATGGGCGTAAACCTGACGCGGTACAAGCTGCTGGCGTTCGGCATGTCGGCGGCGATCGCGGGGCTTGGCGGATCGTTCTATCCGCTGGTTGCGGGCTCGGTCAGCCCTCAGCCCTTCTGGCTCTTCACGTCGCTGCAGCTCGCCGCGATCGCGGTGCTGATGGGCGTGCGCTACGTGCCCGCGGCCGCGCTGGGCGGAGTTTTCATGGCGTTTGTGCCCGACGTGCTGACGCGATTCGGTCACGGCAATATCGGCCGGTACAGCTACGACATCTCGTTCGACTGGTTTCAGATCGCGGTCGGCGTGCTGCTGATCATCCAGCTGATCCTGATGCCGGATGGCGTGTGGGGCGACCTTCGCGGCCGCATCGCGCACGCGGCGGCGCACGCGAAGTCTGCTGCGCGCGCGGTGGCAAAAGGGCGGGTGCGAGTCGCGTGACGATGCTGCGAGTGCGCGACGTGACGGTGAGATTCGGCGGAATCGTCGCGCTCGACGGTGTATCGCTCGATCTCAACCGTGGTGAGATCCTCGGACTGATCGGACCCAACGGCGCCGGGAAGACGACGCTGTTCAACTGCATCTCGGGCGTCATCCGGCCGGATCAGGGCTCGATGTTCTTCGAGGGCCGCTCGCTGAAGTTCGCACCGCCGCATGAGCGCGCGCGCCGCGGGATCGCCCGCACCTTCCAGAACCTTCAGCTCTGGGGCTCGATGACGGTGCAGGAAAACTTGACAGTCCCGATGGATGCCCTGGGCGGGCGCAACACGTTCAGCGATGCATTGCACCTGCCGTTTTCAACGTATGCGGAGCGAGCGTCTTCGGAGCGCGCGAGGGCGATCCTTCACGTGCTCGAGCTGGACGACTACGCCAGGACTCTTGCCGGTGACCTGCCGGCGGGGATCCAGCGACGGGTCGAGATCGCGCGCGCGCTGGCGGGACGGCCGCAGCTGCTGCTCCTCGATGAGCCCGCCGCGGGACTCGATGCTCGCGAGACCGGGCACCTGGCGGAGCTGCTGCACACGGTTCGCGAGCGGTTCCACGTCTCGATGCTGCTGGTCGATCACGACATGAGCCTGGTCCTGCCGGTCAGCGACTACGTCTACGTGCTCGATTTCGGCAAAGTGCTCGCGAAGGGCCGGCCCTCGGCGATCCAGAACGACCCGAAGGTGATCGCCGCCTACCTGGGCGACGAATCGTCCAGAGAATCGAACAAGTCACATGACGTCGTCGCGATGCCCAGAAGGAGAGATGAGGCGCCGCTGCTCGAGGTCACGCAGCTCGCCGCCGGCTATGGGCACCTCGAGGTGATCCGCGACGTGAATCTCACGGTTCGGCCTGGTGAGGTGGTGGCGTGCATCGGCGCCAACGGCGCCGGCAAGACGACGACGCTGCGAGCGATCTCAGGCATGATCCGTCCCCGTTCAGGAACTGTGACGTTTGACGGCCGGGATATCACCGGCAAGACCGCGGAGCACATCTCGCGGCAGGGCCTCATCCACATCCCGGAGGGCCGGGGGCTCTTTCCCAACCTTAGCGTCGAGGACACGCTGCGGCTCGTCTCGAACAGCATCGGCAAAGAGCCTGACCTCGCCACTGCGTACAGGCTGTTTCCTAAATTGAAGGAGCGGCGCCATCAGGCCGTCGGGACTCTTTCGGGTGGCGAGCAGCACATGGTGGCGCTGGCGAGGGCGGTTCTCGCGCGACCTCAGCTCGTGATGGTCGACGAGATGTCGCAGGGCCTGGCGCCGACCGTCGTGCGCCAGCTGTTCGACATCATCCGGATGATGCGCGACGAGGGCATCGCGGTGTTGATCGTCGAGCAGTTCGTCGATTCAGCGCTCGAGGTCGCCGACCGCGCGTACGTTTTCGAGCACGGGACCATAGGCCATTCCGGGTCGGCGGCCGAGCTGCGCGCTGACCGCAAGCTGATCTCAGGCTCTTATCTGGGCAGCGCTGTCGATATGGTCGCGGCCTCGAACGGCAACGGTCATCACGCCGACCCGGCGCTGATGGAGGTCGTCTCGGTGAAGCTTCCGGCCAAGCTCAAGCGGGCGCTCGAGGAGCGAGCGGAACGAGAAGGCCGGCCGACCGGAGCGGTGGTGATGGAGCTGCTGGAGGGGGTAAAGCCATGAAGCTTCTTTTCTCGCCCCTCTCCCTGCCCTCTCCCCTTAAGGGGAGAGGGAAAAGAGTTTTTGTCGCACTCAATACTTTGCTCATGGTTTTGGCCGCCATCGTTTTGGTGCCGGCGTTTGTGCTGGCCGACGTGCCGGCGAGCTACAACAGCTACGGCTATGCGACTGGCGTGCACTACATCGCGGGCAGCGACGCATTCCCCAACTTCGAGCATGGCGCGGTCAACAATCGCTACCCGCTGGCGCAAGTCGAGCAGGACGCGAGCCCTTCGTCGACCGCGGTGGCGACATATGTCGACAGTGGTCCTCTCGTTCCCACCGCCGGGTCGGCGTACAACCAGGGCTGTACGACCGGGGACAAGCCGCCGCCCAAGGAGGTCTGTCAGAACCCGAACAACCAGGTGCCGTATTCGAGGTCGACCTATCCGGGGG
This sequence comes from Nitrosotalea sp., assembly GCA_035687505.1. Classification (GTDB taxonomy): domain Bacteria; phylum Chloroflexota; class Dormibacteria; order Dormibacterales; family Dormibacteraceae; genus Palsa-870. The sequence continues at coordinate 47,880 of DASRWV010000139.1, forward strand.
GTCCTGGCAAGTCGCACATCGACAGCTGCAACAACTCGAACTCCTGCCCCGCGGCCGGTGCTGACAGCGAGGCGGCGCAGCTGAACGCCAGCGCGTACGGCTACTACTCGGGTGGGGCGAGCGCTCAGCAGCCGTTCAGCGGCGCCTCCGGAAAGACCAGCACCGTGGTGGATTCGAGCGGGAACCTCATCGTCATCACGCACTCGGAAGTGCAGAGCTGGTCGATGGGCACCGTCCAGGTGACCAAGGTGATGGTGGACGTCAAAGCGGTGAGCAATCTCTCCGGCGGCAGCGGCGAGGCGACCGTGACGGGCGGGAAGGTAACTTTCAACGGCCAGCCGGTCAGCGTCACCGACCAGGGCGTCACGGTGCAGGACAAGCAGCTCATCCCGTGCACCTCGGTGCCGAAGCCGCCACCGGCGCCGGCCCCCCCGCCCCCTCCCCAGCCGCCCCCGGTGGTGCCGCCCATCGGCGGCCTGCCGGT